>JBEVDH010000140.1:0-10657 GCA_040514115.1 Comamonas sp. | reverse complement strand
CGATCGAGGTCTTGTACTCTCATCACGGTCTCATCACCGGCAAGATTTATCCCAGCAAGCAACTCGTAGAGACCTTCATCCACTGCAATGGCGGCGGTCTTGGCCTCCTCCACAAACCGCCTAGCTAACTTGGCTATTTCACCGGTCGATTGCGGCTGGTATGTCCTGACGCTGTAGGCAGCAGCGGCCCCCATCGATGAAGCAGCAGACGACGAATCATCCGCCGGCCACGGGATAGACCACTCGCCATCATCCACTCCACTGGACCCGGCCTGCGCCCGGCTTCTCGCCGACACATCTCCCACTCCACCGGGCGGTATTCCTTCACTGTGCGAGACATGGGCCGCAGGCCGGTAGCCGCTCTGCGCGGCACTCGTCAGGTAATTCATCATGGGTGCTCCTCAGGCCGGCAGCGCCGGCATCTCGATTTCGTTACGGCCCCGCGCGACTTCACGCCGCAGCAGTGCCACTTCGGCCAAGGCATCCACCAGGGTGGCAAATGCCGGGCATCGCACAACGCCAGTGCGCGTACACACCAGCGTCATATGTCTTCCTGCAAAAATGATTTTTCGTGTCAAAGCGGTATTGCCACCCCGTGCGCCCTGAGCGGGCGCTGCCGGCTAGACGGCCGCGATTGCGGTCACCCTTTCAGCAGCGTTTGAAGCGGATGGCGTTGGCAAGACCATGGCATCGCCGTGCATTGGCAACGCTGCGCCACCGGTATGACCTCAAAGAGCCAGCAGCAGCACTGCTTTTATTTAAAAAACTATTAGTGACATGAATTCGATTTAAGTTCACTATCGAATCAAAGATGCTGTGGCGTACCAGTTGCGTGGAAAAACCTGAGGGTCTTGTCAAAGGTCGGGTGCCGACAGCTGTCGAATGCAGCGGCGCCCGGATGCATGCCGGTCAATGCGGCACGATGCGCTTGCGTTGCGCAGCGCTTGTCGGTTCGTGCGAGTTCATCAAAGCGCGAAGCCGCGCCATCGCTTCACCTTCGAATGACTGCTACGTCAGCAGCTGCGCGCCAAGCGGGTTGCTGCTGCTGCGGGGCACAAAGGACAGGTTCAGCATCTGCAGGACAGCCCGCCCTCAAATTCGATCATTTCCTAATCAGACTTGCTCTTGACCTGCGCATCGGGCACCTTGGGCTCCGGGTTGATCCGGGATGCTGGTTCGCCGATCTGGTCAAGATTTTGCGGTTGCGCACTACCGCGGAGCTGGGGTGCCGCAATGCCGCTCGCGATCGAGAACAAGGCGCCTGACACATATCGCATGCCGTAAACGACCACCTGCGCAACAGCCTGAAAGTCCTGCGCGGAGTTCAGTTGTGGCTGCTGCCCATGCACCTGCGCCTCGTCACGCGCCTGCACCAACGGGCTTTGCATGGCCACCACGGACGCAAACCTCTGTACCGGCGCATGGTGCAAGCTGTCTGCGTCGGGGTCGACCCCGGCATCGCGCGCCCGCGCCGGGACAGATGCATGGTCGGCGGCTTCGCCGAGTTCGTCAGCAGCCGGCCCCGCATCCACCAATACCCATTCGCCGGGCCCCTCTTGCGAATCGGCTCTCATCTCGTTGAAATCAAAGAAGAAGTCTTTGTCGTATACCGCGAAGCCGCTGGCCGAAGGCGACTGCGCGCCCGCTCGGTCTGGCGCATCGGCGTCGATTTCAGCAGCGCCGTCCCAGGCATCGAAAAGGATGTCGTCATCGTCGGACTCGCCGAGCGATAAATCGACATCCCGATGCAACGCTGCGCGGGCAAGGCCATTCCCCACGGCCACCAGCGCGCCCTGCGCCGCGCCCATGCCGTGTACGCCTGCCGGCAGTTCATGGTTTGCGTCGCCTGCAACGGGGGCCTCGGGCAACAGGGACAACGCGACATGCGGGCCGGGCGCTGGTGACAGGGGGTTGTTCATGAGGTCCTCGCAGTTCTCAGGCAATCCATGCTTGGAATATCGACCGACCGGCATGCAGCGGCGCCCGCACCACGGGCCGCACACGACTGGCTAGCCCGTAATGCGCTTGCGCTCCGCCACGCGCTCCGGGTCGCTCCAGTTTTTCAAGGCGCTCAGCTGGGCAAGGTCTACCTGGTCGAGCTTCTCCAGCGGCTCCAACTCGTTCTTGAGCTTGCCGCGCAGGTCAAGCAGCTGCTGCCGTGAAAGGCCGGCGATTTCCTGGCGCCCCCTGTCTGCAGAAGCACCCACGTCGCGCATCGCGCCCCGAAGTTGGACCAGCGCCCCATGTTGGTCCAATGGTCTGAAGATCTGGCCGCTGCTTCTGGGCACGAAGGACAGGTTCAGGACCTGAACGCCGTCCTTGAGATCCACACTGAATTTCATGCCGGACATTGCGCCGGGCATGCCGGGCGAGTGGTCGTCAATCGTTATCTCACTGCGCCCGGGTGTCGGGCCCACATAGGCTGTGGGAACGCCCATCAGGAAGCTGGAGAGCTTGCCTGCGGGATCCTGGATCGTCAGGCTTTCGTCGGCATTGCGTACCACGTGCGGCATATCGGGATGATTTTCCCGGTCTGGTTCAGGCAAGCGCGCCAGCGCATCGAGATACCAGGCCAGCATGCGCGACGTGGACAAGGTCGCGGCAACGGGGCGCGCGTCAAAACCGTCTTTGGCATCGAAAGCCACCTTCCCGAAACTCGGCCCCTTTGCCGCCTGCAGCGTGCGCACCAGGTTCTCGCCCTGCAACAGCCGCTCGCGCAGCGCTGGCTCATCTTTCTTGTGCTGGCTGCGGGCCACCAGCTGAAGTGCGTCGATACGGCTGTCGGGCGCGCGCATCGAGGACAGCGCGGCAAATGTCGCCTTGTTGCTTGCAACATTGACATACGCATGCTCATCATTGGCCGCAATCATGCGCCGCGTACGGAAGAAATCAGCAATCCCGTTGAAAAAACGGCTGAAGCGCTCGCGCATGCTCACGCCCGCCTTCAGCAGATCCTTGCGCTGCACGCCATTGCCCATGGACACACGCTGCGGCAACGGCCGCGCCGGTGCCTGGCGCACCTCGACGCTTGCCGGCGCGCCAGGCTGCAGCGCCTTTTCCACATGCGACAGCTGCGTCTTCAGGGCATTGATCTGTTGCGACCGCGGCTCGGCGGCCAGCACGATGCGGTTTTCAACGTCGTAGCGCGCCTGCTCCTCCTTTTCAATGCTGCGAAGCTCCTCCTCCAACGGCCGAAGTTGCTCTTCCGTGGCGTCGATCATCGACCGCACGGCGGCGTCGGTTGCATTCTTGGACAGGCTCCGCACCGAATTCATTGCCATGAATCCGCCGGTCAAATAACCCGCGATCCCCAACAGCGGAAGGCCCAACATAGAGGCTACCCCCGTGGCGACGAGCGATACTGCCGCGGCACCCGCCAGATTGCCCGTCGTCGAGGTTCCCGCCGAAAGCGCGCCTGTCACCGTGTGCCTTGCGTTGAACAGCCGGTCCTGACGGGTCAGCGCCACCGGGGACAGTTGGCCCTCGATGTCGATAATGTCCTTGCCGGTCTTGCCCTTGACATGGGTATTGAGCACTCTGAGCTCGTGGTTGATCCGGGCCGCTAGTTCCGCGCTCCGATCCAGGTTCTGCTGTTGCGCGGTCTTCTGGAGCCGGGGCGGCGCAACGGGGATACGCTCCAATGCCTTGCCCATCAGATATCCGGCCCCGGAAATGACCGAGCCCTTCATGGTTTGAAGGGCCTGGCCGCCCAAGGAAGCCATCGACTGCAGCCAACCGCCTTGCTGCCGTTGCACCTGCGCTTCGGCCACGCCACGCTCCTGCGCCAACCCGGCATGCACGACCACCGCGGGCGCCTGCCCCTGCACAGGTGCATGGTGCACGCCGTCTGCGGCTGCGGCCCTCGCATTGCGCGCCTGCGCCGCGGCAACTGCCTCATCGATGTTGTCGTCGAGCTCGTCGACAGCCGGCATTCCACGTGCGCCAAGCCCACCCGACGGGTCCGTTTCCATCTCCCGGAACTCGGAGACGTTGGTGCCGGCGCGCCCCTGCAAGAATCTGAAAGCCGCATCGCTCGCCACCGGCGCCTCGCCCCTGCGCGTGGCCAGTCCATCTTGCGAGTCGTCTATTTCACTGCCGCCTTCTCTGGCTTCGAAGAAGATGTCGTTGTCATCATCGTCATCATCGTCATCCACGTCGGAGAAGCTTTCCGCCAGCTTGACATCCTGATGCAACTCTTTGCGTGCCAGGCCATCGCCCACGGCCACCAGCGTCCCCTGCGCCGCGCCCACGCCCTGTACGCCGGCCGACATTTCATCATTCGCCTTGCCCGCAACCGCTTCCCGGGGCAGCGGGGGCAACGCGACATGCGGGCCAAGCGCCTGCGATAGGGGATAGGTCATGATGTCCTCGCAATGCTCAGGCGGCCAATTCGGTGAGATCAACCGCCTGGCGCCCCTGCACGATTTCGCGCCACAGCAGCGCCACTTCGGCAAAGGCCTCGACCACGGCGGCAAACGCCGGCGCATCGCACAGCGCCAGCGGCGCGCGCGCGCAGACCAGTACCGCACCCGTATGCGCCTGCAGGCCCAGCGTGCAGCCGCCCGTGCCGGCCCAGAAGGCATTGGCTTCGAGCATCAACTGCATCAGACGCTCGCGCGGCATCTGCGGCGTGGGCAGACCCAGGCTGGTGAACAGCACGATGCTGCCGTTGTCCTCATCCCCTTCCACCGTGAAGCCGACGCTCAGCTCGGCGACCTGCACCTCCTGGGTGTCAAGAAGATCGGACGCGGGCTCGATGCCCACCAGGAGGGCGTAGTTTTCAAGCAGTTGCTGGTAACGGGTCATGGTGTCATCCTCGAAAAATCCTGTGGTTCGGTCGCAGCGGTATCGGTCTGATCGAGGCCCTGGTCGATCGCCAACAACCAGACGGCTGCGGTTTCAGCCAGCGTGCGACAGGCGCGCGCCAGCGCGACCGGCGGCATGTTCAATGGGTGCAGGCTGGCCAGCACCAGCGCATCGGCGTTGTGCTGCAGCCCCAGCGTGGCGCCGGCCGTCACAAAGCCCAGGGTGTTGGCCTGCAGCAGCAGGCGCAGCAAGGACAGCGACGGCGGCTGTGGCAGCGGGCCGACCTTGCAGACCATCTCGATGCCCTGCGCACCGGCGTGTCGCCGCGCTGAAAAACCCACCGCAACGGCGTCAATGACCAGCTCTTCGCGTTCGGCCAGATCTCCGGGATCGAGACCGATTTCAAGGGCCAGCGCGGCAAGTGCCTCGTGGTAAGGGGTGTCGGGTTGGATGTGCATCGTGCGGCACGCTCAGGCGCGCATATCGGGGGGAATGGCCAGTGGCTGCGGGTCTGCGAGCCGCTGCGCCCAGCGCCCGGCCTCGCGGTGCAAGCCGTTGAGCAGGCGCGAAAACCCTGCGCCGTCGATTGACGCGATGCGCGCCGAAACACCCAGCATGACCACGTCGTCGCCGCGCAGCGCCAGCGTCGCGCCATGCGTGCCGACCCAGAGATTGTTGGCGCGCAGCAGCCGCCGGCAGACTTCTTCCGACGCGGGGGCCGGCAGGCGCAGGACGTCACAGCGCAGCACGATGCGGTCGTCCGCGCCATCGTGGGCGTCGCGTTCCAACGAAAAATCGACGCGGCGGCCGTCGAGTTGCAGGCACTGGGCCTGAACCAGAAGCGCCGGCTCGACGCCGCGCAGTCCACGCGCCAATGCATCGAGCAAAGCCAGGTAGGGATCGTCAAGCATCACGGTTCCTGCAGCACCACTTCGATGCCATGGCCGATGAGTAACGAGCTTCTGGTCAAGGTTCCATTTCTCGGCTGCGAGATGCGGACAAGCGCAGGCGGCCAGACCGATGCGACAGGGTCTGGCATCAGCCAGCGCTCATGACACCGTTGTTTTCCCAGCAAATCCACGCAATTGGGCGATTTACAGGTTGACACATGGCAACAAAAAGTAATAGCCAGGACGTCCTACAACGGGTGGGACGGCATCGGTTCAAAGTAAAGGCTCAGTGGTTGACGATCACTGTTCTTTACCGACACCGAACCTCAAGGAGTATGGAAATGACACAGCAGAGCCAGAACACCAACAATCAGAACAATCTGAATCAGCAGCAGCAAAGCGATCCGAAACGCACCAGCGAACAGGATCAACAGCAGCAGCAGACCTACCCCAATGAACAGCAGTCGGGCCGCCCCGGCAGCCCGAACCAGCAGCAGCAATCCAGCCCCAGCCAGCAGCAGGCCGGCAGCCAGAGCAAGCCCGGTCAACAAGAGCAGCACGATCCCGCCCAGCAGCAGCCTGGCAATCAGAACCGCCCCGGTCAGCAGCAGCAGTCCAATCCAGGTCAGCAGCAGCCCGGCAATCCCAGCCATCCCGGCCAGCAGCAGCAAACCAACCCGGGCCAGCAACAGACCGGCAACCCCAGCCAGCCTGGCCAGCAGCAGCAGTCCAATCCCGGTCATCAGCAGCCCGGCGGCAAGCCTGGCGATCAGCAGCGCTCGCAGTAATCGTTTCCCCAGGGCTGGCATCCCGGGCGCCTGAGCGCCACCACTGCCAACCAGGGGCCCTCGGGCCCTTTGTGCTTGCCGCCTGCATTTTCCATCAGGGTTGGGCACGGCCATCGCGCGGCATTTTCGCCTTCAGAGACATGCCAGAACCCGTTCCACCCAAGCGAATATGCCTTTTCAGCCCCGATCGGGCTGTGGCAAGGGCGCGCCATTGCCGTGAAGCATGCGCATCAACGCGGCGGCATCCTACCTCCAGCTCCGCCTGCGCCAAGTATGGTTTGACCCAAGGAGCGCATCAACGGCAAAAGCCTTTGATAGCGACCGAAAACCTTGCGGGTCGACGAAGGGCTTGCCCAATAACAAGATCGATCTGCCCACGCTACAGAAGCCAAGCCAACGCTTGCCTTCATTGGCACATCGCCCCTGCGATGTGCCACCCAGCTGGTGCAAGCCAGCCTGGGCAGCCTGTTTTGCAAGCGCATATGCATGCTTTTGCAAAACAGGAGGTTTGCCTGGAATGTTTTACAAAAAAGACATCCGCAACATTTGAGTTCAAGATTTTCAAGGAGGCCCTGAAATGAAAACCATCAAACGAATCACCCTGACTTCGATGACCGGCGCCGTACTGCTGAGCCTGTGTGCCTGCAGCGGTATGGATACTCGCGACCGCAACACCGCCATCGGCGCTGGTGTCGGTGCCGTGGGCGGCTCCGTACTTTCGGGCGGCAGCGCCCTGGGCACCGTCGGTGGTGCAGCTGTTGGTGGCCTGATCGGCAACCAAGTTGACACCAACGGCCGTCGCCGCTGACCTGCGCTCAGGTGCCGATTTCCACTAACCAGCAAGAAAAGAGTTATCCATGGCCATTAGCACCATTTTGTTGATTGTTCTCATCCTCCTTCTGATCGGAGCCCTTCCCTCCTGGAACCACAGCCGCAGCTGGGGCTATGCGCCCAGCGGCGTGCTCGGCCTGGTCGTGGTGGTATTGATCGTGATGCTGCTCATGGGCCGCATATAGCCTTCACCGGCAGCCGCTGACGGCGCAGGCAACCCTGCCTTGCCCTCGGCCTTGCAAACGCCCGGCAATTGCGCAAGCCCCGCTTGCAGCATTGCCGGGCGTTTGCACATCTGGCGGCGTTCAATGCAGCGAGCGGCGGCTTTTGCGTTCCTGCTTGACGCGGTACATCGCCAGGTCCGCCGCCCGCAGCGCCTGCAATGCACCTTGGGTACCAGGCGCCACCCCCAGCACGCCAACGCTGGCACCAGCGTAGGGAATTTCCAGCGTGCCCAGTTGGTAAATGCCCTGAGTGGCTTCGAACACGCGTTGCTGGAATGCGCGCTCGGCCGCGGCAAGCTGGTCGAGCTCCTGCGGGCCCAAGGCAATGAGCACAAACTCGTCGCCCCCCAGGCGGCCCGCGAGATCCTCGGTGCCCAGCAGTGCGCGCAGGCGATCGGCCAGCGCCACGAGGAACTGGTCCCCCACCTCGTGGCCATAGGTGTCGTTGATGGCCTTGAAGCCATCGAGATCGATGAACGCCACCAGCACCGCCATGCCGCGTCGCGCGCTCTGCTCCAGCAAGTGGGTCAGCGCCTGCTGCAGCGCGCGTCGGTTGGCCAGTTCGGTCAATGGGTCGGTTGATGCGTAAACCGTCAGCCGTGCATTGGCTTTCACCAACTGCTGCATCAATTGCTCGCGCTCGACCTGCTGGGCCACCAAGGTGGCAAATAACGTCAGGATATGCCGCGCCTTCGGCAACAATTCCTTGCGTTCGCTACTGGCGGCGCACAGCGTGCCGTACAGCTCGCCATCGGCCAGGCGCACCGGCGTGCTCAGATAGGTCTGGATATGCAACGCCTGCGCGGCCACTGAATCGCCCCAGCGCGTGCCGACATCATTGGAAAATGACTGATTCTGGTCAAGCGCCCGCCGGCAAAGCGTATCGCCCCAAGGCACGGACAGACCTTCGGGAATCTGCATCTCCCCGCTGTTGTGGGCGTAAAGCACATGCTGCAGGTCATGTTTCCAGTCAATGGTGGTGAGGTAGGTGGACTCCATGCCGGTCACCGCGGCCAGCATATCCAGCAGCGGGCGGGACAGGTCTTCGAGGGTCCTGGCCGAAGTGACGGCTACGGACAGTTGGTCAAGTAAAGGCTCCATGGGTCCATTATTGACCTGCATCAGCCAGCGCTGAAGGATGCTGGCTGATGCAGGCACAGCCCTGGCCCGGAGCAAACGGCGGGGCCGCGCATGCGCCGGCCCGCAGTTTCAACGCTTTCGCGCCAGCGCCCAGACCACGGTGCAGGTCACGGCCGGCACGGCCCAGTCCAACAGGGAGCCGACATTCCAGGCGCTGGCATCGAACCCGCCCCACCAAGGCAGGTTGGCGCGCAAGCCCGAACCAAACTGCGCGATCCAGCGGTACTCGGCCTGCGTATGCTCACGCGCCAGGAACCAGCAGCAGCCGAGCAGCCCGCCAAGCCACCAGTTGCGCATGCGCAATCCCACCGCCAGCTGCAGTCCCACGGCAATGGCGGCATGCTCGAACGCAGTCCAATCCATGACGCAACGCCGGGCAGGTACGGCGCCTCAGGCGCCGCGCACCATGGACATGATCTTGGCCATGTTCAGGCCGCGCGCGGTTTCCTGCATCTGCGGCAGATAGCGCGCCTGCAATTCGCGGCCATCCTTGATCACATGTTGGTAGGCGTCCTTGAGCATTGCCGTGGACAGCGTGCGCCCGCCCGCGTAGTACTGGTTGGCCACATGGCCCAGCGCATAGGTCGAGGCAAAGCTCATGCCGCTGCTCACTGCCTGGCGCCCCAGACCGCCCAGCATGCCCTTGCCTGCCCGGCCCAGCAAGCCGCCCAGCAGCTTGCGCCCGGCTTCTTCCAGGTACTGCGAGGTCAGGCCCACGCCGAGCGCGCCCAGCAGGTCCTTGATATGCCCACGGTCAAGCTCATAGCCGTAGCTCTGGCCAATCTGGTACACCAGGCGCATCTGCAACGGGATGATGGCCAGCGTCGAGAGATTCTCGGGCAGCAGCTCGATGGCGCCATTCATGATCGACGACTTGAGGATCTTGCTGTCCATCTCCGCAGCTGACAGCGTGCCCGGGCGGCGCTGCGCCGCCGTCGTCGGCAGGTTGTCCACTGCCGCGGGGTGCGGCACGAGCGCGCCCTCGGGAAGTACCGCTTCGGCAACAGCCGACTTCAGCGGCGCATCGGCCACCGTGCGGGCCTGCACATCGAAGCTGTCGTCCGCGCGGCCCCAGTCGCTGCCGACCACCGCCGCTGCGCCAGCTCCGGCGACTGCGGCAGCACCGACGGCCGCAGTGCCGGGTGCCGCAGCGCCGGCTGGCGTCGCGGTCCCACCCATGCTCCAGGCCTGGCGCACCTGCGCGAGAAAGGCCTCTTCCTTGGCACTGGTCTGGCCATCGGCATCGCACACACACACCGCCATCTCATAGGCCAACTGGCGCGCTTCGGTGTCGCTCAGTCGCGCCAGCACGTCTTCGAGCTTCACGCGGCGCAGCAGCACATCCTGGTACAGGCCGGGCAGGTTGATAGCCTGGTCGCCGGCCAGCCCTTCGGCCACCTGGCGGATCTGCTCGCGTTCACGGTCATGCTTTTCGCCGTCGGCAAACGAGGCCAGCAGGCACAGGGTCAGGGTCGCGCGGATTTCGTCATGTGTCATGGGTGCTATGGCTCCTGGATAAACAACAGACAGGTTGGAGCGCGAAATACGCCCGGGGTTCCCTGGTTCGCAAAGGTGGAGTGTTACAGGCGGAACCGGCAGCGGCCGGCTGCGCCGTTTCAAATGGAACCCAATGCTCATCCCGGTGACTAATAGGCAACAATTCGCCTCGGCGCAGAAAGGCTTTCCATGACCCCACAGGAACTCATCCGCTTCGAGAACTACGTCCGAACTTGTGGCTACAGCACCCGCAAGGAAGGGGACCGCTACTGCCATGGTGTCGTCAATCTGTTGAAGGATGCATGGTACGCTGCCCAAAAAGGAATGGTGGCGGCGCCCGATATCGACCTGCCGCAGCTGCCGCACCTGGCGAGGCGCCAGTATTCGACATACCGCGTTCTGCACAGGTGGGCGCAAGCGGGCGTGCGCTGATCCCCCACACGAAAGACGCGCATTTCGCGGCCTCAATCAGCGAAAAAAC
>JBEVDH010000017.1:0-3430 GCA_040514115.1 Comamonas sp. | reverse complement strand
ATCTGGCGGAGGCTGTGAGATTCGAACTCACGGACGGTTTCCCGTCGGCAGTTTTCAAGACTGCTGGTTTAAACCGCTCACCCAAACCTCCTGAAGCTTGCAATTTTACACACAGATTGCGCGGCTCAGGCCTTGAGCAGCCCCTGCGTCTCAATGAAGCTGATCACCTCGGCCAGCCCTGCCTGCGTCTTCAGATTGGTCATCACGAAGGGCTTGAGCCCCTTGGGGCCGGAGCGCATGCGCACCGTGTCGGCGTGCATCACGTCGAGGTTGGCGCCCACGTGCGGCGCCAGATCGGTCTTGTTGATGATGAACAGGTCGCTCTTGGTGATGCCCGGGCCGCCCTTGCGCGGGATCTTTTCACCGGCGGCGACGTCGATCACGTAGATCGTCAGGTCGGAGAGCTCGGGGCTGAAGGTCGCGGCCAGGTTGTCGCCGCCCGACTCGATGAAGACGATGTCGGCATCGGGAAACTGCCCCAGCATGCGGTCGATGGCCTCGAGGTTGATCGAAGCATCCTCGCGGATCGCGGTGTGCGGGCAGCCGCCGGTCTCCACGCCCATGATGCGCTCGGCGGGCAGCGCGCCGCTGACGGTGAGCAGGCGCTGGTCTTCCTTGGTGTAGATGTCGTTGGTGATGGCCACCAGGTCGTACTGCGCGCGCATGGCCTTGCAGAGCATTTCCAGCAAGGTGGTCTTGCCCGAGCCCACGGGGCCGCCGATGCCGACGCGCAGCGGGGGCAGCTTCTTGGTGCGGCGGGGGATGTGGTGAAGTGGCGAGGTCATGATCGGAACAGTCGTGAATACTGATTTTCATGCTGGGCCGAGAGAATGGCCAGCATGGGCGAGAAGGCCTGGCGCTGCGCATCGGGCAGGACCAGTGCGTAGTCGACGGCGGTGGGGATTGCGGCGGCCAGCTGCGCCAGGATGCGCTGGCCCGCGCTCTGGCCCAGGGGTACGGCCTTGATCGCGGCCTGGACCATGTTTTCGGCCCAGCCAAACGCATAGGCCAGCAGCGCCGGGCGCTCGCTGGCGCCGCTGAAATGCGCGGCCAGCGAGAATGCCAGCGGGTAGCTTGCGTCTTGCGCAGCCAGCCAGTTGATGGCGTCAAGGCGCGCCGCATCATCGGCATGCTGGTTGCGCAGCCAGGCAATCAACGAGCGGCCCATCTGTTCCGTCTGCAGGCGCAGTTCGCTGCTTTCGCGCGTCTCGCGCACCCAGGCGTTGAGCGCGGCCAGACGCGGGCGGTCGTTGGCATGCCAGGCGGGCAGGGCCTGCGCGATGGCCGCCATGTCGCCGCGCGCCTGCGTGAGCTGCAGCTGCTGCACGAGCCAGCGCGCGGCATCGGCTTCGCCTTCGACCCAGCCGCTGCTGATCGCGGCCTCGAGCCCCTCGGAATAGGAGAAGCCGCCGATCGGCAGCGCGGGCGAGGCCAGCCACATCAGCTGCAGCAGGCTGTGCGGCGCGACGCTGGGCGCGGCCTGCTGTGCGGCGGCCGCGGCCTGGCGGCGGCGCCAGGGCAGGGGCGCGCGCGGCGCGTTGGTGCGTGAGGGGCGAAGGGCCATGGAAGTCAGTGGGCGTGGTTGCAGCCCGGGCCATGAACATGGCCATGATCATGGCTGTGGGCATGGTCCTGCGTGCCGGGCGCGGGCAGATGGTGGCTGTGGCCGTCGTTGGTCACATGGCCGCCATAGGCGCCGCCTTCGGGCTCGAAGGGCATGTCGGCGGCCACCACCGTGAGGTGCATGCTGCGCAGCATGTCGGCCAGCACATGGTCGGGTTCGATCTTCAGGTGGTCGGGCTGCAGCTCTATCGGCACATGGCGGTTGCCCAGGTGGTAGGCGGCGCGCATCAGATCGAAGGGCGTGCCATGCGTGGGGCAGGCGGTGATGTGCAGCACTTTTTGCGGCGCGGCAATGACGCGCACCATCGAGCCGTCCTCGGCAATCAGCACATCGCCGCCGCGTACGGCCTGGCCGCGCGGCAGGAAGATGGCCAGCGCCCGGCCCTGCGAGTCGGTCGCGGCAAAGCGGCTTTTCTGGCGCACGTCCCAGTCGAGTTCCATGGTGGCGGCGCGCTGCAGGAGCACGCGGGCAAGGCCTTTGCCTTGGGGGATGAGTTTTTGGAGGGAGAGCATTGGGGGGCGGTGAATTTGGGAGGAGTCGATACTGAGCTTGAGGGGGCCGTTCATCCTTCGACAGGCTCAGGACGAACGGTAATCGCCAACGAGCTGCTTCTGTTTCAGGACGGACGGTTCTGTAAAGGCCGTCGAAATGGAAATTTCCAGTGCCCCCCCTACCGTTCGCCCTGAGCTTGTCGAAGGGCGTTTCAGGGCGGAGCGTGGAAAACCTTTTAGCATGGACGCATGAGCGTCTTGACCGATTCCAACCCTATCCCTCATCAACCCTGCGGCTGCACTCAAGTAGCCGTCTACGGCACCCTGCGCCGCGGCGGCTCCAACGATATTCGCCGCTGGCAGTCGGATGTGCGCTGGCTCGGGCATTGCCGGCTGCCGGGGCAGCTTTATGACCTCGGGCCTTATCCCGGGCTGGTGCTCGATGGCAGCTACAAGGTGCTGGCCGAGGTCTATGCACTCACGCCTGACCTCGAACGCGAGCTCGATCGCGTCGAGGAGATCTGGCCGGTCGATATCGGCGAATATGCCAAGCACATTGTCGACGTGGAACTGCTGCCGCTCGAAGGCGGCGCGCCCGAACCGATGCCGGTGCTGATCTACGTGGCGCAGCCGGCGGGCGTGCAGGGCCGGGCGATGATCGACGCCGATGACTGGCTCGACTGGTGGGCGAAGCAGACCCGATGAACCCCGCACGGCACGCCTTTCAGAACAGGAAATAGCGCTGCGCCATCGGCAGCGACACCGCGGGCTCGCAGGTCAGCAGCTGGCCGTCGGCGCGCACGCTGTAGGTCTGCGGGTCGACCTCCATCGTCGGCGTGTAATCGTTGAGCAGCATGTGGCGCTTGCCGATGCCGCGGATGTTCTTCACCGCCGACAGCGTCTTGGCCAGGCTGAAGCGCTCGCCGATGCCGTTGGCCAGGCCCGCTTGCGAGACAAAGGTCAGCGAGCTGCGCGCCATCGCGCCGCCATAGGACGCGAACATCGGCCGGTAATGCACCGGTTGGGGCGTGGGGATGGACGCGTTCGGGTCGCCCATCGCGGCCATCGCGATGCTGCCGCCCTTGAGGATCAGCGCGGGCTTGACGCCAAAGAACGCCGGTTTCCAGATCACGATATCGGCCCACTTGCCGACTTCGAGGCTGCCGACTTCATGGCTGATGCCATGCGCGATCGCCGGGTTGATGGTGTATTTGGCGATGTAGCGCTTGATGCGGAAGTTGTCGTGGCGCGCCGTGTCGCCGGGCAGCGCGCCGCGCTGGAGCTTCATCTTGTGCGCGGTCTGCCAGGTGCGCAG
>JBEVDH010000011.1:0-2637 GCA_040514115.1 Comamonas sp. | reverse complement strand
GCGGGTCGAGCGTGTCGAGCTGCGCCACCTGCCCCCACTTGAGCGTGCCGCCGCGCTTGGGCTCGGCCGCTTCGGCGACGTTGGGACCCAGCAGCGACGCGCCCCCGGCAGCTGCCACCGCCGCGGCCGAAAGACCCGCGCCAAGGAAGTTGCGCCGACCCAAATCCGCGGCGATATGTTCAGCCAGCTGGTGCTTGAAATTGACCTTGATCATCGAAAACGCTCCTGGGGTGGGGTGAAACAACACTGACGGGAAAAATGGATTCAGTAGCCGATTGCGCAGCCGTCTTTGCGGGGGTCTGAACCACCGTGAAGAACGCCCTGCTCCCAATCGATCAAAATCGCCTGCGCGCCGCCGATCGGCATCTCGGGCTTGACCAGCTGGTGGCCCAGGCGGGTCAGCGCTTCGCGCGTGGCTTGGGGCAGCGTGCTTTCGGCTTCGACATGGGCCGCGCCGGGCACGGGAAACACGCGCGGCAGGTCGATGGCGCTTTGCGGGTCGAGCCCGTAGTCCACGACCTTGGAGATCAGGTGCGCATGGCCCATCGCCTGGTAGTGGCCGCCCATCACGCCAAAGGGCATGCGCACGCGCCCGTCCTGCACCGCCATGCCGGGGATGATGGTGTGCATGGGCCGCTTGTGGCCGGCAATGCCGTTGGGGTGGCCGGCTTCAAGCGAGAAGCTCTGACCGCGGTTGTGCAGCAGCACCCCGCCCGGGGCGACCTGTGCGCTGCCAAAGGGATGGAAGATCGAGTTGATGAAGCTGGCGCAGTTGCGGTCTTTGTCGACCACGCAGATATAGACCGTGTCCTTGTGCGGCACGGGCTGCGGCATGACGACCGGCGCCGCGGCCTGCAGGGGATCGATGCGCGCGCGCAGTTCAGCGGCGAATTCCATCGACAGCAGGCGCTCGACATCGACCGGGCCCTGGCGCGGATCGGCCAGCCAGGCATCGCGCGCGGCATAGGCCAGGCGCGTGGCCTCGATCTCCAGGTGCAGGCGCTCGGGAGAAGTCGGGTCGCCCTCGGGCTGGAAGCCCGACAGGATGTTCATCAGCAGCAGCGCAATCACGCCCTGGCCGTTGGGCGGGCACTCCAGGATCTCCATGCCGCGAAACGCGGTGCGGATCGGCGTGACGTATTCACCGCGGTAGGCGGCGAAGTCCTCGAACGTGTGCAGCCCGCCGCGCGCCTGCAGGAACTCGACGATGCCGCGGCCGATCCCGCCCTGGTAGAACGCATCGGGCCCGCCGGCGGCAATTGCGCGCAGCGTGGCCGCAAGCTCGGGCAGGCGATGAACCCCGCCCGCGGCCGGCGCCTGGCCACCGGGCAGATAGACGCGCGCGGCCTCCGGGTCCTGCCTCAGCAGCGCGGCCTGCGCGGCCCAGTCGCTGGCGCAGCGCGGTGCTACGGCAAAGCCCTGCTCGGCCAGCGCGATCGCCGGCTGCAGCAGCTCGCCGAGCGCGCGCGTGCCGTGGTCGGCCGCAAGCGTCGCCCAGGCATCGACGGCGCCGGGCACCGTGACCACATGCGCGGACTGGCGCGCCCATGCATGCACGCCCCTGGCGGCGAGCGCCGGCTGCGAGGCGGCGGCCGGCGCCCAGCCCGAGCCGTTGAAGGCCACCACATCGTCGCGCCCGCCCCTGGCATAGAGCGCGAAGCAGTCGCCGCCAATGCCCGTGGAGCCGGGCTCCACGACGCCTTGCACGGCGCAGGCCGCAATGGCCGCGTCCATGGCGTTGCCGCCGGCCTGCAGCACGTTGACCGCGGCCAGCGTGGCCGCGGGATGCGAGGTGGCGGCCATGCCGTTGCGGGCCATCACGATGGAGCGTCCTGGAAGTTCGAAATTGCGCATGGTTCTGGCTTGTGGGTGAATTCAGAGGGCCGGCACAGCGGCTGCTGGCGGCAGGGGGCGACCGGGGCGCATCAGCTTTTCCAGCGGCGCGATGGTCGCGGCGATGTGCTCGTGCACCATGGCGCAAATGCCCTGGACATCGCCGCGCCGGAAGGCTTCGAGCAAGGCGCGGTGGTCGGGCGGCACAGTGCGCGGCTTGTCGGCATGCTCCATCCACAGCCGCATGTGCGGCTCGACAAACGAGTGCAGCGCGGAAATCTGCGCAATGAGGCGCGGGCGCCCGCTGAGCCGGCAGATGGTTTCGTGGAACTGGCGATGGTGCGTGACCCACTGCTGCACATCGGCGCTGGCTTCCAGGCGCTCGAGCAGATTGGCCAGCTCCCAGAGCTCCTGCTCGCCCACCCGGGGCATGGCGACCTCGGCCGCATGCCCCTCGAGCACGGCGCGCATCTCGAAGACCTCGCGCATCTCCTCGACGGTGATGCCGCGCACGACCGCGCCGCGGTTCTGGCGGATCAGCAGCAGCCCTTCGGTGGCCAGGCGCCGGAACGCGACCCGCACCGGCATGCGGCTCACGGCAATCGCGTTGGCCACGTCTTCGGCAATCAGGCGCTCGCCCGAGGGATAGGCGCCGCTGCGGATGCGCTGCAGCACATAGTCATAGGCCTCCTGCTCGGCGCTGACGAAGGCCCGGTCCATTACGCGCCGGCTCCCGCGCCAGCGTCTGCCCACCGAAACCGCATCAAGTTGTAAGTTTGTATCCAGGTATACATGCAACCAATA
>JBEVDH010000110.1:0-18972 GCA_040514115.1 Comamonas sp. | reverse complement strand
TGAACGTATCCAGATAATAACTCAGTTAAGGACCAGAGATAGTGTGGAAAGTAAAATGGCTGCGTTGCGGCAGCCGGTACATGGGAGCGGCTCGATGCCCTCGCCTTCTCGGCTTGAACGGCTTGAACGGCTTGAACGGCTTAGGATTTTGGTGCCGAGCGTAAAGTCTGTGATTGATATGGATCTAAGGAAAATTTCGGCTCTCTCAGGCAATATTGCAGCTGGATTCGAAAAAATAATTGACTCTTCAGCTCTGGCTGAATTGGATAAATTGCGGCCGAGCTATTTTAATCCAAAGCAAGCCGTGGTTTTTCCAGGCGCTGTTTCAACGGGGTCCGAAAAAATAGATTCCAGCGAAGTTGAGCAGGTGCTGAAGAAAAACAACGGAGTAGAAAATCCAACAGTGGATGCATCTCCGAAAAGCATTGAACACGCGCTAGCGCAAGCAAATGATATTAAAACTGAACTGATGTTGGAAGATTTAAAAAAACTGGACTCTAGGACGCCAGAGAATTCTCCATTGGCAGCGTATTTGGCCAATCGTCGCTAATAACAAAGATTCCAAAGAATTTACGCAAGACCGTATTTTTAGAATGATCTTGAATCCAAGAATCCATTTCAATGAAATGAATTGACGCCTTGGGTCCGAAAAATACGTTTGAAATTCGAATGACTGTCTTTGATGCATGGGCGGTACAGCGATCACAGCTGGAGGATGCGGTATCTGCGCGATCCGCTTTTCACGCCGCCTAGCGGCTTTGAGCGTGTGGGAGGCTGCCCAGCCTCCCACCGCCGCATTCACCCCAGCAGGTCATGCAGGCTGCGCGCAATGACCTGGGTCGCGCGGCGCAGGTCTTCGAGTTCCAGGCGCTCGTCGGCGCGCTTGGCGTGGGATTCAAGCACCGTGCGCGGGCCGGCGCCGTAGATCACGCCGGGAATGCCATGCGCGCCATAGAGGCGCACATCGGTATAGAGCGGCGTGCCCACGGCCGGCGGTTTTTCTCCGAACACGGCCTCGCCATGCTGCTGCAGCGCGTCGACCAGCGGCTGGTTGCCGGCCAGCGGTGTCATGGCCTGCGCGAGCAGCAGGCGCTTGATATCGATGCGCACCGCGTCCTCGCCTTCAAAGCCATGGAGCTGGTTGAAATCGGCCACGGCCCGCGCCATCACCGCACGGATGCTGGCTTCGACTTCTGCCGGGTTCTCCTCGGGAATCATGCGCCGGTCGAGCTTGAGCAGCACCTTGCCCGGCACGACGTTGGTATTGGTGCCGCCTTCGATGCGCCCGATGTTCAGATAGGGATGGGTGATGCCCGGCACGGCGGAAGTGATCTGCCGGTACTTCGCGTTTTCCGCATACAGCGCGTTCATCAGCGCCGCCGCTCCCTGCAGTGCGTCGACGCCGGTATGCGGCACGGCCGCATGCGCCATCTTGCCGTGCACCGTGACTTCCATCTGCAGGCAGCCGTTGTGCGCCGTCACGACCTCGTAGCTGAAGCCCGCGGCAATCATCAGATCGGGTTTTGTGAGTTGGTTCTTCAGCAGCCAGCCCGGGCCGAGTTCGCCGCCGAATTCCTCGTCATAGGTGAAATGCAGTTCGATCGCGCCCTGGGTGGGGCGAACGACGGCTTCGAGCGCGCGCACGGCATAGGTGAAGCTGGCGAAGTCGCTCTTGCTCACGGCCGAGGCGCGGCCGAAGAGCCGGCCCTCGGCGATCTCGGCGCCGTAGGGGTCGCGGCTCCAGCCTTCGCCCGGCGGCACGACATCGCCATGCGCGTTGAGTGCAATGGTGCGGCCCGAGCCGGGCGCGCCGTACGGCCGGCGCACGATCAGATTGGTGATCGACTGCATGCCATAGGCTTGCACTTCTTCAGCCGGCACGGCGTGCTGTTCGGCCTGCATGCCGAAGTCCTGCAGCAGCGCGGCGGTGCGCTCGGCATGGGGCGCGTTGTTGCCGGGCGGCGTGTCGGTGGGCACCTGCACCAGCGCCTGCAGAAAGCGCACTTCCTCGTCGAAGTGCTGGTCGATCCAGGCATCGAGTGCGGCGTAGTGGGCTGCGTGATCAATGGCGTGGGTCATGGGGCCTCCTGGCTCAGTTGGTTCAGGACATGGGTGAAGGCGTCGACCGCGAGCTGCATGTCGTCGGCCGTCGTGCTTTCCAGCGGGTTGTGGCTGATGCCGGCGTTCATGCCGCGCACGAACAGCATCGCCTGGGGCATGATTTCATGCAGCTTCATCGCGTCGTGGCCCGCGCCGCTGGGCATGCGCACCACGGGCAGGCCAAGCGCTTCGACGGCGCGCTCCCAGCGCTGCTGCCAGGCGGGGTCGCTGGGCGCGGCGGCGGCGCTCATCGCGCGCTCGCGGCTGCAGCGCAGGCCGCGGCGTGCGGCAATCGCCTCGAGCTCGGCCAGGATGTCGGCCACCAGCGCGTCGCGCTGCGCATCGGTGGGCGCGCGCATGTCGAGGCTGAACAGGCAGCGCCCGGGCACCACGTTGATCGAGCCGTTGGGCACCTGCCACTGGCCGATGGTGGCGACCGAGTCGCCGTCGCGCGCGGCGCGCTGCTCGGCGTACAGCGCGAGCTCGGCCACGGCCGTGGCCGCGTCGCGGCGGCGGTTCATCGGCGTGGTGCCGGCGTGGCTGGCCATGCCGTGCATCTCGCACAGGTAGCGCTCGCCGCCGTTGATCGAGGTCACGACGCCCAGCGGCACGCACAGCTCGCCCAGCACCGGGCCCTGCTCGATATGCACTTCTACAAACCCGAGATAGTCGTCCGGGTCGCGCTGCAGCGCGGGAATAGCCGCCGGGTCCAGGCCCGCGTGCTGCATGGCTTCGCGCATGGTGATGCCATCGGCGTCCTGCTGCTCCAGCCATTCGGGGCGGAAGCCGCCGATCAGCGCGCTCGACGCCAGGAAAGTGGCCTTGTAGCGCTGGCCTTCCTCCTCGGCAAAGGCCACGACCTCGATGCCCAGGGCCAAGCGCCGGCCTTGGCGGTGCAGCTCGCGCACGCAGGCCATGGGCACGAAGATGCCCAGGCGCCCGTCGTACTTGCCGCCGTTGCGCACGGTGTCGTAGTGGCTGCCGGTGAGCAGATAGCGGCCGCCCGCGGTGGCGGGGTGGTAGCGGCCCACCACGTTGCCCACGGCATCGAAGGCCACCTCGTCAAAGCCGCACTCGCGCATCCAGTCGCCGATGCGCTGCGCGCAGGCGCGGTGCGCGTCGGTCAGATAGGTGACGGTGAGCTGGCCCTTTTCGGCAAAGCCCGGGTCCGAGTATTCGGCCAGCGCCTCCTGCCAGTCCCAGACCGCGTTGCCCAGCCGGGGCTCGACGCCGAACTTGTCGTTGAGGCGGATTTCGGCAATGCGGTGGATGTTGCGCAGCGCCTCGTCGCGCTCGAAGTCGGGGTGGTGCTGCAGGCGCCGCGCAAAGGTGGCGATGATTTCCTGTTTGCCCAGCCCCTGGCCGCGCGGGCCGCGCACCGCGAGGATGAAGGGGAAGCCAAAGCGCGCGTTGTAGTCGGCGTTGAGCTGCTGGATGCGCGTGAATTCCTCGAGCGTGCACTGCGTGAGGCCGGCGCGGCCCTGCTCGTTGGCCGATTCGGCCGTGAGGCTGCGCGCGACCATCGCCTTGCCTGCAAGCTCGGGGTGGGCGCGGATCAGCGCCAGCTTTGCCTGCGCGGAGGCGGCCTCGAGCACCTCTACCATGCTGTGCTTGAGGTGGTCCAGCGAGCGAAAGGGCCGTTCGGCCAGCACCGCCGCGCCAATCCAGGGCGAGTGTTCGTACAGGCCGTCCAGCATGGCGAGGGCCGAGGCGGGATCGGCTTGGTTCAATTGTTCCAGCGTCAGGGGCATGAGATTCAATCTTTGCAAGGATGGGCCTGGGCCCAGTGGCGTGCGATGTCGATGCGGCGGCAGACCCACACATGGGGGTGCTGCTGGATATGGTCGAGAAAGCGCTGCAGCGCGGTGATGCGCCCGGGCCGGCCCAGCAGCCGGCAGTGCATGCCGATGCTCATCATCTTGGGCGCGTTGTCGCCCGCGGGGTCGCCCTCGGCGTAGAGCACGTCAAACGTGTCCTTGAGGTACTGGAAAAACGGGTCGGCATGCGAGAAGCCCTGGGGCAGCGCAAAGCGCATGTCGTTGCAGTCCAGCGTATAGGGCACGATCAGCTGGCGCGCCGTGCTGCCGTCGCTTTTCGCCACTTTCATCCACAACGGCAGGTCGTCGCCGTAATAGTCGCTGTCGTAGGCAAAGCCGCCGAAGTCGGCGACCAGGCGGCGCGTGGCCGGGCTGTCGCGCCCGGTGTACCAGCCCAGGCCGTGCTCGGCGCGGCTGCCGAACAGCTGCTGGAAGATCGCCATGGCTTCGTGCAGATGGGCGCGCTCGACTTCCTCGGGCACGCCCTGGTAGTGGATCCACTTGAGGCCGTGGCAGGCGACTTCGTGGCCCAGTTCGGCAAAGGCCTGCGTCAGATCGGGGTGGCGCTGCAGCGCGCTGGCCACGCCAAACACGGTGAGCGGCAGGCCGCGCTTTTCGAACTCGCGCAGCAGCCGCCAGACGCCCGCGCGCGCGCCGTATTCGTAGATGCCTTCCATGCTCATGTGGCGCTCGGGATAGGCCGCGGGGTTGAACATCTCCGACAGGAACTGCTCGCTGGCCGGGTCGCCATGCAGCACGCTGTTTTCGCCGCCTTCCTCGTAATTGAGCACGAACTGCACGGCAATGCGCGCGTTGCCGGGCCACTGGGCATGGGGCGGCTTGCGGCCGTAGCCCACAAGGTCACGGGGATAGGGGGCGGTGGCGTCGTAGAGCATGCGCAGGGGGGGGGTCAGAGCGAGAAGGAGGGCAGGGACAGGTCGTGGACGGGCAGTTCGTGGTCGAAAGACAGCCCGGCCTCGACATGCAATAAATGTTCCTGCATCAGGCGCACCGCGAGGCCGGCGTCGCGCGCGGCCAGCGCCGCGACGATCTGCGCATGCTCCTCGTGCGAATGCGCGGCGGCCGAGGCCGACTGGTACATCACCATGATCAGCGCGCAGCGCGAAGTCAAGTCGTCCAGCAGCTGGGCCAGCAACTCGTTGCCCATCAGCTCGGCCATGCGCACATGGAAGTCGCCGAGCAGCTCCGTGCGTTCGCCGACATCGCTGCCGTCCAGGGCGGCCTGCTCGGCGGCGACATGGGCGTGCAGCGCGGCGATCTTCGCGGGCGTGACCTCGGCCACGAACGCGCGCGTCATCTCGCTCTCGAGCATGCGGCGCACCGCGAACACCTCGCGCGCCTCCTGCACCGAGGGCGTCGAGACAAACGCGCCGCGTCCTGCTGCGAGCGTGACCAGGCGGTTTTGCGTCAGCTGGAACAATGCCTGGCGCACCAGCGTGCGCGACACACCGAAGTGGTCGGCCAGCTTCTGTTCGCCCAGCTTGGTGCCCGGGCGCAACCGGTGCTCGACGATGGCGCGGGTCAGCGCCTGGGCAATGGTGCGGGTGGTGGTCGATTCCATGGCGGGAACATAGGGAGTGCGTTGCAAAATTGTATACAATTTTGCCAGCAGGCCGCCGATCGGCACGGCCCTTGGCTATCTGGAGGTTTCCCCATGGGCCTGAGCACCCACGTTCTCGACACGATGCATGGCTGCCCCGCCGCGGGCATGGCCGTTTCCTTTTTCCGCACCGAGGGCGACCAGGCGACGCTGCTGCGCCATCTGGTGCTCAACGCCGACGGGCGCAGCGATACGCCACTGTTCGACAGCGCGAGCCTGGAGGCTGGCACCTACCGGTTGACGTTCTCGGTCGGCGCGTATTTCAAGGCGCGCGGCGTGGCGCTGCCCGAGCCGAGCTTCCTGGACCGCGTGAGCCTGGACTTCGGCGTGGCGCATGCGGACCAGCACTATCACGTGCCGCTGCTGGTGAGTCCGTGGAGTTATTCGACTTACAGGGGGTCGTGATCGCTCTTTGGTTGCGCCCAGCGTTTTCTTGAGGTGGGGCCATTGACCCTTCGGCGGGCTCAGGGCGAACGGTTACACATCCATTCGCCCTGTGTCTGGCACAGGGCACGCTGGCGCAGGGCAGGCGCTGAATAACCCGTTCGTCACGATCCTGAGCCCGTCGAAGGATCGAAGGATGAACGGCCATCGCTCTAAAGCTGCCCCTCAGTCAACGTATCCAGCTGGAACTTGCCTGACTTGTCCCAAAGCCAGGTGTCGATATAGGTCACCTTGCCCAGGCGCGCGGGAACAGGGTAGGGCGCGGCGGCGCGCACGGTGCGCTCGATTTCGGCAATCACTTCGGGCGCATGGCGCGGCGCGCGCATCCAGTTCAGGCGCTGCACGCGGCCCTGGCGGTCGATGTCGATTTCCAGCACGCCTACCGCGTACAGCACCGGTGGCAGCTGGCCGTGGTAGATGCGCTGCGCATTGCGCGCGTAAAGGTGCTTGGCGCCATCTTGGCGGTAGGCGCGCGGGGTGGCGGCGTCCGAGGACGGGGGCTGGCCGGCGGAAGCGCCCTGGTGCGCTGCGCCCGGCCCGGGTTCGGGCGCCAGCGGAGGCGACTTGCAGGCGGGCAGCAGCGATGCGATGGCAGCCATCAGGCCGCCCCAGAGCCAGGGACGCTGGCGGGAGGTGGGAGACGAGGAAGAGGAACGCTTATCGGGCATGCCGCAAGGTTATCCTGAAAGCCTGGAGAAACGCGCAAACACGCCGCCAAGACCATGTGCCGCGCTGGCAAAGCCGGGAAGGATTTTCGTTTGAATACATTCCAAACAGCCTGTGACAAGCTTGCCGGCATGCCAGCCTGCTGGGTCGAGGTCACCGATGCCCAAGGGTCGGTGCCGCGCGAGGCCGGCACCTGGATGCTGGTGCTGGCCGACGACCTGGTCGGCACGATTGGCGGCGGCCATCTCGAGTTCGAGGCGATGGCGCAGGCACGTGCACTGCTGGCCCGGGGCGGGGCCAGCCTGGAGCGGCGCTTTGCGCTGGGCCCGAGCCTGGGCCAGTGCTGCGGCGGCGTGGTCTGGCTGCGTTTCACGCCGCTGGCGCGGGGCGATACCGCCGCGCTGCGCGCGCTGGCGGATGCCTGTGCCCGCCGGCAAGCGCCTGCGCTGCAGGTGGCGCTGTTTGGCGCGGGCCATGTAGGCCATGCGCTGGTGGAGTTGCTGTCGCGGCTGCCCTGCAGCCTGCGCTGGATCGACAGCCGCGATGCGGTGTTTGCGCCGCGCTGGCTGGCCGATGGCAGCGGCGTGGCGTGCGAGCATTCCGCGCCCGTCGAGGGCGCGGTGGCCGATCTTCCGGCGCATTCGCTGGTGCTGATCATGAGCTTCAGCCATGCCGAAGACCTCGAAGTGGTGGCCGCCTGCCTGCAGCGCCAGCGCGAACGCGCCGACCTCGATTTCATCGGCCTGATCGGCAGCGCGACCAAATGGGCGGTGTTCCGCAGGCGCCTGGCGCAGCGCGGTTTCAGCGCGCAGGAGCTCGATCAGGTGACCTGCCCGATCGGGCTGCCGGGCATCCAGGGCAAGGAGCCCGAAGTGATCGCGGTGGCGGTGGCCGCGCAGTTGCTGCAGCGAAGGGTGAAGTGAAGCCCCGCGCTGATATCCGTTCGTGCTGAGCTTGCCTGGGCGGCCCCGTCGAAGCATGAAGGGCCTGCGTTCAAGAACGCACACCATTCATCCTTCGACGGTGCCGTCCAGGGTAGCTCCGGACGAACGGTCTTTCTGTCGCAGATTTGGCTTATTGCGGCTGAATGTTTGCCGCTTTGATCGTCTGCGCCCACTGCTGACGGTCCTTGGCCAGGTACTTCACAAAGTCCGCCGAAGACACACCGGCCACGGGCTCGGAGCCCAGCAGCGCCATCTTTTCATGCGTGGCGGGGTCCTTGAGCACTTCCTGCACGGCCTGGAAATAGGCCTTCATCACGTCGGCGGGCAGGCCGGCGGGCGCGAACAGACCTTGCCAGGTGGGCATGTCGAAGTTCTTGATGCCCTGCTCCTGCAGCGTCGGCACGTCGGGCAGCTGGGGCGCGCGCTTGGCGGTGGTCACGCCCAGGGCCTTCACTTTGCCTTCCTTGACCATCGCCGCAGCGGTGGTGATGTTGTCCACCGTCATCGCGATGTGGCCGCCGAGCAGGTCAGTGATCACGGGTGCCGCACCCTTGTAGGCCACGGCTTCCATCTTCACGCCCAGACGGCTGAGCATCGACTCCGCAATCAGATGGTTGGAGATGCCGATGCCGGCAATGCCATAGCTGGCTTGCGGATTCTTCTGGACATAGGTCTTGAGCTCGTTGATGTTGGCCGCGGGCACATTGTTGTTGACGATGACCACATTGGGCTGGGTCGCCAGCAGCGTCACGGGCGCGAAGCTCTCGGGCTTGTACTTGGTGGCTGCGGGGTTCAGGTTGAAGGTCACCGACATCGAACCCGCGGCGCCCATGCCCAGCGTGTAGCCGTCGGCGGGTGCCGTGGACAGGCGCTGGGCCATGATGTTGCCGCCCGCGCCGGGCACGTTCTCGACGACCACCGGCTGGCCCAGCTTGCGGCCCAGCGGCTCGGCAATCAGGCGCGCCAGCGTATCGGCGGAGCCGCCGGGGGCAAAGCCCACCAGCAGCTTCACGGGACGCTCGGGCTTCCACTGGGCCAGGGCCGCGGTGGAGCCAAGCGCAGTGGTGGCCAGGGTCAGGGCGCAGACGCCGGCATGGATCATTGGACGAATCGACATTTCAGAAATCCTCAGAGGTCACGGTGAAAAAAAGTCAGTTCGTTCGTCCTGAGCCCGTCGAAGGATGAAGGGCCGGCGCTCAAGTTTTGAGGACAGGCCGTTCATGGTTCGACAGGCTCACCACGAACGGTTGTTCGCAGGGCAGGGTTGAAGTCAGCAAATGATTCACTTGGCTTCAACACATCCTCAAGCCAGCAACTGCGCCAGCGCATCCGCCACGATGCGGTTCGACAGCAGCGTCGGCCGGCCGCTGGCCCGGGCCACGCGTTCGCGCATCGACTGGCTGTATCCCATGCAGTGCATGACGATCAGGTCGCAGTCCGCGAGCGCGCGGCCGGCCGCGTCAAAAGCCGCGGCGGCTGCCACGGGGTCGGACTCGTAGGGCGAGGCATGCAAGGTCCGTACCGCACAGGCCACGGGCTGGGCCAGGTGGAAGGTCTCTACCTGGGCCGCCAGCGGCACGATCAGGCCGAGCGTGCTGCAATGCGCCGACAGCGCCGCGACATGGTGGTCCACGACCTGCTGCGGCTCGACAACCAGGCTGCGCATGCGCTCTATCACCGTGCCGGTGCACAGCGGCACCAGTACGTCGTAGCCCTGGTCGTCGGCCTGCTGCATCAGCACGGCCAGCCGCGCTTCGGTCGCGTGGTGGTCGAGCTCGATCTGCGCGCCGGTGCGCCGCCGCGTGGCAAAGCGGTGGCTGCCGGCCCGGGGCGCCAGTGCGGCGCGCTGCGCCTCGTCCAGCCCGTCGAGCACGCCGAATTCGTCGATCTGGACATGATCGCCAAGGCAGCGCGCCATCTCGGGCACGACATCGGAGCGCGGTGATTCGCCAATGGTGAAGAACGCGATGCGGCGGTTCATTCGGGTCTCCTCAGGCACCGGCCGGCGCGTTGCCGACGGTTTGCAGGTGGGCGAGCGAGCCGTAGCGCGCCTGCAGCTGGGCCCAGTGCCCGGCATGCACGAAGGGCAGCTTGCCGGCGCCAAACATCTTGGCGACTTCGATGCAAAAGCGCGTCGCGACATCGGTGTCCCAGGCATTGGTCACGCCGGTGGCGCAGCCGGGCACTGCGGTCTGGGCTGTGAGCGCCACGCCGACCACGGGGGCGTCGGTGGCAATGTGCGGCTGCATGATGGAGTTCACATGCGGCAGGCCGTTTTCATAGGGCGTGATGTCCTGCGTGGTGAGCGGCAGCG
This sequence comes from Comamonas sp., assembly GCA_040514115.1. GTDB lineage: Bacteria > Pseudomonadota > Gammaproteobacteria > Burkholderiales > Burkholderiaceae_C > Comamonas. The sequence goes on along the minus strand of JBEVDH010000110.1, from coordinate 9,066 downwards.
TCAGCGGCAGCTCGCCGCTGACCCAGCCCATCAGGTCGAGCATCAGGTCGGGAATCGGCAGCAGGTAGCCCTGCTTGGCGACGGGCGTCAGCGCCACGCCGCGCTGGTTGACCAGGCGGTTGCCGCGCGTGGTGTCCACGGCCAGGATCGCGTCCATGCGCGCGCTGACCTCGTGGCGCATCATTTCGCGCATCGCGAAGGGCGACTTCATCATCGGCACCGGGTGGTTCGGGCGGGTGCCGGCGCGCGGGCAGATATGGGTGGTGATGACCACGCTGCCTTCCAGCACGTCGCCGCGGTTGTGCATTTCCATCAGTTGCGCGGCGGCGGCCAGCGCCACGACGGCGCCGTCGCTGTCAGAGACCAGGCCGGTGACGCTGGGGCGCGCGCCCACGCCGCCCAGGCGGCCGACGATGCCCAGGCGCGGCGCTGCCGGGTTGGCGCCGGGAATCTCGATCGAGATGAAGTCGGTCGACAAGCCGTCCTGGCTCACGGGCGTGACGGTGATGTTGCCCACGCCGTAGCTGCGCAGGTCCTGGGCGATGCTCGCGCCGCTCACGTCGGCGCTGGACAGAAGGTCGATGAAGTGGGAGGTGTGTTTCATGGGGTCAGAACTTCCAGGCACCCATCGGCAGGATTGCCGGTGCCTCGGTATCGGTGAACCAGCGCGCGGGTGTCTGCGGGTCGCCCAGCAGGGTGCAGCGGTCGCCATCGACGCGCAGGCCCGTGCCTTCGGGCAGGCCCAGCACCGGAACGCCAGGGTTGAGCAGCGCGAATTCGCGCAACCGTTGCTGGCGCGTTTCGCCGCGGTGGCCTTCGGGGTGGGCCTCGGTGTAATGCGGGTTGATCTGGAATGGCACCAGCCCCAGCGTGTCGAAGCCCAGCGGGTCGACGATCGGCATGTCGTTGCTGGTGCTCAGCCGCGGGCAGGCCAGGTTGGCGCCCGCGCTCCAGCCCAGATAGCGCGCGCCGCCCGAGCGCACGCGCTTGGCAATGGCCGTGAGCTGGCCGGTCTGGCGCAGCTGGCGCACCAGCGCAAAGGTATTGCCCCCGCCCACCACGATATGGCTGGCGCGTTCGATGGCTTCGATCGGGTTGGCCGCGCGGTGCAGCGAGTCGAGCGCCAGGCCCACGGGACGCAGGGCGTCGGCCACCAGCGCTTCATACGCCTCCCAGGTGCGCGTGACACCGGCGTAGGGCACGAACAGCACGCGCGTGCCGGCGGCGGGCTGGGCCCATTCGGCGATGTCCGCCAGTGCATGGGTCAGGAAACCCTGCGGGCTGCTGGAGTTGCTCAGGAGAAGAAGTTGCATGGGAAAAGGCTCAGAGAGAGGGGGACCACTGCGCGGCAGGCAGTGCGGGTTCGCTCCAGTAGCGGTCGCTGACGCGGCGGCCCAGCGCGCCGACCTCGTCGAGCATCAGCTGGCGGTACTGGTTGAGGGAGGGGGCATCCATCGGTGCATGGACGCCGGCCACAAAGGACAGGCAAAAGCCGCGCAGCTCGCCGCTGACCGGATGGCGCACGGCGGCGGCAATCGCGCCGACGCCGGGCAGCGCCGCGTCGACCAGCACCGCATGCTGCTGGCGCGCGGCCAGCGCCACCTGTTCGACCAGAGCGCCGATATGGGGCAGTCCGGCCTGGCTGGGCGGATCCAGCGGCTGCAGCGCATCGTTGCCGTAGAGCAGTTCGAATTCGCCAGGTGTCAGGCGCGACAGCAGGGCGCGGCCCATCGCGGTGTCGCAGGCTGCGCGCAGCGAGCCCGGCGGAGACACCACCTGCACCGGCGAACGGCCGTCAAGCCGCTGGATGACCATGGTCTGCGCGCCGCTGAGCGTCGACAGATAGGCCGTGAGCCCGGTGCGCTCCGACAACTGCTCGAGCACCTGCCAGCACTGCGCATCCCAGGAGCTGCTGCGATTGTGCGCATGCGAGGCCTGGGCCAGCAGCGCGCTGGTGCGGTAGCGGCGCGTCTGCGGATTTTGCTCGAGCAGGCCGAAGCGGTGCATCTGGTTGAGCAGATGCGAGGCCGAGCTCTTGGGCAGGCCCAGTTGTTCGGCCACCTCGCTGAAGCTTAGGTCGGGAATGCCCTGCGCATACACGGTCAACAGGCGCTGCACGTTCTCCAGAATACTCATTGAAAATGTCTCGGTTCGATTTTATGGAACTATGTTCGGTATTTTCGTTAATGATACGGGAAGGGCATGAAAATCGGCGCTGGAAGACGGTGAATTTGCGTAATGCACATCAGCTTTATCAATAGCCAAAGGCTATTTTTAAGCATTGAACTTTGATTGAATGCAAGTGCTTGCTGTCTGTCATTTCCTTTGCAGACGATGGCTTGCGAGCGTTGCACCACCGGGGGGCGCATTGCCGCACCGCAAGGGGGCGGACTGCCCAGGCCTGGTGCGGCGCCATTTCGTGACTTTTTGTATACACTCGCGCCAAGTACAGAACCTGGTCGCAGCGGTGCCCATGCCGGTGGCTCAGCCACCGCCGGTGCGCGATCTTCTCCTGCCCAGAGCGCCCGCAGTGGTGGGCAGGTGGATCTTCACGGCAGCCCCACGCTGCCAGGGTTGAGAGCTATGGAAAGCTACTTTCTCGATTGGGCCAATCTGCTGCTGCGGTGGCTGCATGTCATCACCGCCATTGCCTGGGTGGGTTCCTCGTTCTACTTCGTGTTTCTCGACAGCAGCCTCACGCCGCCGCAGGACGAGGACCTCAAGCAGCAGGGCGTGAGCGGCGAGCTCTGGGCCGTGCATGGCGGTGGCTTCTACCATCCGGTGAAATTCGCGGTTTCGCCGCCGAAACTGCCGCAGCACTTGCACTGGTTCTACTGGGAAAGCTATACGACCTGGCTCAGCGGCTTTGCGCTGCTGACGGTGTCGTATCTGTGGAACGCCAATATCTATCTGGTCGATCCGTCGAACCCCCATGCGCTGCATCCGCATATGGCGATTGCCGCGGCGCTGGCATTCCTGGTGGTGTTCTGGCTGCTGTATGACGGCATCTGCCGCATCTTCGGCCAGCGCGAGCGCGGCGATGCGATGGTCGGCGCGCTGGTGCTCGGGCTGGTGTGCTTCGCGGCCTGGCTGGCCTGCCGGATCTTCCCGGGCCAGGCGGCCTTCCTGCTGATGGGCGCGATGCTTGCGACCTCGATGAGCGCGAATGTGTTCTTCTGGATCATTCCGGGCCAGCGCACCGTGGTCAAGGACATCAAGGAAGGCCGGCCGGTCGACCCGATCCACGGCAAGCGCGGCAAGCAGCGCAGCGTGCACAACACCTATTTCACGCTGCCGGTGCTGTTTGCGATGCTGTCCAACCACTACGGCTGGCTGCACAGCCATGCACAGAACTGGCTGGTGCTGATCCTGATGATGTTTGCCGGCGCGGCCATTCGCCAGTTTTTCGTGATGCGCCACGGCTTCAAGCTGGGCCGCAACCGCCACCCCTGGCCCTATGCGCTGGCCGGCGTGCTGGTGCTGATCGGCACGGCGGTCTGGCTCAAGCCTGTGGCTGCGCCCGCGAAGGCGCAGGCGGCTGCGGCTGTCCCGGCGCCCGCTGCGGCAGCGCCCGCAGCCGGCGTTCCCGGCTATGACGCGCTGGGCACGCTGCTGACGCAGCACTGCGTGGTCTGCCACAGCACGGCGACGATGGCGCAGAAGAACGTCAAGCTCGATGCGCCCGAAGAGGTCAAGCTGCACGCGGCGCAGATCTACCAGCAGGTCGTCGTGCTGCGCAAGATGCCCTTTGGCAACCCGGGCGCGCTGAGCGACGAGGAGCGCGATCTGGTCAAGCGCTGGTACGAAGGCGGCGCCCCGGTGCGCTGAACGGTGGTGGCCGCGATCCATGCACAATCACAGGCCATGACCATAACCACTCCCTCAGAGACAAGCGCGCTGCCCGATCCGCACAGGCAGCCGCGCGAATTCCTTCAGGCCCTGTTTGCGACGGCGGTGCGCAGCGCGCTGCCGCTGCATGCGCTGGCGGCGCACCTGCCGGCGCCGCCGCGCGGGCGCACGGTGGTGATTGGCGCGGGCAAGGCGGGAGCGTCGATGGCCCAGGCGGTCGAGGCGCTGTGGCCGGCCGAGACGCCTCTGAGTGGCCTGGTCGTGACGCGCTACCACCATGTGCCCGAGCGCCCCGCGGGCCTGGCGCAGCGCATTGAAGTGGTCGAGGCCGCGCACCCGGTGCCCGACGCGGCTGGCATGCAGGCCGCCGAGCGCATCCTGGCGCTGGTAGCGGGTCTCACAGCCAATGACCTGGTGCTGTGCCTGATCTCGGGCGGCGGCTCGTCGCTGCTGACGCTGCCCGCCCAGGGCCTGACGCTCGAAGACAAGCAGCGCATCAACCGCCAGCTGCTGGAAAGCGGCGCCGACATCGCCGAGATGAACTGCGTGCGCAAGCACCTGTCGCGCATCAAGGGCGGGCGCCTGGCCGCGGCCTGCGCGCCGGCGCAGGTGGTGACGCTGACGATCAGCGATGTGCCGGGCGATGATCCCGCAACCATAGCCAGCGGTCCCACGGTGGGCGATGCGGGCAGCTGCGCCGATGCGCTGGCGATCATCGACCGGCTGGGCATCGCGCTGCCCGAGGCGGTGCGCGCGGCGCTGCAAAGCGGCGCGCTGGAGACGCCCAAGCCCGGTGACCCCTGTTTCGCGGGCCACACGCTGGCCGTGATCTCGGCGCCGCAGCAGGCGCTCGAAGCCGCCGCCGCGCAGGCGCGCGCCGCGGGCATCGACGCCTATGTGCTGAGCGACGAGATCGAGGGCGAGTCGCGTGAAGTCGGGCGCGTGCATGCGGCGCTGGCGCGCGCGGTGGCGCGCCGCGGCCAGCCTTTCAAGACGCCCTGTGTGCTGCTCAGCGGCGGCGAGACCACCGTGACGGTGCGTGCGCGCCCGCCGGGCGCGGCGCGCGGGCGCGGCGGGCGCGCGGGCGAGTTCTGCCTCGGGCTGGCGCAGGCGCTGCAGGGCCAGCCGGGCGTCTGGGCGCTGGCCGCCGACACCGATGGCATCGATGGCGTGGAAAACAATGCCGGCGCGGTGGTGGCGCCCGATACGCTGGTGCGCGCGCAGGCACAGGCGCTGTCGGTGCAGGACCATCTGGACCGCAACGATGCCTGGAGCTACTTTGACGCGCTGGGCGATCTCGTTGTCACCGGGCCGACGTTCACCAATGTCAATGATTTCCGCGCGCTGCTGATTCTGAACCCCAACGCAGCATCTTCCTGAGGGACGCAGCCCAGGCGTCGCGCGGGCACGTCGGCTTACAAATCGTTTCCTCCTGGCCTCGGGGTTCCACCCGTAGGGCAAGCGCCAGCGGCTGTTTATATTGGCTGCACCTTGGCATTGCTTCACCCCCATGGCCCTTGACGCCGACCTTGGCCTCTGCGAAGAGGGCCCCCCGCCGCCCCGCGCCCGCATCGGGCCCGTGCTGCGCAGCATGCTGCTGCTGCTGGTGCTGGCCGTGCTGCTCACCGGCGCGGGCAGTGCCTGGTATGTGCAGCGCGGCGTGACGCAGCAACTGCAGGCGCGCGCCGGCGACCAGCAGGCCGAGGAGGTCGAGCTCGTGGCGCGGCTGATCGCGGCGCGCGTCGAGCAGCAGCAAAAGGCGTTGCTGGCGCTGGCCGAGGCCATTCCGCTCAAGCTCCTGCAAGACCGGGAGGGCCTGGCCCGGGCGCTGCACGAGGAGCTGCCGCTGGCCGACTGGTTTGATTCGCTCAGCGTGGCGCTGGCCGACGGCCGCGTCATGGCCTATGCGCGCGCGGGCAAGGATCTTGCGCTGGAATCGCTCGATCCCAACGAACGCGAGCTGCTCAAGCGCACGCTCTCGGGCGGCAAGCCGATGGTGGGTACGTTGCTGCAGCCCGCCAGCGACGACCTGCGGCTGCTGTTCACCGCGCCGCTGCGCACCAGCGCGGGCGATGTGGTGGGCGTGATGGCGGGCGGCATGCGCCTGTCGTCGCAGGCGCTGCTGCCGCCCGCCGCCGCCGATGGCTGGGCCTCGAGCCGGCTGATGCTGGTCGCGCCCGATGGCAGCATCGTCGCCCATTCCAGCCCCGCGCGCTGGCTTGGCCATGTGCGCGACGAGGCCGGCCTGGGCCAGCCCTTCATGCGCGCGCTGCAGGAGCAACTGCCGGTGCAGTTGCGCGGCGCCAGCCAGATCCAGGACGGCTATCTGTACACGCTCGCCGGCATGCCGCTGCCGCAGTGGTTCGTGGTGCGTGTGACGCGGCTCGATGCGCCGCCGCTGTGGGGGCTCAAAGGCTGGGGCAGCGCGGCGCTGCTGGGCGCGGCCTTGCTGGCGCTGCTGGCGGCCACGGCCCTGGTGCTGCTGGCCCAGCCGTGGATGGAACTGACGGCGCGCGCCGCGCAGCTGCTGCAGCGCGGCCCGTCGCGGCCGGCGAGCCTGCCGGCGCTGCCGCAGGCCTGGGGCGAGGTCGCGGTGCTATGGCGCGCGCTGCATGCGCTGTCGCGCCAGCGCGATACCCAGGCACGGCGCGCCGCGCGCTTCCAGGCGCAGACCCTGGCCATTCTCGAGGAAGCGCCGGCGGCCATCGTCGTCACGCGCCACGACCGCGTGCAGCTGCTGGGCATGCAGGCGGCGCGGCTGCTGGGCTATGCGCCGCACGAGCTCCAGGGTTACCCCATCCGCCAGCTCTGCGCGGGCGACGCCGAATACCGCCGGCTGATCGAGCGCATTCACGGCGAGATGCGTGCCTATGGCCAGTTCAATGGCGAGGTCTGCCTGATGCGCAAGGACGGCAGCCCGGCCTGGCTGCGCATGCAAGGCCGGCGCGTGGCCTCGCCGCTGCCGCGCGCCGGCGCCGTCATGTCCATGGTCTGGATGGTCAGGGACGTGACCGACCAGCGCAAGGCGCGCTCTCACCCCCAGTGGCTGGCGCAGCACGACGCGCTGACGCAGCTGCCCAACCGCGAAGCCTTCACGCTGCGGCTGCAGCACTGGCTGGACGAGCGCCGCAAGGCGCCGGGCGAGGGCGGGGTGCTGCTGTTTCTCGACCTGGACCATTTCGCCAGCGTCAACGACATGGCCGGGCACGATGCGGGCGATGCGCTGCTGCGCCACTTCGCGCGGCTGCTCGAGACCCTGGTGCGCGCGCCCGGCTCGGTGGCACGCCTGGGCGGCGATGAATTCGCGGTGCTGCTGCCCGACGCCAGCGCCCGCGAGGGCCGCGCCCAGGCCGACCAATTGTGCGAGGCGATCAGCGCCTGGGAGGCCTCCTATGAGGGCCAGCGTTTCTGGCTGGGCGTGAGCATCGGCCTGGTGCAGCTCGATGCGCGGGCGGGCCTTACGGCGCTGCTGCACGCGGCGGATATGGCGTGCTATGAGGCGAAAAGGCAGGGGCGAGGGCGGGTGCACCAGCATTGCGAGGTGGTGGAGGATGTGGTTGCGCCGGAATGAGGCACAGCGCAGTTGGCGCATTTGGCGCCAGGTGCAGTTTTCTAAGACTGGACGTCCACCCTTCGACGGGGCCGCCAAGGCAAGCTCAGGGCGAAAGGTTGTTTACGTTCGTCCTGAGCCTGTCGCAGGATGAACGGCCAACCCTCGAGCCAGTCGCGCAGCCCCTAAACCCTTCCCAACGCCCGCAACAGATTCTCCCCCGTAGCCGGCGCCACCAACGCCAGCGGCTGGCGCGCCAGTGCCGCCGGCCGACTGGCCGCCACCGCGCAGCGCAACGCCTCGTACACGCTGATCGCCAGCATGAACGGCGGTTCGCCCACGGCCTTGCTGCCGCCGACGTTGTCCTCGCGGTTGGCTTCGGGCCACAGGTCGACCTGGAAATGCGCGGGAATGTCGCCTGCCGTCGGAATCTTGTAGGTACTGGGCGCGTGCGTCGTGAGCTGGCCCTTGGCGTTCCACACCAGCTGCTCGGTCGTGAGCCAGCCCATGCCCTGCACGAAGCCGCCTTCGATCTGGCCGACATCGATGGCCGGGTTGATGCTGTGGCCCACGTCGTGCAGGATGTCCACGCGCAGCACGCGGCTCTCGCCGGTCAACGTGTCCAGCGCAACTTCGGTGCAGGCCGCGCCATAGGCAAAGTAGTAGAACGGCCGGCCCGTGAGCGTGTGCTTGTCGTAGTGGATCTTGGGCGTGCGGTAGAAGCCGTCGCTCCACAGCTGGATGCGGTTGGCATAGGCCTCGCCCACCACGTCCTCCCAGCGGCGCTCGCTCTTGGGCGTGCGCACCCAGCCGCCGGCAAAGTCCACCGCGCCCGCGCCGCAGTGGTCGAGCCCGGCGACAAAGGCCGCGAGGTTGTTGCGCACGGCGCGCGCCGCGTATTGCGCGGCGCGGCCGTTGAGGTCGGTGCCGCTCGAGGCCGCGGTGGCGCTGGCGTTCGGGATCTTGCTGGTGTCGCTGGCCGTGACCAGCACGCGCGCCAGCGGCACGCCCAGCTCGTCGGCGACGATCTGCGCGACCTTGGTGTTCAGGCCCTGGCCCATCTCGGCGCCGCCATGGTTCACCTGCACGCTGCCATCGGTGTAGACATGCACCAGCGCGCCCGCCTGGTTGAACAGCGTCGCCGTGAAGCTGATGCCGAACTTGACGGGCGTGATCGCGAGCCCGCGCTTGATGATCGGCTGCCCTGCGTTCCACGCCGCGATCTCGCCCTGGCGCGCGTGGTAGTCGGCCGATGCGGCCAGCGTGGGCAGCAGGTCATGCAGGATGTTGTCCTCGACGCGCATCTGGTAGTGGGTGAGGCTGCGCGGGCCCTCGGGGTCGGCGTCATAGAGATTGCGCATGCGCACCGTGAGCGCGTCGAGCCCGAGCTGGCGCGCGATGTCGCCGATGATGGCCTCGATGACGATCACGCCCTGCGGCCCGCCAAAGCCGCGGAACGCCGTGTGGCTCTGGGTATTGGTCTTGCAGCGGTACGAGGCAATCTCGACGTCGCTGAGGAAGTAGGCGTTGTCGGCATGGAAGATCGCGCGATCGGCCACCGGGCCCGACAGGTCGGCGGAGAAGCCGCAGTTGGCCAGCATCTCCAGGCGCAGGCCGGTGATCAGGCCGGTGTCATCGAAGCCGACGTCGTATTCATAGGCAAACGG
>JBEVDH010000010.1:0-15158 GCA_040514115.1 Comamonas sp. | reverse complement strand
TGAGCAGCGCCGCGACCCATACGCTGCCAATGCCGGCGGCCAGGGTGGACAAGATGATGGCGAGCAGAGTCATAGCTGTTTTTCTTTTTCGTGGCCCCCAGGGGCCTAGCCGGGGGATTTTGGCAGAAGAGCGCGGGGTGCGTGGGATGGGGCGCAAAACTGGAGCGCTGGTCCGTCATCCTTCGATCCTTCGACGGGGCCGCCGAGGCAAGCTCAGGCTCAAGACGAACGGATTTGGAACCGTTTTCATGGCGAGCTTCGATAAAAACCGTTCGTGGTGAGCTTGTCGAACCATGGACGGCCTGTCCTCAGAACTCGAACGCAGGCCCGTCATCCTTCGACGGGGCCGCCGAGGCAAGCTCAGGACGAACGGATTAACACCCGCAGCCAAGAAGCCCCCCTCAATGCGCCTTGTCCCAATTCGGCCCCACACCCACTTCGGCCAGCAACGGCACCTTCAGCTGCCCCACCCCCGCCATCAGCCGCGGAATCTCCGTGCGCAGCCACTCGACATCGCTTTCGGGCAGCTCGAACACCAGTTCATCGTGTACCTGCAGCACGACCTGCACCGTGGGCCGGTGCGCGTCGAGCTCGGCTTGCACCGCCACCATCGCCATCTTGATCAGGTCGGCGGCCGTGCCCTGCATCGGCGCGTTGATCGCCTGGCGCTCGGCGGCCTTCTTGCGCGGGCCGTTGCCGCCGTTGATGTCGGGCAGGTACAGGCGCCGGCCCAGCACGGTCTCGACATAGCCATGGGCGCGCGCGAACTCCACCGTCTCGTCCATGTAGCGCTTGACACCGGGATAGCGCTGGAAATAGCGGTCGATATAGGCCGCGGCGGCCTTGGTCTCGATGCCCAGGTTCTTGGCCAGGCCAAAGCTGCTCATGCCGTAGATCAGACCGAAATTGATGACCTTTGCATAGCGGCGCTGCTCGCTGCTGACCTGCGCCACTTCCACGCCAAACACTTCGGCGGCCGTGGCGCGGTGCACGTCGAGGCCTTCCTGGAAGGCGTGCAGCAGCGATTCGTCGCCCGACAGATGGGCCATGATGCGCAGCTCGACCTGCGAGTAATCGGCGCTGGCAATCACATGGCCCGGCGGCGCGACAAAGGCCTCGCGCACGCGCCGGCCCTCGGGCGTGCGGATCGGAATATTCTGCAGGTTGGGGTCGTTGCTCGACAGCCGCCCCGTCACCGCCACTGCCTGCGCGTAATGGGTGTGGACCCGGCCGGTGCGCGGCAGCGCCAGCTGCGCCAGCTTGTCGGTGTAGGTGCCCTTGAGCTTGGACAGGCTGCGGTGCTCGAGCAGCTTGGCCGGCAGCGGGTAATCGGCCGCGAGCTTTTCCAGCACCTCTTCATCGGTGCTGCGCGCGCCGGTCGCGGTTTTCTTCACCACCGGCATGCCGAGCTTGTCGAAAAAGATCTCGCCAAGCTGCTTGGGGCTGGCGAGATTGAAGGGCTGGCCCGCGATTTCGAAGGCTTCGGTCTCGAGCTGCACGATGCGCTGGCCGAGTTCGTTGCTCTGCTTGGCCAGCGTCGCCGCGTCGATCATCACGCCATTGCGCTCGATGCGAAACAGCGCCTCGCTGGTCTGCAGTTCGAGCTCATAGACGGCGCGCAGGCCGGGTTCCTTTTCCAGCTGCGGCCAGAGCACGCGGTGCACATCGAGCGTCTGGTCCGAGTCCTCACAGGAATAGGCCGCGGCCTTGTCGACCGGCACCTGGGCAAACGGAATCTGGTGCGCGCCCTTGCCGCACAGATCCTCATACGTCGTGCCGGTGCGGCCGGTATGGCGCAACGCCAGGCTCGACAGGCCATGCGGGCGATGCACTTCAAGCACATAGCTTTGCAGCATGGTGTCGTGCGCATAGCCGCGCACATCGATGCCATGGTTGGCAAGCACATGGCGGTCGTACTTGATGTTCTGGCCAAGCTTGGGGCGCTCGGGGTTTTCCAGCCAGGGCTTGAGGCGCGCGAGCACTTCATCGAAAGGCAGCTGCGCGGGCACGTCCAGCCCCTCGTGGCACAGCGGAATATAGGCTGCGGCGCCGGGCTCGACGCTGAAGCTGATGCCGACGATCTTCGCCTGCAGCTCGTCAAGCGAGGTGGTTTCGGTGTCGAGCGCGGTGAGCGGCGCGGCCTCGATCTTCGCGAGCCAGGCATCGAAGCTGGCCCAGGTCAGGATCACGTCGTAGTCGACGCTGCGCTGCTGCGCGGCTTCGGCCTCCGCGGTGGCCTCGGCCGACTCCTGCTGCTCGAACATGTCGTCCTGGTCGGCGCGCTTGGAGGATTTGCCCTTCACCTTGGGCGCGGCTTCAGCGGCAGCTGCTTCGGCGCGGCTTTCGAGCGCCATGGCCAGGCCGCGGAAGCCGTATTCGATATAGAAATCCTGCAGCGCCCGGTCCTCGGGCGCGCGCCAGGCCAGGCCGTCGAGCGACGGCAGGCCCACGACATGCTCGACCAGATCACAGTCGGTCTTGATGGTCACGAGCTTGCGCCCCGTGGGCAGCCAGTCGCGGCTGTCGCGCAGGTTCTGCCCGGCCACGCCCTTGATCTCGTCGGCGCGCGCCATCAGCGCATCGAGCGAGCCATATTCATTGAGCCACTTGGCCGCGGTTTTGGGGCCGACCTTGGGCACGCCGGGCACGTTGTCGACGGTGTCGCCCACCAGCGTCTGGTAGTCGACCATCAGCGACGGCGGCACGCCGAACTCGGCCGTCACGCCGGCCACGTCGCGCACCTTGCCGTTCATCGTGTCGATGATGGTGATGTGCTCGTCGACCAGCTGGCTCAGGTCCTTGTCGCCGCTCGAGACCACCACGCGCACGCCCTGGCGCGAGGCGGCCTGGGCCAGCGTGCCGATCACGTCATCGGCCTCGACGCCGTCGATCGCCAGCACCGGCCAGCCCAGCAGGCGCACCAGCGCGTGGATCGGCTCGATCTGCGCGCGCAGGTCGTCGGGCATGGGCGAGCGGTGCGCCTTGTATTCGGGGTAGATCGCGTCGCGGAAGGTCGGGCCGCTGGCATCGAAAATGCAGACCGCGTAGTCGGCCGGCACTTCGCGCTTGAGCGAGTGCAGCATGTTGATCATGCCGCGGATCGCGCCGGTGGCGGGGCTCGTCGGGTCGCCCGGGCGCGCCCGCAGGTCGGGCATGGCGTGGTAGGCGCGGTAGAGATAGCTGGAGCCATCGACCAGCACCAGTGTCTTGGAATTGCTCATGCACCGAATTGTGCACGCCCCCGGAGCCTGTTACCCATGGATTTCCCCAGGCCCTACAATCCCTCCATGCGCGCCGCCCCATTTCTCCTCCTCCTCAGCCTGGCTGCCAGCCCCCTGCTGGCCCAGACCCCGCCTGCGGTCCCTGAAGCGTCCGAGACGCTCAGCGCGCCGGCCGACAAGAACAACCAGCGCGTGGAGCGCATCCGCGTCGAGGATGGAGGCAGCCGCGTCGACGAACTGCGCGTCGGCGGCCAGACGCGCAGCATCACCGTCACGCCCAAGGTCAGCGAGTTGCCTGCCTACGAGGTCCAGCCCACCGAAGGCGTGCGCAACCGCAGCCGCAGCAGCTCCGACACCACGGGCCCGCGGGTGTGGAACATCCGCAAGTTCTAAGAGCGCCCTCCTTCTTCTTCCTCTCTCTTCCTGCGCCGCCTCCGGGGCGCGCCCCTCGACATGGCTGTTTTTACCGAAGTCTCCGAAAAAGAGGCGCGCGACCTGCTGCGCCAACTGCCGCTGGGCACCTTCCAGAGCCTGCGCGGCATCCAGGGGGGCATCGAGAACACCAACTACTTCCTGAGCACGGATCAGGGAGAGTGGGTCTTGACGCTGTTCGAACGCCTCACGGCCCAGCAGCTGCCGTTCTACCTGCACCTGATGAAGCACCTCGCGCACGCCGGCATTCCCGTGCCCGACCCGCAGGCCAGCCGCCAAAGCGGCGACATCCTGCTGCGCGTATGCGGCAAGCCTGCGGCCGTCGTGAACCGGCTGCGCGGCAGCAGCCAGCTCGCGCCCGCGCCGGTGCACTGCGCGGCCGTCGGCGAGATGCTCGCGCACATGCACCTCGCGGGTCGCGACTTCGACCGCCAGCAGCCCAACCTGCGCGGGCTGCCCTGGTGGAATGAAACGGCACCCGTGGTACTGCCCCATCTGGACACCGGCCTGGCCGAGCTGCTGCAGTCGGAGCTGGCCTACCAGAACCACATCGCGGCCTCCTCGGCGCATGCGGCGCTGCCGCGCGGCCCGGTCCATGCCGACCTGTTTCGCGACAACGTCATGTTCGAGGGCGAGCAGCTCACGGGCTTCTTCGACTTCTACTTTGCCGGCATCGACAGCTGGCTGTTCGATCTCGCGGTGTGCCTCAACGACTGGTGCATCGACCACGCGACGGGCGCCCACGACGCGCCGCGCGCCCAGGCCATGCTGGCCGCCTACCAGCGCGTACGCCCGCTCACGGGCGCCGAGCGCCAGCTGCTCAACGCCCAGCTGCGCGCGGGCGCGCTGCGCTTTTGGATCTCGCGCCTGTGGGACTTCTACCTGCCGCGCGAAGCCGCGATGCTCACGCCCCACGACCCGCGCCACTTCGAGCGCGTGCTGCGCCAGCGCATTGCGCATCCGGTGCAGCTGGACTGATCGGGGCCTGGGCCGGCGCGCCTTTTAATTGGGTCGCTGGATATCAGCGGTTGGACTATTGTTAAAAAAACTATCGAGATATATATTTCGATAGTTATTAACTTTATCCGCCGCATGTTGATCCGCGCACCTGTATAGCGCCACGGACAGATATGCGGTTCGATCCACCGTATCGAGAGGCATCTGTCCATGCATATCAAGACCGTTCCTGCGCGCACCGGTTTCCAGTGGCTCAAGCTGGGCTTTCAGACCTTCTGGCGCCAACCCCTGGCCTGGTGCCTGCTGCTCATACCGCCATTGGTCGGCTCGATGCTGACTGCGTTCGTGCCATTGGTCGGTCTGGCCTTGGACCTGGCCTCGCAACCTTTGCTGTTGCTGTTGATGATGGTCGCGGCGGCGCAAGTCGCTACCGGTCATCGACTGAGACCGGCATCGCTGCTGGCTGCGCTCGGCGGCGAACGCAGAAGGTTTCATGCCATGCTGGCACTGTGCGCGCTGTATGCCATGTCTGTGTTGTGCCTGCTGACGCTGCAGACGCTGATCGCTGGAGACGATCTGGCCCGCGTGGTGCTGGGCCTGGACCCCATGAACCGCGAACTGGCACGCTTCCTGAAATTCGACACACCGATGCATCGCTCGATGGCATGGGTGAGTCTCGTGACCTTGTTCTTCTGGTTCACCCCAGGACTGGTTCACTGGCACGGCATTGCCCCCCTCAAGGCCCTGTTTCTCAGCGCTGCTGCCTGCCTGCGCAACTGGCGCGCCTTGCTGATACTTTTACTGTCATGGTTTGGTATCTGTACGGCAGTCATGTGGGGGATGCACCTGCTGTGCGTCCTGATCGCCGGCCAGCACGGCCCGGATACGACACTGTCACAGGTGCTCATATTCGCCGTGGTCTGGGTGTTGATGGCACCCTTGTCGGCCTCGGTGGTCTTCAGCTTCCGCGATTGCTTCCCGGCCCCGGATACGGACCTGCAAGCATCCGCAAGCGCAGGCCTGAACCCTGCCTGAGGGCTCTTTTGTGGCACCAGGTCCGACCCACGGGCCTGTAACCTGCCCCTACGTTCAGCGGTCAAAAACGCCTGCGGTACAGTAACGCCATTCGCGCCCGCACGCGCGCGTTACTGCGTTACTGTTCTCCATTCCACCGCTTCATGAAACTTCAGATCGTTCCCGCCCGCACCGGCGTCCAGTGGGTCAAGCTCGGCGTCAAGACCTTTTGGCGCCAACCCATGGCGCTGGCGGCGCTGTTTTTCCTGTCCATGGCCTCGATGTCGCTGGTCACGCTGGTGCCGTTCATCGGCCCGGCCCTGGCGCTGGCCCTGCTGCCCTGCACCTCGCTGGCGATGATGGTGGCGGCCGCCGAAGCCACCCAGGGGCGCTTTCCCACGCCGACGCTGCTGCTGGTGGCGTTTCGCACCGGCAAGCAGCGCATGAGCTCCATGCTGACGCTGGGCGTGCTGTATGCCGTGGGCTTTCTGGCCATCATGGGCCTCTCGGCGCTGATCGACGGCGGCGCGTTTGCGCATGTCTACCTGGGCGGCGAGCCGATGACGCGCGAGATCGCCGAAGACCCGCAGTTCCAGGCCGCGATGTGGGTGTCGATGGCGCTGTACGTGCCGCTGTCGCTGCTGTTCTGGCATGCGCCCGGGCTGATCCACTGGCATGGCATTCCGCCCGTCAAGGCGCTGTTCTTCAGCTTTGTGGCCTGCCTGCGCAACTGGAGCGCCTATCTGGTGTTCGGCCTGGCGTGGATGGGATTTTTCCTGGTCTGCGGCCTGGTGCTGGCGCTGGTCACCGGCATCCTGGCCAGCCTGATCGGCGCCATCGCGGGCGGCATCATGGTCGGCGCGGCAATGATGCTGGCGGCGATGTTCTTCACCTCGGTGGTGTTCACCTTCCGCGACAGTTTTTCCGCGCCGGACGGCCACGAGCCGGAGATCAGCGAGGTCTGAAGCGCTGAGACCCATGAAAAAACGCCCCGAGGGGCGTTTTTCTTATGGGGATTCCCGAGGAGTCGCTTCAGACACCGACCGGCTTGCCATCGATGCGCTGGATCACCACCGTCGACGAGCGCGGGCGCACCTTGCTGGAGGCCACGGCCGTCGCGTCCGTCGTGTCGTACGCCGGCCAGTTGCCCGGGTGCTGGATGTTCAGGAAGATGGCCGTGTTGTCGGGCGTGAACGCGATGCCCGTGACTTCGGCTTCGTTCGGGCCGATGAAGAAGCGGCGCAGCTCGGCCTGGTTGCTGGCGTTGATGATCGGGCCCGTGCCGGTGCTTTCGCTCATCGGCTTGGGGATCACGGCCAGCATCTGGTCGTTGGTGGTCTTGGCCACGTTGTTGTTGCGCCCTCCGTCCAGGCCGTTGTCGGTCTGGATCCACATGATGCCGCGGTTGTCGAAGGCCATGCCATCGGGGCTGGCCAGCTGGTTGACGGCCGTCAGCGACGAGCGGTTGGTGTCGGCGTTGTCGATCTGGGCCGCGCCAAAGACAAAGATGTCCCAGCGGAAGGCATTCGAGCCGCTGGCATCGTGCCAGCGGATGATGTGGCCGTTGGCGTTGTTCAGACGCGGGTTGGCGGCGTTGGTGCCGGTGGTCGCGTTGCGGCTGGTGTTGTTGGTGAGCGTCAGGTAGACGTCGCCATTGCTCGGGTGCACGGCCGTCCACTCGGGGCGGTCCATCTTCGTGGCGCCGACGAAATCGGCCGCGCCGCGGGTGTTGAGCAGGATGCCTTCGAGGCTGCCGAACTCGGCGCCCAGCGTCTTGCCGCCCGTGCCGACGGTGCTTGGTGCCAGCGCGAGCCAGGTGCCCGAGCCGTCGTCGTTGAAGCGCGCGACATACAGCGTGCCCTTGTCGAGGTACTTGGCACCGACGTTCAAGCGGTCGCTGCGCGTGGCATCCTTCGGATCCCACACGGCTTCCGACACGAAACGATAGACATACTCGAAGCGCGAATCGTCGCCGCAGTAGAACGCCAGCGGCTGGCCCGCAACCGGGTTGCCGTAGGCCGCGCCTTCATGCGCGAAGCGGCCCATGGCGGTGCGCTTGGTGGCAATGCTCGAAGGATCGTAGGGATCGATTTCCACCAGGTAGCCGAAGCCGTTGATTTCATTTTCCCATCCGCCGCCGGGCGTGACGTTGAAGCGCGCGAACTCGCCATTGACTTCCGTTGCGTCGCCGGCCGCCGTTTCCCACTGGTAGCGGCCCTTGCCGGTCGAGACGCCAACGCGCTTTTGCGCTGCCGACACGGCGCCGGTGTTCACGAAGCAGGCAGCCCAGTTTTCCTCGGCCGTGATGTAGGTGCCCCAGGGCGTGGTGCCGTTGCCGCAGTTGTTGTTGGTGCCGCGCACCTGCGTGCCATTGGGCGAGAACGGGGTCTTGACCAGGTCCGTGCCGCCGACCGGGCCGGCCAGGCGCATGGGGGTGGCCGAGGTGAAGCGGCGGTTGTACCTGGAATTGCGCACAATGCTCCAGTTCGCGCCGTCCTTCTTCAGGTGCATCACGGCCACGCCGTGGGCGTTGATTTCCTTGCGCACTTCCTCGGCCGGGCGCTTGCCCGCGACCCAGGTCTGGCCCGCGGGGTGCAGCGCGTTCTCGTCGATGTATTCGTGGTTCACCACCAGCAGGCCTTCGGTCGAGCTGCCATCGATGGGGAAGTAGTGCATGCCGTCATGGTGCATGCCGGTCGAGTTCAACAGGTCGTTGGAGGTGTTGTTGCCGTTGCGATCCCAGGCCGCGGCGTTGTCGTTGAGCGGCGTACCCCAGGCACCGAGCACGCGCGCGGTGTAGCCGGCAGGCACGACGCAGGCGTCGGTCATGGAATTGGCCAGCGACTCGAAGCCCAGCTTGAGTTGCGGTGCTGGTGGGGGCTTCACGGGATCGTTGGGCTGCACGTCCCGCTCACCGTCACCGCCACAGGCTGTGAGGCTGAAGCCGGCCATCAACGCCACGGCAGCGCCCAGGCTGCCACGGGTCACCGTACGGCGCGACAGGCTCTTTTCGAGGATGGCGCTGAACGGCTCGTTGTCACTGTGGTTGCGAACGACCTTGTCGGAAATGGATTTGCTCACGGGGCGACTCTCTTGGTTTTGTCGATTCATCGACGGGTACCCGCACTCTAGAAAACCAATATGACGCGCAGATGAAACTGCGCTCGCGTTCATATTCTGTTGTCATGCCGCCATGCCCCTGTCACGCGCGCCGCCGCAGCGCCGCCAGGTGCGCGCGGTCGTCGGCGCTCGAGAACAGCACCGCCAGCACGATGCCCACCAGCGCGCCCAGCACCGTGTCCAGGATCCGCTCCACCGGCATATTGCCCAGCAGCGTCGTCTGCGAGGCCAGCAAGGTCATCAGCAGCGCCATGGGCGTCACGGTGATCTGCCCCAGCGCGTAGTTGAAGCCGATGACCACTTCGGTGAGGAACTGGAACCCCACGATGGCCAGCACGATGCCCCACAGCGGCGGCTGCTGCGCCAGGATCAGCCAGACCAGGCCGGCCCCGAGCACGGTGCCGGCCATGCGCTGCAGCGCGCGGTTCATGGTCACATGCAGATGGCCGCCCTGCATCACGGCCGTCGCGCCGATCGCCGCCCAGGCCGGATGCGCGGCGCCCGCGGCCCAGGCCAGCAGCGCCGCCATGGCCGCGCCCGCGGCAATGCGCGCGCCGGCAATCCACTGGTGGGACGGCGGCGGAATGCGCGTGGCGGGAAAGCGCAGCTGCTGCAATTGCCTGGCGCGCAGCCCGTCGGTGAGCCAGCACACGACCCAGGCCAGCAGCCCGCCGGCCGCGGTCGCCGCAAGGCGCACGGCCAGCGCCTGCCAGCTGTCCACCGGATGCAGCGCGGCGCCGGCGGCAAACACCAGGATCACCGCGCCCGGGCCGCCCAGGTCCCAGCGGCTCACGGCCACCGTCGAGGCGCCGGCCACCAGCGCCAGCACCAGGACCATTGCCCATCCACTGGCGCCCAGCAGCGCGGCCAGCGTGGGCACCAGCACCGCCCCGAGCAGCAGCAGCGCGCAGACCGCGACGATGCGCCGGCGCCGCGCGAGTGGCGCAAAACGCCCGAACAGCGCCGCCAGCGCCCCGAGCGCCGGAAAACCCACGAGCTCGGGCCAGGGCGACGCCAGCGTCAGCACCAGCGCCACCAGCACCGCCAGGCTGGCCTGAGACCCGGCAATCAGCGCGATGCGCAGCGACATCTGCGGCGCCAGCGCCAGGCTTTCCCGCAACTGCCGCCGATGCAGCAGCTGCAGCGCCGCGCGCGTTTTGGAGGCCTGCGGCGCGGTGCTTTTTTCTTCCATGGCAGGGGTTCAGTCGACGATCGTGAGCTTGGCAATGGCCAGCGCCAGCCATTTGGTCCCATGGCGCGGGAAGCTGACCTGCGCGCGCGCATCGTCGCCCGTGCCTTCGATCGCCAGCACCTTGCCTTCGCCAAACTTGGTGTGGAAGACCGCCGTGCCCGCGCTCAGCCCATGGCCGGGCGCGGCCTTTTGCGGCGGCACCGGCGGGCTGGCAAAGGTCTCGGCCCTGCCACCCCAGCCGCCCGGGCCCCGGCTGCCGCCGCCATAGCCACCGCCACCGCCACCCTGGGGCATGAAGGTGCCAAAGCCCTGCTGCTTCGGCGTGATCCACTTGAGCGCGCTTTCGGGCAACTCGTCGAAAAAGCGGCTCTTGATGTGAAAGCGCGTCTGGCCGTGCAGCATGCGCGTCTGCGAATGGCTCAGGTACAGGCGCTTTCGCGCGCGCGTGATCGCCACATACATCAGCCGGCGCTCCTCCTCGAGGCCGCCGCTGTCGTTCATCGCGTTCTCGTGCGGAAACAGGCCCTCCTCCATCCCGCCGATGAACACCGCGTCGAACTCCAGCCCCTTGGAGGCATGCACCGTCATCAGCTGCACCGCGTCCTGGCCCGCCTGCGCTTGGTTGTCGCCGGCCTCGAGCGCCGCATGCGTGAGAAAGGCAACCAGCGGCGACAGCGTCTCGCCGGTGTCGATATCGACGATGCCCGCTGCGGGCTGCAGCACCGGCAGCACCTCATCGAGCACCGGCTGGTTCGGATCGAGCCCCTGGCTCACCGGGCTCTGGCGCAGCGCCTGGCCGTGCTCGTCAAGCGGCAGCGCCACGGCGTCGCGCCCGAAGCCTTCCTGGGTGACGAAGCTCTCGCCCGCGTTCACCAGCTCCTGCAAGTTCTCGATGCGGTCGGCGCCTTCCTTCTCGTTGCGGTAGTGCTCGAGCAGGCCGCTGGCGTCGAGCACCGCCTCGATGATCTGGCGCAGATTGCGGCCCTGGGTCTGCTCGCGCAGCACCTCGATCTTGGCGACGAACGCGCCCAGGTTCGTGCCGGCCTTGCCCGGCACGGCCGACACGGCGTCGCTCAGCGAGCAGCCCGCGCTGCGCGCCGCGTCTTGCAGCACCTCGACCGAGCGCGCACCGATGCCGCGCGGCGGAAAGTTCACGGCGCGCATGAAGCTGGTGTCGTCATGCGGGTTCTCGAGCAGGCGCAGATAGGCCAGCGCATGCTTGATTTCGGCGCGCTCGAAAAAGCGCAGGCCGCCATAGACGCGATAGGCGACGCCGGCGTTGAACAGCGCGGTTTCAATGACCCGGCTTTGCGCATTGCTGCGGTAGAGAATCGCGATCTGCTGGCGCTCGAAGCCGTCGTTCTTCACCAGCTGGCGGATTTCGTCGACGATCCACTGCGCCTCCGCCAGATCGGTATGCGACTCGAAGACGCGTACCGGCTCGCCCGGGCCCTGCGTAGTTCGCAGGTTCTTGCCCAGGCGCCGGCTGTTGTGGCTGATCAGCGCGTTGGCCGAGTCGAGGATGTTGCTGAAGCTGCGGTAGTTCTGCTCGAGCTTGATCTGGCGCTGCACGTCGAACTCGCGCACGAAGTCCGCCATGTTGCCCACGCGCGCGCCGCGAAACGCATAGATGCTCTGGTCGTCATCGCCCACGGCAATGACCGAGCCCTGCGCCTGCATGCGCCCACCGACCTCGTCACCCGCGAGCTGCTTGAGCCAGGCGTACTGCAGCCGGTTGGTGTCCTGGAACTCGTCGACCAGGATGTGCTGGAAGCGCCGCTGGTAATGCGCGCGCAGGTGCGGATGGTCGCGCAGCAGCTCGTAGCTGCGCAGCATCAGCTCGCCGAAGTCGACCACGCCCTCGCGCTGGCACTGCTCCTCGTAGAGCTGGTAGAACTCGACCTTGCGCCGCGTGTCGGGGTCGTTCACGGCAACGTCGCCGGGGCGCTGGCCCTCTTCCTTGCAGCCGGCAATGAAATACTGCAGCTGCTTCGGAGGAAAACGTTCGTCATCGACGTTGTGCTGCTTGCACAGGCGCTTGACGGCCGACAGCTGGTCCTGCGTATCGAGGATCTGGAACGCCTGCGGCAGGTTGGCGGCCTGATGGTGGGCGCGCAGCAGCCGGTTGCACAGGCCGTGGAAGGTACCGATCCACATGCCGCGCACGTTGACCGGCAGCATGGCCGACAAACGCGCGCCCATTTCCTTGGCGGCCTTGTTGGTGAAAGTGACGGCCAGGATGCCCGCGGGCGTGGCCTGGCCGGTCTGCAGCAGCCAGGCAATGCGCGTGGTCAGCACCCGGGTCTTGCCCGATCCCGCGCCGGCCAGGATCAGCGCATGGCCCGTGGGCAGCGTCACGGCCGCGAGCTGCTCCTCGTTGAGGTTGGCCAGCAGGGGGGAGTCGGGCGCAGCGCTGGGCGCGGTGCCGGAGAGCAGGTCGAGAGGAAACATCCGCTGATTGTAGAAACCCCGCCCTGCCCCATCCCCGACCATGGAAAAAACCCTTGCCAAATTGCCATGCCGCCAACCTGTTCATCCTCGGGGGCATTCACGCATTGAATGCCGAGTCGGTAGAATCAATCACCGGGCCCAAGTTTCTTGTGGTCCGGTTTTTTGTGCCTGCTCCCCGCAGGCCCGCGGTGGCCGTGCAAAGCGGCAGCGCCCGCGAACCGGTCTCCAGGCCAAGCGCCCCATCGTCATGGAAATCGTTCCTTGGCGACCCTTTATGGAGCTTGGAAATTCATGGAAATCTTCGACTACGACAACATTCTTCTGCTGCCGCGCAAGTGCTGCGTCGAAAGCCGCTCGGAGTGTGATGCCAGCGTGACGCTGGGCAGTCGGTCGTTCCGCATCCCGGCCGTTCCGGCCAACATGAAAACCGTCGTCGACGAGTCGATCTGCACCTGGCTGGCGCAAAACGGCTACTTCTACGTCATGCACCGTTTCGATCTGGACAACGTGCAGTTCGTCAAGGACATGCATGCCAAGGGCTGCTTTGCCTCGATCTCGCTGGGCGTGAAGCCACCCGACTACGCGACCGTCGACCGTTTCGTGGCCGAAGGCCTGCTGCCCGAATACATCACCATCGACATTGCCCACGGCCATGCCGACAGCGTGAAGAACATGATTGCCTACCTCAAGCAGAAGCTGCCGCAGTCGTTCGTGATTGCCGGCAACGTCGGCACGCCCGAAGCCGTGATCGAGCTCGAGAGCTGGGGCGCCGACGCGACCAAGGTCGGCATCGGTCCGGGCAAGGTCTGCATCACCAAGCTCAAGACCGGTTTCGGCACGGGCGGCTGGCAGCTGTCGGCGCTCAAGTGGTGCGCGCGCGTGGCCACCAAGCCGATCATTGCCGACGGCGGCATCCGCAGCCACGGCGACATCGCCAAGAGCATCCGCTTTGGCGCCAGCATGGTCATGATCGGCTCGCTGTTCGCGGGCCACGAGGAATCGCCGGGCAACACCGTCGAAGTCGATGGCGAGAAGTTCAAGGAATACTACGGTTCCGCCTCGGACTTCAACAAGGGTGAGTACAAGCACGTCGAAGGCAAGCGCATCCTGGAGCCCGTCAAGGGCACGCTGGCCAGCACGCTGATCGAGATGGAGCAGGACATCCAGAGCTCGATCAGCTACTCGGGCGGCAAGAAGCTGATGGACATCCGCAAGGTCAACTACGTGACCCTGGGCGGCGACAACGCGGGCGAGCACCTGCTGATGTAAGCCGCGTCGAACGCGGCCGGCCAGGCAGCGTGCGCCGCAAAGCGCATGTTGCAAGCTCGGTGACAGCTTTCGCGCGCGTTCGCCGTGATGATAGGGGCCCGGGGCTGCAAGAGCCCTGCCACCTCACGGAGCAAACCACACCGGGCTGTCCCCTGCGGGCAGCACCGGCGCCCTGCCGCAGCAGGGCGCTGTGCGTCCTCCCCACTCAGGATGCATGCAGATATGTCTTCTCTTCCCTTGAAGATCGCCGTGCTGGGCATCGGCATGATGGGCCTGCCGGTCGCGCGCCGCCTGTGCCGCGCCGGTCATGAGGTCCATGCCTGGAACCGCACGCGCGCACGCGCCGAGCCGCTGGCCGCCGATGGCGCGCATATCCACGACAGCGCGGCGCAGGCCGTCACCGATGTCGACATCGCGATCAGCCTGCTGGAAAACGGCCAGGTGGTGGAAGACGTGCTGTTCTTCCAGGGCGTGGCCATGGCCCTGCCCGAAGGCAGCCTGTTCATCGACATGGCTTCGAGCCAGCCGAGCGAGGCGCGCGACCATGCGGCGCGGCTGGGCGACCGCGGCATCGCGCATCTCGATGCGCCGGTGTCGGGTGGCACGGTCGGCGCCGAGGGCGGCACGCTGGCGATCATGGCGGGCGGCAAGGCCGTCGATTTCGAGCGCGCCGCAGCGGTTTTTGCCAGCTTGGGCCGCGCCACCCATGTAGGCCCGCATGGCGCAGGCCAGCTGGCGAAACTCGCCAGCCAGATGATCGTCGGCATCACCATCGGAGCCGTGGCCGAGGCGCTGCTGCTGGTGGCCAAGGGCGGCGCCGACATGGCCAAGGTGCGCGAGGCGATGGGCGGCGGCTTTGCCGACAGCCGCATCCTGCAGCTGCACGGCCAGCGCATGCTCGAGCGCGACTTCGCGCCGCGCGGGCGCATGGCGGTGCAGCTCAACGACCTGCGCAACGCGCTGGCCACGGCCGAGGACATCGGCTTCGATGCCCCGATCACCGGCCTGTTCGAGCAGCTCTACACCGACAGCGTCGCGCACGGCCTGGGCGACCTGGACCACAGCGGCTTGTTTGTCGAGCTCGCCAGCCGCAACGCAATGGCCTGACTTTGCTATGGTCATCCAAAAAATAGTGCATAATCCAGCTCTCGCTTGCAAACGCAAGGGAAAAGTGGGTTCTTAGCTCAGCTGGTAGAGCAGCGGACTCTTAATCCGTAGGTCGAGTGTTCGAATCACTCAGGACCCACCACTTTTTCAGCGCAGTGATCGCAAGATGACTGCACAACGTTTTGGAAGTTCAAGGCCCTTGGCGCCTTGGTCCTTCAAGATGGGTTCTTAGCTCAGCTGGTAGAGCAGCGGACTCTTAATCCGTAGGTCGAGTGTTCGAATCACTCAGGACCCACCACTTTCAATTCAGTGGTTCAACAAAAAAATTGGGTTCTTAGCTCAGCTGGTAGAGCAGCGGACTCTTAATCCGTAGGTCGAGTGTTCGAATCACTCAG
>JBEVDH010000104.1:0-3301 GCA_040514115.1 Comamonas sp. | reverse complement strand
ACCGTGCTACCACGGCAGCGACGCGACATCGGCCGAGATGGAGGCGCAGCTGGCACAGGCGCTGGCACGCGGCGACGAGCTGGCGCTGCACGGCTATACCCACCTCGACAGCGCGGCGGCGGGCGGCGGGCTGGGCGAGCGCTTCCTGCGCGGGGTGTACACCCCGCGCGTGGGCGAGTTTGCCGCCATCGGGCAGCCCGAGGCGCAGCACCGGATCCAACTGGGACTGGACTGGTTCGCCGAGCGCGGCTGGCCCGTGGCCGGCTTCGTGGCGCCGGCCTGGCTGCTGGGCAAGGGCGCCTGGCAGGCACTGATGCAGTTCGAGTTCGAGTACACCACCACCTTCAGCCGATTCCACCTGCTGGCGGGGCAGGGTGGCGCACTGTTCGCGCCGTCACTGGTCTACGCCGCGCGCAACCGCGGCGGACGCGTGCTGTCGCCGCTCGCCGCGGGGGCCGCAGCGCGTTTGCTGGCCCAGCGGCCGCTGGCCCGCCTCAGCCTGCATCCGCCCGATGCGCGCCACCCGGCGCTGCTGCGCCACGCGCAGCAGCTGGTGGAACGCCTGCTCGTGACGCGCACCGCGCTCACCAAGGCAGGCTGTGCGCGCCTGCTTACCAGGGCGGGCCCCAGTAGCCCGGGCCACGCCAGTAACCCCCACCATAGCCGGTGTAATACGACGGATATGGCCCGTAGCGCTGCATGTCTTCCTTAGCGGCCAGTTGCAGGATGCAGCTGCGCCACGCATCGGAATTGAGCTGGTACCCGAGCCTGGCGCAGGCCGGGCCATAGACCACGATATTCTGCTCCATCTCGGCTTGCATCCGGGCGGCGCGCTCCTGTGGGGTGCTGCAGGCCGCCAGAAGCAGGGCCAGCGGCAGCAGGGTAAAGGTGCGCATACTCGACTCCTTTCCAGATCAGCCCCCGTGCGTGTGGGTGCTCCCCCCAGAATAGGCAGCCGAAACGCACAAGTACTGAGGTATCTCAATTGTGCTGGATGCCGGCATGCTTGGCCATCTGGATCTTCATACGGCATTCGTGGCGCGCGCGCGTCGCCACCGTTGCCTTTCCCTGCCTCAGGTCGCTAAGCTCTAGTCTTTCTGGCAATATGTGGCGGGAGAACGTGCGAAAGGACGGCGATGCGGGCAAATGCGAAGGCTTGGACAATCCGGGCGGGCGCCGCGGTGGCCGGCCTGGCCGTGCTGGTCGTGCTCGCGGGCTGGCTGTACTTGCGGGCGAGCCTGGCGCAGCTCGATGGGGAGCTGCGCGCGGCCGGCCTGGAGGCGCCGGTGACGGTCGAACGCGACAACGCGGGCGTTGCGCTCATCAGCGGTGCGAACCGGCTCGACCTGGCCTGGGCCACAGGCTTCGTGCATGCGCAGGAACGCTTTTTTCAGATGGATCTGCTACGCCGCACGGCGGCTGGCGAGCTTGCCGAACTGTTCGGGCCGCGCGCCGTGGCGCTCGACAAGGCGCGCCGGCTGCACCGCTTTCGCGCGCGTGCGGCACCCGTGCTGGCAGCGCTGCCGCCCGACGACAGGGCCTTCGTCGAGCATTATGCAGCGGGCGTCAACGAAGGCTTGCGTTCGCTCGGCGCCAGGCCGTTCGAGTACGTGCTCAGCGGCGCCGCGCCACGTCCCTGGTCTGCCGCCGATTCGATGCTGGTGGCATGGGCGATGTTCATCGACCTGCAAGGGGCCCAGGAAGCGCGCGAGCTGGCGCGCGGCTGGCTGCGCGATCACAGCACGCCCGCACAACTGGCTTTCCTGCTGCCCGAGGCGACCGCCTGGGATGCGCCGCTCGATGCGCCGCGGGTGCATGGCGCGCAGGCCCCGATTCCACCCGCTGCACCCGGCTGGTGGGGGCCGCGGCCTGGCGCTGCCGCCCCGGCCACACTGGCCGGCGCCGATGCGCCAGATCCGGTGGGCAGTAACAACTACGCGCTTGCGGGCGGGCGCAGCAGCACCGGCGCCGCCATTGTCTCGGACGACATGCACCTGGGCCTGCAACTGCCGAATATCTGGTACCGGCTGGCGCTGCGTTATCCGGATGGACAAGGCCAGCTGCGCCGGGTAGTCGGCCTGACCCTGCCGGGGGCGCCGCCGCTCGTGACGGTCGGCAGCAACGGCCGCGTCGCCTGGGGCTTCACCAACAGCTACGGCGACTTCATGGACCTGCTGGTGCTGGGCTCCGACGCGGCCCATCCGGGGCAGCTGCGCACGCCGTCCGGGTGGGAAGCGCCGGTCAGCCACACCGAGCAGATCCTGGTCAAGGGTGCGCCGGCGGTACAGCTGACTGTGCGCGAGACCTCGTTCGGGCCAGTCCGCGAGGTTGGCGGCGTGGCGTATGCGGTGCGCTGGATCGCGCACGATCCGGGCGCGCTGAACCTGAACCACCGCAAGCTGGAAACGGCCGCCACGGTCGATGCGGCGCTCGACATTGCGGCCAGCGACGGCATCCCGGCGCAGAACTTCATCGCCGGCGACGAGCGCGGCGATATCGGCTGGACCATCGCCGGCATCCTGCCGCGCCGCATGCCGGCGGCGGCGGACGCCAGCTTCCCGCTGGGGCCGGGCACCGCGAGCTGGGACGGCATGCTGGCGCCGGGCGACTACCCGCGCGTGGTCAACCCGCCCGAGGGCCAGCTGTCGACGGCCAACAGCCGCCAGCTCGCGGGGGCGCAGGCGCAGCTGATCGGCGACGGCGGCTTCGACCTCGGCGCGCGCCAGCGCCAGCTGCGCGACGGCCTGCTGGCGCTCGGACCGAGGACCGATGTGGCAGCGGCGTTTCGCGTGGCGCTGGACGACCGCGCCCTGTTCATTGCGGGCTGGCGCGATCGCGCCTTGCAGGTGCTCGATGCCGAAGCCCTGTCCGGACATCCACACCGGACGCAGTTCCGGCAGCTGCTGCAGGAGCGCTGGGACGGGCGCGCCAGCGCCGGTTCGGTCGGCTACCGGCTGGCGCGCGGCTTCATGTGGGCGCTGTACGAGCTGCTGTTCGACGGCGCCAACGCGGCGATGGCGATGCTCGACCCGAAGGCGAATGTGGCGCTGGCGACGATGCGCTGGCCGGCCGTGGTGGCGCACCTGCTCGACGAGCAGCCGCCGGGGTGGCTGCCCCCCGGCCAGGGCAGCTGGCGCGCGCTGCAGCTGGCGGCGGTGGACCGGGTGATCGCGCAATTGACGCGCGAGGGCAGGCCGCTGGCCGAGGCCAGCTGGGGCGCGCGCAACGTGGCGGCGATCGCCCATCCGATCAGCATGGCGGCGCCGGCCCTGCGGCGCTGGCTGGCGGTGCCGCCGCAACC
>JBEVDH010000060.1:0-10564 GCA_040514115.1 Comamonas sp. | reverse complement strand
ACCAGGCGCTCGTGGATGTTGGCCAGGCCCTTGGGGTAGGTGTCGCTGGTCATCACGATGTGGCTCTTCTTGGCCAGCAGCGCCTCGAACGCATTGAAGAATTCTTCCTGCGTGCGGTCCTTGTTGGCGAAGAACTGCACGTCGTCGATCAACAACAGGTCGAGCGAGTGGTAACGCTCCTTGAACTCATCGAAGGTGCGCCGCTGGTAGGCTTTGACCACATCCGACACAAATTGCTCGGCATGGATGTAGAGAACTTTGCTGTCGGGCTTGTCCGCGAGCAGCTGGTTGCCCACCGCGTGCATCAAATGGGTCTTGCCCAGGCCCACGCCGCCGTAGATGAACAGCGGGTTGTAGAGGTGACCGGGCGAGCCCGCGACATGCATGGCCGCCGAGCGCGCCATGCGGTTGGCCGTGCCTTCGACCAGGGTGTCGAAAGTCAATGCCGCGTTCAGGCGCGTGCGGAACACCGGCGCGGCCGGTTCTTCCGGCGGCGCGTTGCTCGTGACCTGGTGCGTTTCCTGGGGGCCCGGACGGTCGGGGGAATAGGGGCGCACGTAAGTGCGCGTCACTGATTCCCGGTGAGCGAGCGCCAACTCCAGGGTGACGGGCTGGCCATAAAGGGCTTCAAGCATGGCCGAGATGCGCCCCGCATATTGCGCGCGAATCCAGTCCAGCTTGAAGCGGTTGGCCACGTGCACGGTGACTTTTGAAAAGTCCTCGGCCACCGTAGCCGTAAGGGGCTTGATCCAGGTGTTGAATTGCTGTTCGGGCAGATCCTGCCCCAGCTGCTCCACGCAGACTTGCCACAGGCCTTGGCCAGCGTCGTTGTTAGGTTCCTCGTTCATCTTCGGTTGTCTTGTTGTGGATAGAGGAACAGTTGCGGGGCACCGATTGTAGCTTTTCAAAGAGTTATCCACAAAATATCAGGTGGTTGTCCTCAACCCGTGCGGAGAAAACTTGCTGACCTGCGCTGTGAAAGGTCATTGCATCATGGAACGAATGTGGAGATAATCGCGGGTTTCCCTGAATGTGTTCAGGGTGATATGGCCCGACCGGCTGTTTTTTGCGGTTGGCGGGTGTTGCCGGAAGGCGGCTTTTTGGCCGGCCCGGTGCAAATCTGAACCTCCTCAAGGACAACACCATGAAACGTACTTACCAGCCCTCCAAGACACGCCGCGCCCGTACCCACGGCTTCCTCGTTCGCATGAAGACCAAGGGCGGCCGTGCCGTCATCAACGCACGTCGCGCCAAGGGCCGCAAGCGCCTGGCCGTCTAAGGCCGTTCTTGGCGCCTGCCCATAGGTTCACCCCTTGGGCTCCTCCTCGGAGGTGCCACGTATGCAACGGCTGAAAACGCGTCCGCAGTTTCAGGCTGCGATGGCGGGAGGCATCGTCTCCCGCACCCCGCACTTTGCCTTGCATCGCTTGGTACTCGACGGGGATGTGCCTTTGACGCCTCCATCAGGGCCCGGTGGCCTGCCTTCCGTGCAGGCCCCGCAGGCCCTGTTTGGCGTTGCGCCCGGCCCCTGGCTTGGCGCCATGTCGCCCAAGCGCTGGGCCAAGCGCTCTGTCACGCGCCACGCGATCCAGCGTCAGGTCTATGTGCTTGGCGATGAATATGCGCCGCAGCTGGCCTGCGCCGCCTATGTGGTGCGCCTGCGCGCCACTTTCGACCGCAAGCAGTTCATCAGCGCAACGTCCGAGCTGTTGAAGCAGGCGGTGCGTGCCGAACTGCACCAGCTTTTCGCTTATGCCGTGCGCCGCCAGTCCGCGCCGGCACCTTCCGCGCCTGCGGCAGGGGCCGCCCCGGCAGAGGCCGCCCCGGCAGAGGCCGCCCCAGCAAGGGCTGCCCCATGATGCGCGGTCTGCTCATGGCTCTGGTGCGCGGCTATCGCCTGACCTTGAGCCCCTGGATTGGCTCGGCTTGCCGTTTCGAGCCCACCTGCTCCGCCTATGCGCTCGATGCCCTCGGGCAGCATGGCGCGGCCGCGGGCAGCTATTTGACCCTGCGCCGGCTGGCGCGCTGCCATCCATGGTGTGATGGCGGTCATGATCCGGTCCCCACGCAGACGCCCCGGCTGTTTGCCTGCTGCCAGCCTTCATCCCCGACCACCCAACCTTCCTCAAAGAAGTCTTCATGAACGACATTCGCCGCACCATCCTGTGGGTGATATTTGCCTTTTCCATGGTCCTGCTGTGGGACAAATGGCAAGTTCACAACGGCAAAAAGGCCACCTTCTTCCCTGCGCCCGTGACGGTGCCGGTTGCCGCACCGCTGGCACCCGTGACATCGGGCGCGGCCGCGGTGCCCGCGTCCACGCCCGGGGCGACCGACACCAGCCAGGTTCCAGGCGCCCCCGCTGCGGCGCCGGCCATTGCCCGCGAGAACGTGCAGGTCACCACCGATGTGCTGGCGCTGACGTTCGACACCCAGGGCGGCACGCTCAAGCATGCCGAGATGCGCAAGTACGCGGACATGGCCGACAAGTCCAAGTCCTTCGTGCTGTTCGATGAAAGCGCGCAGCGCATCTACAAGGCCGAGTCCGGCCTGGTCGGTGGCAGCTTCCCCAACCATACGTCGGCAATGCAGCTCATGCCGGGCGCGACGACCCTGCAAGACGGCCAGAACCAGCTGCAGATCCGTTTCGAGTCGGCCGAACTCGGCGGCGTGAAGCTGGTCAAGACCTATACGCTGCAGCGCGGCTCCTACGACATCGCCGTCAAGCATGACGTGGTCAACGCCGGCGCCTCCGCGATCAACCCGCAGCTGTATGTGCAGCTCGCGCGTGACGGCAATGCGCCTGCGGGCGAGTCGAGCATGTACTCGACCTTCACCGGTCCCGCGGTCTACACCGAAGCCAAGAAGTACCAGAAGGTCGACTTCAAGGACATTGAAAAAGGCAAGGCCGAGTTCGAGAAGACCGCGACCAATGGCTATGTGGCCATGGTGCAGCATTACTTCGCCAGCGCCTGGCTGCTGGCCGATGGCGTGCAGCGCGACATCTTCGCGCGCAAGATCAGCGACAACCTCTATGCCGTGGGCATGATCACGCCCCTGGGCACGGTCGAACCCGGCCAGAGCAAGAGCGTGGAGGCCAAGCTGTTTGCCGGCCCGCAGCTCGAGAAGACGCTTGAAGCCCTGGCCCCCGGCCTGGAGCTGGTCAAGGACTATGGCTGGCTGACCATCATGGCCAAGCCGCTGTACTGGCTGCTCGACAAGATCCACAGTCTGCTGGGCAACTGGGGCTGGTCGATCGTCGGCCTGGTGCTGGTGCTGAAGATCCTGTTCTACTGGTTGAACGCCAAGGCCTACTCCAGCATGGCCAAGATGAAGGCCATCAACCCGAAGATCATGGAGATGCGCGAGCGCCTCAAGGACAAGCCGCAGCAGATGCAGCAGGAGATGATGCGCATCTACCGCGAGGAGAAGGTCAACCCGATGGGCGGCTGCCTGCCGATCATCATCCAGATCCCGGTGTTCATTGCGCTGTACTGGGTGCTGCTGTCGAGCGTCGAGATGCGCAACGCACCGTGGATCGGCTGGATCACCGACCTGTCCTCGCCCGATCCGTATTTCATCCTTCCGGTGCTGATGACGCTGAGCTCGCTGCTGCAGACCGCGCTCAACCCCGCGCCACCGGACCCGATGCAGGCCAAGATGATGTGGATCATGCCGCTGATGTTCAG
The DNA here is from genome assembly GCA_040514115.1 of Comamonas sp. GTDB lineage: Bacteria > Pseudomonadota > Gammaproteobacteria > Burkholderiales > Burkholderiaceae_C > Comamonas. The sequence continues at coordinate 6,875 of JBEVDH010000060.1, read as the reverse complement.
CGTGATGTTCTTCTTCTTCCCCGCCGGCCTGGTGATGTACTGGCTGACGAACAACATCCTGTCGATCGCCCAGCAATGGCTGATCAACACCCGGATGGGCGTGCCGCCGCAGTTCAACTTGCCGAAATTCAAGTAACTGCGCTGAGCTTGCGCTCCTGAACGCCACGGCCGCTTTTGCGGCCGTGGTGGTTTGTGGGGCGTAAAACTGCGCGGCATACTTGCTGGAGCACAGGCCCTTCATCCTTCGACGCGGCCGGCCAGGCGGGCTCAGGATCAGGACGAACGGAGGAGTCATTCGTGGTAAGCCTTCCTAACCGTTCGTGGTGAGCTTGTCGAACCATGAACGTCCTGTCCTAATGACTGGAGCGCAGGCCCTTCATCCTTCGACAAGCTCAGGACGAACGGAGTTGAAATCGTTCGAGTTGAGTTTCCCTAAAATTCTTCGTGGTGATCCTGAGCTTGTCGAAGGATCGAACCATGGACGGCCCGCTCTCATGCCTTGAGCGCAGGCCGTTCATCCTTCGACGCGGCCGGCCAGGCAAGCTCAGGACGAACGGTTTAGTCCCCCATTGATTTTTAGAGAATCCCCATGCTCCCCCGCCACGACCACCCCATTGCCGCCATTGCCACAGCCCCCGGTCGCGGAGCCGTGGGGATCGTGCGGGTGTCCGGCAAGGGCCTGGCGCCGCTGGTGCAGCGGCTTTGCGGCCGCGCGCTCAAGCCCCGTGAGGCGACCTATCTGCCGCTGCGTGACGCGCAGGGCCAGCCCATCGACCATGGCCTGGCGCTGTTCTTTCCCGGGCCGCACAGCTATACCGGCGAAGACGTGCTCGAGCTGCAGGCGCATGGCGGCACGGTGGTGCTGCAGCTGCTGCTCGCGCGCTGCCTCGAAGCCGCGGCTGAAGCCGACGGCGCGGGCCAGCCCTGCCTGCCGGGCCTGCGCCTGGCGCAGCCCGGCGAGTTCACCGAGCGCGCGTTTCTCAACGACAAGATCGACCTGGCCCAGGCCGAAGCCATTGCCGACCTGATCGACGCCAGCACCGAAGCCGCCGCGCGCAGCGCGAGCCGCTCGCTGTCGGGCGCGTTCTCGCAGGAGATCCACACGCTGCGCGACGCACTGGTGCGGCTGCGCATGCTGGTCGAGGCCACGCTGGACTTCCCCGAGGAAGACATCGATTTCCTGCAGCAGGCCGATGCCAGCGGCCAGCTCGAACGGCTGCAGAGCGCGCTGGCCGGCGTGCTCGCGCGCGCGCACCAGGGCGCGCTGCTGCGCGAGGGCATCAAGGTGGTGATCGCGGGCCAGCCCAACGCGGGCAAGAGCTCGCTGCTCAATGCGCTGGCGGGCGCCGAGCTGGCGATCGTCACCGAAATCGCGGGCACGACGCGCGACAAGGTGCAGCAGACGATCCAGATCGAAGGCGTGCCGCTGCATGTGATCGACACCGCGGGGCTGCGCGAGAGCGAAGACACCGTCGAGCGCATCGGCATCGCGCGCGCCTGGGACGAGATTGCCGCGGCCGATGCGGTGCTGTTCCTGCACGATCTCACGCGCCAGGAGCAGACCGACTACCGCGCGGCCGACGACGTGATCCGCGCCACGCTGGCCGAACGCCTGCCGGCGCAGGTGCCGGTGATCGATGTCTGGAACAAGACCGACTCGGCCAGCGCCGAGTGGCTCGAAGATGGCCTGCGCCTGTCGGCGCGCACCGGTGACGGCCTCGACGCGCTGCGCCGGCGCCTGCTCGAAGTCGCGGGCTGGCAGTCCGCACCCGAAGGCCTGTATCTGGCGCGCGCGCGCCATGTCGAGGCGCTGCAGGCCGTGGGCGCGCACCTTGACATGGCATATGCCCAGCTGCGCGCGGCCGGCCCGCATCTCGACCTGCTGGCCGAGGAGCTGCGCCTGGCGCAGAACGCGCTCAATGCCATCACCGGAGAGTTCACGTCCGACGATCTGCTGGGCGTGATCTTCTCGAGCTTTTGCATCGGGAAGTGAGCTTGCCTGGTCCGTGCGCCAGCGCTTAGAGTGCGGAGCTGTGCAACCACACCTGCGGCCCCGATCTTGAAATACCATTCCCTCCCCGCCGCTGCCGTGATTGCCGCCGGCGTCATTGCCGCGCTGCATGTGGGCAAGATTCCACCGGCCATTCCGGTGCTGCAGCAGGCGCTGGGGCTGACGCTGGTCGAGGCCGGGTTTTTGCTGTCGATGGTGCAGCTTGCCGGCATGCTGCTGGGCGTGCTGCTCGGGCTGGCCGCCGACGGGCTGGGGCTGCGCCGCAGCATGCTGGTCGGGCAGCTCACGCTGGGCATGGCCAGCCTGGCGGGTATCTGGGCGCGCGCGCCGGTGGATCTGCTGGTGCTGCGCGCCGTCGAGGGGCTGGGGTTCCTGCTGGTGGTGCTGGCCGCGCCGAGCCTGATCCGGCAGCTGGTGCCGCCGCGGCAACTGTCGCCGTTTCTCGGACTCTGGGGCGCCTACATGCCGGCCGGCACGGCGCTGGCGCTGCTGGGCGGGCCGTTGTTCATGGCGGCCTGGGGCTGGCAGGCCTGGTGGGGGCTGCTGGGCGCGCTGTCGCTGGCCATGGCGGCCTGGCTCGTGCGGGGTGTACCCGATGACCGAAAGCCTGCCAGCCCGGCGCCGGCCCATGCGGCGGCGGGCTGGCGCCGGAACCTGCGGCTGACGCTGGCCAGCCCCGGCCCCTGGCTCGTGGCGCTGGCCTTTGCGATGTAGACGAGCCAGTGGCTGGCGGTGGTCGGCTTTCTGCCTTCGGTCTATGCGCAGGCCGGCGTGGGCGCGGCGGCCGCGGGCGCGCTGACGGCGCTGGTCTGCGCCACCAACATCATCGGCAACGTGGCCGCGGGCCGGTGGCTGCGGCACAGCCCAGGCGCGCAGCGGCTGCTGTACCTGGGTTTCGGCGGCATGGCGCTGACCGCGTGGCTTGCGTTCGGCCCGCTGCTGGGCGAGGCGCCAGTGCTGCGCTACGCGGCCGTGCTGGTCTTCTCGGCCGCTGGCGGCCTGGTGCCGGGCACGCTGTTTTCGCTGGTCGTGCGCCTGGCGCCCGATGCGCAGACGGTGTCGACCACGATGGGCTGGGTCCAGCAATGCTCGGCAACGGGCCAGTTCCTCGGCCCGCCGCTCGTGGCCTGGGTCGCGGCGCAGGCCGGCGGCTGGCATGTGACCTGGATGGTCACGGGCGCGGCTTCGTTGCTCGGGCTTTGGCTCGCAAGCCGGCTGGGGCGCGCTGCTGCGGCGCCTTTGCCTGCGGGTGTGCCCCCGCGCTGAGCGCCACTGGTTCGGCCGCTGCGGGCTCGTCCCGGTGCAGCAGCTCCAGGAAGCGCTGCGCGGAGTGGCTCAGCGGTCGGTCGCGGCGCACCAGGCTGCCATAGGATTCAAGCCGGTGGCGCAGGGCATAGGGCAGGATGCGCAGCATGCCGCAGGCATCGTTGAGCGCCCCCACGGTCTGGGGAATGACGCCCAGCATGTCCGAGCCACGCACCAGGTTGATCGTCGTGAGGATCGAGCCGGTTTCAATGCGCCCGCGCGGCAGCGGCGTGCAGTGCTCGCGGAACTCCTGCTCGAGCAGCGCGCGCATCGGGCTGCCCGGGGGCTGCAGCACCCAGCCGTAGCGCTGCAGGTCGGCAAACGCGACTTCGGGCAGCGCCAGCAGCGGGTGCCCGTTGCGCACGATGAACGCCAGACTTTCATCGTCGATCGGCTGGAAGATGCACTCTTCGGCCGAGGCCGGCGCCAGGCGCCCGACCACGACTTCAAGCACGCCTTCGTACAGCTGGGTCAGCAGCCGGTCGCTGGTGTCGACGGCGACTTCCATCTCCAGCAGCGGCAGCTCCTGCTTGAGGTCGAGCAGCGCGCGCGTCAGCCGGCCCGGTGACGCCGCCATGATGCTGCCCACGACCAGCCGGCCGGCGCTGCCCTGGCGCAGTTCACCCAGCTCGCGATTGAGCGCTTCCATGCTGCCGCGCATCGCGCGGAAGTAGTCGAACACCCGGTCGCCGGCGGCGTTGCGCTGCAGCTGCCGGCCCACGCGCTCGAACAGCGCCTGGCCCAGCGCGTCTTCGAGCTCGTGCAGCATCTTGGTGGCCGCGGGCTGGCTCAGGCCCAGCTGCGCGGCCGCGCCGCGCAGCGTCTGGCGCTCCTCGATAGCCAGTATCAGCGCGATCTGGCGCATGCGCAGGCGGTTGAGCAGCTGCGGTGTGTTGTCGCGTTTGTCGATCGATCCCATGGCCCGATTCCTGTTTGCTGATTTCCTCAGGTTATCAATCTATCAAAAACATTGAATATACGGCTATCAATCCCTTGCCTACCATGCAGCTACCACTATAAAAATGGAGACAAAGATGCATAGACGTCATCTGCTGACCGCTGCCGCGGTCTGGGGAACCTGCCTGCTGCCCGCCGCCGTGCAGGCGCAGGACCCGGCGAACTGGCCCACGCGGCCCGTGCGCATGCTCGTCGGCTCGGCGCCGGGCGGCGGCACCGATGCGATGGCGCGCGCCGTCGCCGACCGGCTCGCGCCGCTGCTCAAGCAGCCGGTGCTGGTGGAAAACCGCCCCGGCGTCTCCAACACCATGGCCGTCGACGTCACCGCCAAGTCCACCGACGGCCACACCATGGTCATGGGCGTTGTGACGGCGCACGCGATTGCGCCGCATCTGCTCAAGCTCGGCTACGACAACAACAAGGACCTCGTGCCCGTGGCCTTTGTCGGCTCGGTACCCAATGTGCTGGTCGTCGGCAATTCGGTGCCGGCCAACAGCGTAGCCGAGCTCATCGCGCTGGCCAGGAAGCAGCCCGGCCAGATCAACTTCGCCAGCAGCGGCACGGGCAGCACGCAGCACATCGCGGCCGAGGTGTTCAAGGACGCGGCCGGCATCGCCATCACCCATGTGCCCTACAAGGGCAGCGCCGGCGCGCTCGTGGACCTGGTCAGCGGCCAGGTGCAGATGAGCTTCGACACCATGCCTTCGGTCATTGGCCAGATCAAGGCCGGCAAGCTGCGCGCGCTGGCCGTGACCTCGCCGCAGCGCAACGCGCAGCTGCCCCAGGTGCCGACCATGGCCGAAGCCGGCCTGCCCGGCGTGGCGATCAGCGCCTGGTACGGCATCTACATGCCCGCGGCAACGCCCAAGGCGGTGCAGCAGAAAGTGCATGACGAGGTCAACAAGATCATTGCCATGCCCGAGACCAAGACCCGGCTCGAGGCCGTGGGCGCCGAATTGCGTCCGATGAGCCAGGCCGACTTCGGCGCCTTCCACCTCGCCGAATACCAGCGCTTTGGCGAGATCATCCGCAAGAACAACATCAAACTGGACTGAGCCATGTCTACCGCACCCCTTCCCGTCGTGGCCCTGACCCTGGGCGACCCCGCCGGCATCGGCGCCGAGCTGATCGCGCGGCTGCTGGCCAAGCCCGAGGCGACGCAGCAGGCCAATCTGGTGCTGATCGGCGACCCCTGGCTCTGGGAGCAGGGCCAGCGCATTGCCGGCGTCCAGGTCGCCACGGCCGCGCTGGGCGGACTGGGAGAGGTGCGCGAGCGCGCCGACACGCAGCTGCCGGCCTTTGTCGCGGTGAACAGCATCGCGCCCGCCGAGGTGCAGACCGGCCAGGTCGGCGCGGCGGGCGGGCGCGCGGTGCTGCAGGTGCTCGACCAGTGCATGGACGCGGCGCTGGCCGGCGACATCGACGCGATCTGCTTTGCGCCGCTGAACAAGCAGGCGATGAAGCTCGGCGGCCTGCGCCATGAAGACGAGCTGCACCACTTTGCCGAGCACCTGGGCGTGCAGGGCTACTTCTGCGAATTCAACACGCTGGGCACGCTCTGGACCTCGCGCATTTCCTCGCATGTGCCGCTCAAGGACGTGGCCAGCTATCTGAGCCAGGAGCGCATCGCCCAGGCGGCGGAGCTGCTCTACAACGCGCTGCGCGCCAGCGGCATGGCCGAACCCAAGGTGGCGATCGCGGGCTTCAACCCGCACAACGGCGACGGCGGCACCTGCGGGCGCGAGGAGATCGACATCATCGCCCCCGCGGTGCGTGCGCTGCAGGCGCGCGACTGGCCCAGCGCCGCGCCCTTCCACGGCCCGTTTCCGGCCGATACGATCTTCCTGAAGGCGCAGGCGGGCGAATACCAGGCGATCGTCACGATGTACCACGACCAGGGGCAGATCGCGATCAAGCTGCTGGGCTTCTCGCGCGGCGTGACGGTGCAGGGCGGCCTGCCGATTCCAATCACCACGCCCGCGCACGGCACCGCCTACGACATCGCGGGCCAGGGGCGCGCGAGCGTCGAGGCCACCTGGCAGGCGCTGCTGAATGCCAGCCGCATGGGCGCGGCCCGCTTGGGCGCGGCCCGCATCGCGACCCGAGCCCTGGCCGCCGCCTGATTCCACGGGCGGCGCGTGCCGCCCGTCTCACCCCATTTTTCCTGAGAGGTCTGTATGAAGATCAAGTCCGTGCGCGCCCGTGTTTTCCAGTGGAAGGGCAAGACCGTTCCGCCCCAGGGCAACTTCTGCTCCAATGCCATGGATCTGGTGTATTCCAACACCGAGAGCATGAGCACCTTCCGCTTCCATTCGTGGACCGTGGTCGAGATCGAGACCGATGACGGCATCGTCGGCATAGGCAACGTCGCGCTGGCGCCGGCCATCGCCAAGGCCATCATCGACCAGTACCTCACGCCGCTGGTCATCGGCCAGGACCCGTGGGACTACGAATACCTGTGGCAGCGCATGTACCGCGCGACCCATGCCTGGGGCCGCAAGGGCGTGACCATGGCGGCGATCTCCGCGGTGGACCTGGCGATCTGGGACATCCTGGGCAAGAGCGTCAACAAGCCGGTGTTCAAGCTGCTGGGCGGGCGCAC
>JBEVDH010000267.1:0-5734 GCA_040514115.1 Comamonas sp. | reverse complement strand
CGCGGCAAAGGCGCGCGCAGCGTCTCGCGCAGCGCCAACACCAGCGGGCCCAGCTCGCCGCGGGCCAGTGCATACGAGGAATCGACGGGCGCAAGATCCGCATCCAGCAGCAGATAGCGCGCAAAGCTCTGCTCGGCCACCAGCATCGTCGACAGCCGCCGGTGCACTTCGGCCGCCGACTGCTGGCCGCGCGCGTGGCTGCCCAGCGCATCGCCCGCGGCCAGCGCCATCAGCTGGCCCTTATTGACCACCTGCGCGAGATTTTCCGCCACCACGGCGGCCAGGCTGGCCTGCTGCTGGCGGGTGCTGATCTTGAGCTGCGCGCGCTCGGCCGCGACGCTTTGCCAGGCCAGCCACCAGACCAGGCCGAGCACCAGCAGCGCTGCGCCGATGCAGGCCAGGCGCATGCCCCGCCAGCCCATGCGCAGGGGCATGGTCGAGGCCGGCCGGCGCATTTGGAAGAACATCAGACAACGGGCGTACAGAGCAGTCACAAAGGGGGGCGCGGGCAAGCAGGGTTTTCCATCATGCAAATACAGCAAGACATCTTTGTGACACTTCCCCACATTTCGCCGGCAACCGCTGTTTATGACATGTCACATGCCTTGAAACCAGCGTCCAGCCACGACAATAGCGCCCAGGCACCGCAGCACGCGGCGCCGCGCCCATTCGCTCAGGAGATCACCCATGCTCAATGCCCTGTGGCTGGGCTTTTTCATCATTGCCGCGATCGCGGCATTGGCCCAATGGCTGCTGGGAGGTCAAAGCCAGGTTTTCGCGGCGATGGTGCAGGCGCTGTTTGCCATGGCCAGGCTGTCGGTCGAGGTGATGGTGCTGCTGTTCGGCACGCTGACGCTGTGGCTCGGCTTCCTGCGCATCGCCGAGAAAGCCGGCGTCGTGACGTGGCTGGCAGGGGCGCTGGGCCCGCTGTTTGCCAAGCTGATGCCCGAGGTGCCGCGCGGCCACCCGGCGCTGGGCCTGATCACGCTGAACTTCGCCGCCAACGCGCTCGGGCTCGACAACGCGGCCACGCCGATGGGCCTCAAGGCCATGCGCGAGCTGCAGACGCTCAACCCGCGCCCCGACACCGCGACCAACGCGCAGATCCTGTTTCTGGTGCTCAACGCCTCGTCGCTGACGCTGCTGCCGGTGACGATCTTCATGTACCGCATGCAGCAGGGTGCGCCCGACCCGACGCTGGTTTTCCTGCCGATCCTGCTGGCCACATCGGCCTCGACGCTGATGGCGCTGCTCGCCGTGGGGCTGGTGCAGCGGCTGCAGCTGTGGCATCCGGTCGTGCTGGCCTATCTGCTGCCGGTGGCGCTGCTGCTGGGCGGCTTCATGGCGCTCCTGACCACGCTGAGCGCGGCGGCGCTCGCTTCGCTGTCATCGCTGCTGGGCAATCTGACGCTGTTTGGCTTGATCATGCTTTTCGTCTGCCTCGGTGCCTGGCGTCGCATACCCGTCTACGACAGCTTCATCGAGGGCGCCAAGGAAGGCTTCGATGTCGCCAAGGGACTGCTGCCCTATCTCGTGGCGATGCTTTGTGCGGTGGGCGTTTTTCGCGCCTCGGGCGCGCTTGACTATGTGCTCTCGGGCATCCGCTGGGTGGTCGATGCGGGCGGCTGGGACGCGCGCTTTGTCGACGCCCTGCCCACCGCGCTGGTCAAGCCGTTTTCGGGCAGCGCCGCGCGCGCGATGCTGATCGAGACCATGCAGACCCAGGGCGTGGACAGCTTCGCGGCCCTGGCCGCGGCCACCATCCAGGGCAGCACCGAGACCACCTTCTATGTGCTGGCCGTCTACTTCGGCGCCGTCGGCATCCAGCGCGCGCGCCATGCGGTGGGGTGCGCGCTGCTGGCGGAATTCGCGGGGGTGGTGGCGGCGATTGCGGTGTGCTATCAGTTCTTCGGGGGAATGTGAACCGCAGATGCCAAGTCTTGGGCCTGCTCCGCATAGGATAGAAGGGGCGTGTTCCTGAGGATAGGCCGTTCATGGTTCGACAGGCTCACCACGAACGGGGTGTTAACCGTTCGCCCTGAGCTTGTCGAAGGGTGAAGGGCCTGCCCTCAAAGAACCGGATTTCCTCAACTCAAGCATCCGGAACAATCGCTTCAGCGTAGTCATAAAGCGCCCCCAGAATCTCCTCCCCCCGCTCATCCGCCGTCTCCGACAGCTGATCGATCTGCGCAAACATGCGCTCGGCCGTGCGCGCCCCGCCCTGGCCGTCGAGCAGGCAGGCGGCGCAATGCGCGACCCAGCGCTGCTGCTCCTCGGGGGACAGCGTATCAGCGAAGTTGCGCGCGCGGTAGCGGAAAACCACTTCGCCCAGGCGCGCATCGTCAAAGCCGGTGCGGTCCATCGCCAGCTCCAGCGGCGTGAGCGAGCGCAGGTGGTTGAGACGGCGCCGGTCCTCGTTGCCGACGAAGCCGCCGTAGAGGTCCTGATCGACATCGATCGGGCCGGCCGGCGGGCGCTGGAACACCTGCTTCCACAGCGCGCTCATGTCGGGCAGGTCGCGCGCAATCGCCGCGTACTGCAGCGACTGCTCCATGTCGATGCCCCACTGCTGCGCCATTGCCGGGCTCAGGGTTTTCAGGCTGCTCACCACCATCGGCGACTTGTTGACATGGATGCTCTTGATCGGCAGCCGCGCCACGCCTTCGGGCAGATCGGCCGCGCGCGTGAACAGGCGCAGGCGCAACTCTTCCACGCCCAGCCGTGCCAGCTCCGAAGGGTCTTCGGACAGATCCCAGGCCAGGATTTCATTCTTGTTGGCGGGATGGGTCGCCAGCGGCCACATCACGGCAATGCAGCCGCGCGCCGCGCCAAACATACCCGAGACATGCAGGAAGGGCCGCGCATCGGCGGCCACGGCCGGCAAGCCCAGCTCGTGCAGCACGCGGTCTTTCTTGTGCAGCCCGAAGGCAAAGTCAAACAGGCGCGGCTGCACCTTGCGGATCAGCCGGGCCAGCGCAATCGTCGCGCGCACGTCGCTCAGCGCATCATGGGCCTGCTCGTGCGCCAGGCCGTTGGCGCGCGCGAGGTCTTCGAGCTTGAAGCTCACGCTGCCATCTTCCTTGCGCGGCCAGACAATGCCGTCGGGGCGCAGCGCATAGACCATGCGCACGACATCCAGCAGATCCCAGCGGCCGCAGCCGTTTTGCCATTCGCGCGCATAAGGGTCGATCAGGCTGCGCCAGAACATGAAGCGCGTGATCTCGTCGTCGAAGCGAATCGAGTTGTAGCCCACGCCCACGGTGCCGGGGCGGGCGAACTCTTCTTCGATGCGCGCCGCGAATTCATGTTCGGGCACGCCCTGCGCCACGCACTGCTGGGGCGTGATGCCGGTGATCAGGCAGGACTGCGGGTCGGGCAGATAGTCGCCCGCGGGCTGGCAGTACTGCACCAGCGGCTCGCCGATCTCGTTGAGCTCCAGGTCCGTGCGGATACCCGCGAACTGGGCCGGGCGGTCATAGCGGGGTTGGGCACCGAAGGTTTCATAGTCGTGCCAGAAGAACGTGGTTTCAGCCATGCCCGGAGTATGCCCGGGAATTGACCCTGTCCGCATATCAAAGCAGGGGCGAACACAGGCGCGCTACCGAGTCGCCCAGCCGCTGCAGGAAGCGCTGTTTGCGCTCGTAATGCACCTGGCGCGCGTTTTGCAGATCCAGGGCGAACTGCTGCGCCAGATCGCCGTTGAGCTTGAGCCCGTAGGCGATGGCGCAGACCTCGTAGTTCAGGAAGAAGCTGCGGTGGTCGAAGTTGGCCGTGCCGATGATCGCCATGCTGTCGTCGACCACCAGGGTCTTGGAATGCAGCATGCGCGCGCGGTACTCGTAGACCTTGGCGCCGCAGGCGATCAGCTCATCGAAATACGAGCGCGCGGCCGCGGTGACGATGAACGAGTCCGACTTCTCGGGCACCAGCAGCTGCACATCGACCCCACGCAGCGCGGCATTCGTGAGGGCCGCCATCGCGGCTTCGGTGGGCACGAAGTAAGGGGTGGTGAGCAGCACGCGCGAGTCGGCCGCGTTGATGGCCGCAACATAGGCGCGGTGGATGGCCTCGAGCCGGTTGTCCGGCCCCGAGCTCACGATCTGCACCGCGTACTGGCCTTCGACCATCTCGGGCAGCAGATCGTCGAGGTCCGGCGGCTCCACCGGATGGGTACGCTCGAGCGCATACGACCAGTCCTCGAGAAACACCGTCTGCAGCCAGTTGACCACGGGGCCTTCGAGGCGCAGGTGCACGTCGTGGTAGGCGCATTCCATCACCCGGCTGTCTTCCTCGTCGGTGATGTTGACGCCGCCCGTGAAGCCCACGATGCCGTCGCAGACCAGGATCTTGCGATGGGTACGGAAGTTGATCACCGGGCGCAGGCGCCGCCCGATCTTCGAGGGATGGAAGAACGCGAACTCCCCGCCGGCCTCGACCAGCGGCGCGTAGAACTTGCGCCTGAGCTTCTTCGAGCCCATCGAGTCGACCAGCATGCGCACCTTGACACCGGCGCGCGCGCGCTCGACCAAGGCATCCATCAGCGCAGTGCCGGTGCGGTCGGGCTCGAAGACGTAATACTCGAGATGCACGTGGTGGCGCGCGGCGCGCACCGCTTCGAGCAATGCGTCATAGGTGCGGTCGCCGCCGACCAGCAGCTCCATGCGCTCGGCGCTGCTGACCGGAAACTCCGCGGTGCGGCTCACCAGGCGCGCGACCTGATGCATGCGCTCGGTTGCGGCTGGAATGCGCTCGCGCAGGCGCGCGGCGCTCACGCGCAGGCGTGAGGAACCGTGGCGGCGCAGCCGCTTGTTGCGCAGGCGCTTGAGCCGCTGCGGCCCGAAGAAGTAGTAGACGCCCAGGCCGCCCACCGGCAGCGCCGCCAGCGCCAGCAGCCAGCCCAGCGTCGCCACGGGCGCGCTGCGCTGCAGCAATACCCAGATGCCGATCACGAGCGCATACACCCACCAAATCAGCCAGAACAGCGAGATCGCGTTCTCGGAGTTCCAGTACTCGCTGAACCATTGCACGGAAGAGCCTTTTGAAAAAACAAAAAAAGCCGACAGCGCAGTGCTGTCGGCTCGGGGAAGGTATCACAGCCCGATGATCAATCGGCGGCTGTGGCTTCTTCCGGTTCGGCGGGCTCGGAGCGGCCTCTTTCCTTGCGGGACAGCGCCTGGATGTCAAGCTGCACTTCACCCGCTGCGCCGGCCTCGCCTTCGACCCAGTCCACGCCCAGGCGACCACCGTCGACCAGGCGGCCGAACAGCAGCTCGTCGGCCAGCGAGCGGCGGATCGTGTCCTGGATCAGGCGCTGCATCGGCCGCGCGCCCATCAGCGGATCGAAACCAGCCTTCGCCAGGTGCTTGCGCAGGTTGTCGGTGAAGGTGACTTCGACGCGCTTCTCGGCCAGTTGCGTTTCCAGCTGCAGCAGGAACTTGTCGACCACGCGCATGATGACCAGCTCGTCGAGCGACTTGAAGCCCACGATCGCGTCCAGCCGGTTGCGGAACTCGGGCGTGAACAGGCGCTTGATGTCGCCCATTTCGTCGCCCGCCGCGCGCGGGTTGGTGAAGCCGATGCTGGCCTTGTTCATGGTCTCGGCACCCGCATTCGTCGTCATGATGATGATGATGTTGCGGAAGTCGGCCTTGCGCCCGTTGTTGTCCGTCAGCGTGCCGTGGTCCATGACCTGCAGCAGCACGTTGAAGATGTCCGGGTGCGCCTTCTCGATTTC
>JBEVDH010000254.1:0-6153 GCA_040514115.1 Comamonas sp. | reverse complement strand
AGGCGGCGATCGAAGCGGCCCACCTGCGTTTCCGCCCGATCGTCATGACCTCGCTGGCCTTCGGCCTGGGCGTGGTGCCGCTGGTCCTGGCCTCGGGCGCAAGCTCGGCCAGCCAGCGTGCCATCGGCACCGCCGTCCTTGGCGGCATCATCACCGGCACGGTGCTGGCGGTGTTCTTCGTGCCCGTCTTCTTTGTGGTCGTGCGCACGCTGTTCAAGGGCAAGAAGCACGCCGAGGACACCGATACGCCTCAAGCTCCTGCCCACAACCCGGAGGCCCTGCGCCATGATTAACCGCTGCACTCCCGTAGCGTTCGCAGCGGCCCTGCTGATGGCCGGCTGCTCGTTCATTCCCACCTACGAGCGCCCCGCGGCGCCCGTGCCCGAAGCCTACCGCTCCGCCCCGCAAGGGGAAGCCGGCGCGCAGCCTGCCGCCGCCCTGCCCTGGCAGCAGTACTTCACCGATGCCCGGCTGCAGCAGCTGATCGGCCTGGCGCTGGCCAACAACCGCGACCTGCAGGTTGCGGTGCTCAACATCGAGCAGGCCCGGGCGCAGTACCGGATCACGCGCGCCGACCAGTTCCCGACCATCCAGGGCGGTGTCACGGCATCGCGCGCGCCCGACACCATCAATGGCGGCTATGCCAACGCCTACAGCGTGGGCCTGCAGACCACGGCGTGGGAGCTCGACTTCTTCGGCCGCATCGGCGCGCTCAAGGAACAGGCGCTGGCCCAGTACCTGGCGACCGAGGAAGGCATGCGTGCCACGCAGGTCAGCCTGGTGGCTTCCGTGGCCAGCGCCTGGTACACGCTGCTGGCCGACGAGGAGCTGCTGGCGATCTCGCGGCGCACGCTCGAGACGCGCGAGGCATCGGTCGGGTTGACGCGGCTGCGCTTTGACGCGGGCGCCACGTCGGAACTTGACTACCGCCAGGCGGTCTCGTTGACCGAAGCCGCGCGCGCCACGCTGGCGCAGCAGCAGCGCCAGCGCGCGCTGGACACGAATGCACTGGCTCTGCTGCTGGGCCAGCCGGTTCCGCCCGAAATCAACGCCAGCCTTGCCGGTACGCGCCTGAACCAGGCAGCGGCACTGCCGGCGCTGCCCGCGGGCCTGCCGTCCGACCTGCTGATCCAGCGGCCCGACATCCGCCAGGCCGAGCAGGCGCTGATCGGCGCCAATGCCAATATCGGTGCGGCGCGCGCGAACTTCTTCCCGCGTATCGCTCTGACGGCGCAGATCGGCACGGCCAGCAACGAGCTCTCCGGGTTGTTCAAGAGCGGGGCCTGGGCATTTACGCTGGCGCCCTCGGCGCTGCTGCCGGTGTTCGATGCCGGCCGCAACAGCGCCAACCTCGATGCCGCCGAGGTGAGCCGCCGGATTGCCGTGGCGCAGTATGAGAAAACCATCCAGACCGCGTTCCGCGAAGTCTCGGACGCATTGGACAGTCAGACCTCGCTGGCCGAGCAGGACCGCGCGCAGCGCGCCCAGCTCGACGCCGAGACCGTGCGCCTGCGGCTTGCCGACCTGCGCTACAGCAACGGCGTGTCGAGCTACCTCGACCTGCTCGATGCCCAGCGCACGCTGTTCACGCTCGAGCAATCGGTGGTCCAGGTGCGTCTGACGCAGTTGCAAAACCAGTTGCTGCTGTACAAGGCGCTGGGCGGCGGCGTCACCTCGCCCACGCCGCTGGCCAGCGCCACCGCCGCGCGCTGAGCATGCAGGCGCCTTCCGGCGCCATTGCTTGCAAAAGGCCATGCCCGCTTGCGGTCATGGCCTTTTTTGCGCCAGATCAACAAGGCGGCCAGTGCGCGGATGCACGGGGAAACGCGCAGCAGCCAGATGCAGGGCCACCGATATAATTTGCGGCTGGTCTATATCCCTAAAAATATTGAGGACGTCATGAGCGCCAATCCCCACGAAGAAGCACATGCAGGCCCGATCAAGAACCCCAAGCAGTTTCTGATTGCGGTGTTTCTGTCCTTTGTGATTCCGGTCTTGGTGATCATCGGATTGGTCATGTTCGTGAGCTCCGGCAGCAAGCCCGGCCCGGGCGTGGGCAATCCGGAAATGGCCAAGGCCCAGCGACTGCAGAAGGTGGGGCATATCGAGATCCGCGACGCCAACCGCCCCCTGCGCGGCGGCGAGGCCGTCTACAACGGCCAGTGCGCGGCCTGCCATGCCGCTGGCGTGGCCGGCGCGCCCAAGTTCCAGGACGCCGCAGCCTGGGGCCCGCGCCTGGCGCATGGCTTCGAGGCGCTGGTCGAGGCCGCGCTCAAGGGCAAGGGCGCGATGGCGCCCCAGGGCGGCGGCGAGTTCAACGACACCGAGATCGCGCGCGGCGTAGTGTTCATGGCCAACGCGGCGGGTGCGAAATTCGACGAGCCCCAGCCGCCCGCAGCCGCAGCACAGGATGCTGCAGCGGGCCCGGGCGCCGCTGCGCCGGGCGCCGTCGCGCCGGGCGCCGTCGCGCCGCAAACCACGGCGCCAAGCGCAGCTGCCTCAGGCGCTGACGCCCCTGGCGCTGGCGTGCCCAAGCCGTAACGCAGCTTTTCTCCAGAGGCCTGCGGGCCTCTTTTCACATGCCAGAGGCTTGCTGCGCGGGGCTGAGCACGAAGCGAAAGCGCTGCGGCAGGCTGTCTGCAAGCACATCCTCCTGCGGCCAGCGCTTTTGCTCCAGCCAGTCGGCGACCAGGCCCACATCCTGGCTGTGTACCAGCCCCAGGCCCGACGCGGCCACCAGATAGACCCGGCCCAGCTCGTCGACCAGACAGGTCTCGGGCGTGGCCAGCGCGCCGGTATGCGCCTGCACCTGGCCGTCCGGCTGCAACCGCCAGACGAAGGGCGCGACCTCGAGCTCCACATACACGCGCTGCGGCCCGTTCTGGAAGAACCAGCGGCCCAGATCATCCCGGGCATAGTTGCGCGCGATGAAAGCCAGCAGCTTCTCGTGCTCGACCAGCGAGCCCTTGCTTTGCGCAAACGCGCCGCGCGCCTGCGTCGCCTCGTCGCGCAGGAACCATTGCCCCCGCGCATCCAAGCCCAGCCAGCCGAAGCAGTCGGGCACGTTGGGCCATCTGGCCATGGCCTGTTTCACGATATCGTCCATCATTGCCTCCTGGGTTCGCGGCCGGCTCCTACCGCCGCCCCGATGGTACATGCGGCACAATCCCAGCGATCGGCAACCACCCATGCAATCTCGCTCACCCCGGGTGCCGGCAAGAGCCCACTATGAAACGACTTCTCGCGATTATGTTCACGGCACTGGCCCTGACGGGCTGCGGCTACAACGACTTCCAGCGCCTGGACGAGCAATCCAAGGCCGCCTGGAGCGAAGTGCTCAACCAGTACCAACGCCGCGCCGACCTGGTGCCCAACATCGTGGCCACCGTCAAGGGCGAGGCCAACTTCGAGCAGGAAACGTTGACCCGGGTGATCGAGGCCCGCTCCAAGGCGACGTCGATCCAGGCCACCCCCGAGCTGATCAACGACCCCGCGGCCTTTGCCAAGTTCCAGCAAGCCCAGGGCGAGCTGTCGAGCGCGCTGTCGCGGCTGATGGTGGTGTCCGAGCGCTATCCGCAACTGCAGGCCAATCAGGGCTTTCGCGATCTGCGCGTGACGCTGGAAGGCACCGAGAACCGCATCACCGTGGCGCGCAACCAGTTCATCCAGACCGTGCAGGCCTACAACGTGCTGGCGCGCAGCTTTCCCAGCAACCTCACGGCCATGGTCTTCGGCTATGACCCCAAGCCCAACTTCACGGTGCAAAACGAAGCCCAGATTTCCGCGCCCCCGCGCGTGGACTTCTCGGCACCGGCCCCGGCCCCCGCACGCTGAGCGGAGCGCTATCCATGCCGTTCACGCTGGCCTGGCGCTGGCTGCTGTCCCTGATGCTGCTGGCCTGTGCACCGCTGCAGGCGCAGTCGCTGCAGCCTGTTCCTGCGCTCACGGCGCGTGTGATCGACGAGACGGGCACTCTGACGCCCGCCGATCGCAGCGCGCTGGAGGCGCAGCTCGCCGCCATCGAGAGCCAACATGGCTCGCAGGTGGCAGTGCTGATGGTGGCCACGACCGCGCCTGAAGACATCGCGGCCTACGCCTATCGCGTTGCCAGCAACTGGAAGATCGGCCGGCGCGAGGTGGGCGACGGCCTGCTGCTGGTGGTTGCCAAGGACGACCGGCGCGTGCGCTTTGAAGTCGCGCGCGCGCTCGAGGGCGCCATTCCCGATATCGCGGCCGCGCGCATCCTCGATGAAACGCTGCAGCCGCGCTTCAGGGCCAACGACTATGCGGGCGGCCTGAGCGCGGCGCTCGCGCAGGTCGAGAAGCTGATCGCGGGCGAGCAGCTGCCCGCGCCGACGCGGGCGCAGAAGAGCGACAAGCTTGACCTCGAATCGCTGGCCATCTTCCTGTTCATTGCGGTCTCGGTGCTGCGGCCGCTCGCGCGCCGCATCTTCGGCAACCGCCTGGGCGCGGCGCTGATGGGCGCGGGCACGGGCGCGGTGGCCTTCTGGCTCACGACCAGCATGCTGCTGGCGGGCGGCGCGGGCGTCGTGGCACTGATCATCACGCTGCTGTCCAACGGCAAGGGCATGCATATCGGCGGCGGAGGTGGCGGTGGCTTCGGCGGCGGTTTTGGTGGAGGCTTTGGCGGCGGCCGAGGCGGTGGATTGGGCGGCGGCGGTGGCTTCAGCTCCGGCGGCGGTGGCAGTTTTGGTGGCGGCGGCGCCTCGGGGAGCTGGTGAACATGCGCAATTGGATACAACGCCTCGCACGCCTGCTGCGCCACCGCTGGGCCGAGGGCCGGATGCAATCCGCGCTGCCGGACGAACTGCTTGAACGTCTGGGCCGGCGCGTGGCCGCCAGCGAGCAACGGCACTCGGGCGAGATCCGCATCTGCGTCGAAGCCGGGCTGCCTCTGTCCTATATCTGGCGCGATGCCTCGGCACGCGAACGCGCGGTCTCGCTGTTTGGCAAGCTGCGCGTCTGGGATACCGAGCACAACAACGGCGTCTTGATCTACCTGCTGCTCGCCGACCATGCGATTGAAATCATCGCCGATCGCGGCTTGACGCGGGCAATCCCTGCGGACACCTGGGAAAAGCTGGTGCAGGAAATGGGCACGGCGTTCCACGATGGCCATTACGAAGATGGCATGACGCATGCCCTGTCGCATGTCACGGCGCTGCTGCACCAGCACTTTGGCACCGATGCCGGTGCGCCGGCGGATCCCAACGACCTGCCCGATGCACCGGTGCGCCTGCGCGCCGGCCGGGATGGCGTGCATTGATGCGCAACATGGTCACACCTGTCACAACCTGTGATAGCGTGGGTGCAACCTATTACCGGAGTTTTTCATGAAATCATTGGCAGTCATCGCGCTTGGCGCAATTCTCGGTCTGTCCGGCTGTGCCAGCCTGGGCCACGGCGGCAGCGAAACCCCTGTGGTCTATGACTACGTGCTGAGCTGCAAGCTCAAGGAAGATGATCCGAGCAAGTGCGAGACACAGGTCAAGGCACTGTGCCCGGCACCGGAAAAAGCGCAGCTGCACAAGCGCCGCGTGGTGGATCCCAAGGACAATGCCGTGGTCTATGTCTATCAGGCCAAGTGCGACTCCTGAAAGCACCCGGGCATGAAAAAACCGCTCCTTGGAGCGGTTTTTTTCTTGGGGTGCTGAAAGCTCAGCGCTTTTGACGGTACTTGCGCAAGGCAGCAATTTGCGCCGCCATGACGGCCAGCTCGGACTGGGCCTTGGCTAGGTCCAGCTCGCCCTTGGCGTTCTTCAGGGCTTCCTCGGCGGCGGCCTTGGCCTTGTTGGCCTTTTCGTCGTCGAGGTCCTTGCCGCGGATGGCCGTATCGGACAGCACCGTGACACAGTTGGGCTGCACTTCGAGAATGCCGCCGGCCACGAAGACGAACTCTTCGCTGCCGTCCGCCATCTCGATGCGCACCGAGCCGGGCCGGATGCGCGTGATCAGCGGGGTGTGGCGCGGGTAGATGCCCAGTTCGCCGGCTTCGCCGGGGAGCGCGACAAAACGCGCTTCACCCGAGAAGATCGACTCTTCGGCACTGACCACATCGACGTGGATGGTGTTCATCTTTGCTCCTAAAGGTTAAGACTGGGCTGGGGAACAAGGGCCCTTGCGGGCCCCGGT
>JBEVDH010000246.1:0-6376 GCA_040514115.1 Comamonas sp. | reverse complement strand
ATGTTGCTCAGCACAGCACCGTTGAGCTTCAGCGCCGAGATACCCTGGAAATCCAGGTCGTCAGTCCGATCCCCGGCCTGCACGGTGTACCTGAAGGTCAGCGTGCTGGTACCTGCGCCGCCACTGTAGACCGCATGGCGATCCTCCAGACCGGTCTCCAGTTGCAGGATCGGCCAACCACCTCTGAAATCGCCCCAGACGATCTGGTCGAAGTTCACGTCGATCAGCACTTGGTCCCCGATCTTGACGACACGGTCCGAGCCCTGTGCCAAGACGCTGGTCACCTTGGGGCTGGGCGTAAGGACATCAATCAATAGGGCTGTGGAAGCAAACGGCGTATCGGGGCCAGGGCTGCCTGAGTAAGTACTGATGTACAGGTAGACCGCCTCCATAGAGTCTTTGTCGGGCTGGAACGTCAGGGTCTGCAGCAGGGCATTGAGGTGGGCTTGGCTGCCGGACAAAGCGATGCGTCGATAGGTACCGGTGCCTTCCGACAAGGTCACGTTGTCGCTGCCCAGAGACAGGGTGCCGACTACCATCAGATGGACCACCAATTCACCGTCATCCACATCGCTGACCGAGATCGCGTTGTTGTTGGCATCCTTGAACTCCAGGCGAGTGTTCGGCTGTATCACCTGGGTGCCCGGCAAGGTGATCACCGGGAGATCGTCGACCGCAGTGATCGACACCACCGTGCGGGCCGCATCGCTGGTGCCGACCGCATCGCTGACGGTGACCTCGATGGTCCGATCGGCTGTGGCGATATTCGCCTGGTTGGTGTTGAAATAGGCCAGATTGCGCAGCAGCGCAGCCACCGCCTCGGACGTGGCCGCGGCATCGAGCGTGATGACCAGCGGATTGCCGCCAGTCCCGCCGGCGTAGGTGCCGATCCGCATGCCGCCATGGCTGACGCTGCTGCCGGACACGCCGATCTGCCCGGCGCCATTGCCCTGGTGGTTGATGCGCAGTACGTCCTCCGCTGCAACGCCACCCCCGGAGATGGCGGCAGTGACGCTGCCGCCCGCATAGCCTGCCGAGCTGGTGACCGCGGCATCGCCGTTCGCATCGATCAGCACCTGGCTGCCATCCTCGGTGAAGCGCGTGGCATCGCCATCCAGACCAGAAATCACCGGCGCGCGGACCACCGTGATGTCCAGGGGCAAGCTGGCCGCGCTGACATTGCCGGCCGCATCCACGGCGCTGGCGGTCAGGGAGTGCACGCCAGGGTCCAGCGCGGAACTCTGGATGCCCCAGGCACCATCGTCCCCGGTCATCTGATTGCCCAGTACGGTCGTGCCGTCGGTGTCATACAGCGTGACGGTGCTGCCCGCTTCCGCGGTGCCGGTGATCAGCGGCGTGGTGTCGGTGGTTATGCCGTCGGAACTGGACGCACCCGTGTCGCTTGCTGCATCAAGCACCGGCTGAGGCGGCGTGCCCGGGGCGGCGGTGTCGAGCGTGATGGACAGCCCTGGACTGAGTACGCTGGTCATTTGGCCCACAGCCGAGAGAGCGATGGCATAGACGTGGTAGATACCATCGGCAAGCCCCGCCAAGCTCAGATTGGATACTGTCCAGTTGCCGCTGCTGCTGTTGACGACCGCGGTCCTGAGGGAGTCGTTGTTGTCATACTGACCATTGCGATTGAGGTCGAGAAAGACCTGCACGGTACCGCCTGGGCCTGCAGCGCTGGTGCCGCTGAAACTGAGAGAACGCGCATTGGTGAGGTCGTCACTGGCGCTGATGCCGGTATCGCTGCCGGGCTGGAGATCGGGCCGCCCAGGCGGGGCTGGTGGCGCAATGACTTCAACGAAGATGGTATGGGTGGCGGTGGCCTTACCATCGTTGACCTGCACGGTAAAGCTATCGGGGCCCGCAAAGCCAGGTGCCGGTGTATACAAGAGCGTGCCGCCGGGGCTGATGGATGTGCTTCCCGATTCGGCGATGGAACCGGAAACGACCAACGTACCATGGGACGGCTCGGAGAATGCAGACCAGACCAGGGTCTGACCGACATCGGTGTCGCTGACCCGCAGCAGGTAGCCGAGATCGAGCATGCCGTTTTGCCCCATGCTCACGAAGTTGGGGCCGATGAACGCCGGCGCGACGTTATTGCTCATTGTCATGGATTCGAAGTGGATGTCCCGACCGGCGCCGCCAACAAGGCCAGTGACCAGGCTCACGGTGACCGTTACCGAAGCCACGCCCGGGTAGTTCCACGCGATGCCGCCATTGATCAACTCGCTGACTTTCCGGGGTTCAATGCCCACTCGAGGCGTTGGCCCGCCCATCTGAAGGGTAGCAATGGTATTGCCGGCAATATCTCTGAGCACCAACTTTAATTCGTCGAACCTGCGCTGGGGCGCACCGGAGAAGGCGTCCACGCTGATGGAAAAATCATGGAAGGTGAAGGTCTGGCCAGCACTTCCGCCTGCGGCTTTGAACTCTGCGATGACCACCGAACCGTCGCTGAAGGCGTTCTCGTGATACAGCGAGGTGCCGCGCGCAACCAGAAAATCGCTGACCAGCAGCTTGTCATTGAGCATGTTGAAGCCCCCAACCGCCGGCCAAAGATCGCCGCCGAAGTCCCAGTCACCATCCATGGTGCCGTAGCCCGACAGCAACAGCCCCTCGTAGGCGGAAACACCGCTTTCGCCAATGGCCTTGTCCGCCTCGATCTGGCCCAGGTGCTTTTCCAGCACCCAGTTGCCGCCCAGCGCCGCCGCGCCGGTGCCATCGGTCGAGGCCGCGATATCGGCCTGGGTCAGTGCGGCCCATTGGGCGATGTAGCGTTCGCCTGTGTCACCCTCACCCACTATGCAGCCATATAGCAGGATGTCCCCGCTTTCGGCCAGTGCGCCGCCGATGCGCGCCAGCGTGGCACCCTGCTGCGCAAGCGCTGCCTGGTCCAGCGTCAATGTGCCCAGCGTGATCTGCGCTTGCTGGCCATGGCTGAGGATATGCAGCGCGTCGATGCCGCTGCGCCCTTCAAGGTAGTGAGCGATCTGCTCCAGGCCGTCCCGGGTACCGTCAAGCACCACGACTTCGGTGCCGGGCTGCAGGCCGTCGACGAGCTGCTGGTAGTTGGCGATGTTGTCATCGACAAATACAATTTCCTGGCGCTGCACCGGCGCCGTGGGCTCCACGGCCAGCGCGTGCCACCAGGCATTGTCGTCCTGGGGCTGCGGTGCATGGGCTGGGGCATCGGGCGCGGCCTGCGCCACATCCACCGCACCGGCCCCATCGAACATGAAACGCTGCTCCAGCGCCAGCGGGCGCACGCTGCTCGCCAGGCCCGCGGGCGATGGTGCCGACGCCCCCTGCGTGGAAAGGGTCCGAACGCCAGCGGCAAACATGCGGTTCCACGAAGTGCGGTGCTTGGAGTTCATGGCAAGTCCTGTACGAGGGATCGGTGGAGCCGCCCGGGCTGCGGTGGAATTACGGCGCTGCCGGCGGCTTGAGCAGCACCTGACCGCTCATGCCCGCGATCAGTTCGGCAAAGCGGCCATCGATGGCGGCGTTGACCTTGACGGATTGGCTCACCGGGTCGACGCGCGCCCCCAGGCGCTGCACCTTGGCCGGATAGCTCTTGCCGGTTTCATCGATGCGCACCTGGAACTGCGCACCCTGGCGCAGCCAGCCAAGCCAGCGCGAGGGCACGAGGAACTCGAGCTCGAGCACGCTGTCGTCGATGATGTCGAGCAGCGGCTGGCCGGGCTGCGCATACTGCTGCTCGCGGATCTTCTGCTCGGCAACGCGGCCGGCATAGGGCGCGGTGATCTGGCATTTGCCCAGCAGGGTGCGGTTGGCCGAGACTTCGGCGCTGGCCTTCTGGAACTCGCCGTGCGAGGTATCGAGCTCCAGCTTGCCCACCGAGTTGAGTTCCGCAAGCCGCTGGTTGGCCTTCCAGGTCTTTTCGGTCACATCCTGGCCAGCCCGGGCCCGGTTGAGCTGCGCCTGCTGCAGGCTGCAGTCGAACTGCACCAGCAGCTGCCCCTGGCGGAAAGCGCTGCCTTCGGTCACGGGCAGGTGCTGCACCTTGGCGCCGATCTCGGCGGCCAGCGTGGTGTAGCGCCGGGGCGCGAGCTGGGCGCGGATTTCGCGCTGCTCGAGCACGCTGGGCAGCGTGGCCACCGCCCGTGCGGGCGCGGTCTGCGCCTGCAGCGCGGGTGCCAGCGCAACGCCGGCCAGCAGCGCCCAAAGGATGCGCGGGTTCATTGCACCTGCCCTGCTTCCCAGCGCTGCAGCGCCTGGCCCACGGCGCTCGTGAGCTCGGGCAGCGGCAGGGTGTCGGAGCCTTCGATCGTGGGCTCCAGGCCCAGCGTGGCTTGCAGGCGCGAGCCGGCCGACTGCATGTTCGACAGCGCCTGGTAGCGGCGCAGCGTCGACAGGATGGAGGCGGTCTGCTGCGCCACGCTGTCCAGGCGCGTCTGCTTCTGGGCAATCACCTGGTTCTCGACATGCTGCGTGATGCGCTGGTCGACCTGGGCAATGCTGTCGGCGCGCTGGTACTGGTGCACGGCGTTGGCGAACTGCAGGCGCGCGATGTGCACCTGGCTGAGCACGGCCATCTGCGTGGCCATGCGCTTTTGGTCGGCCAGCGCGACGCCGGCTTCGGCCAGCTGCTTTTGCGCCGGCAGCGCCAGCAGGCCCAGCAGATTGAACGACACCTGCAGGCCGGCTTCGCGCCAGCTGTCGTTGATCAGGTAGCTGTCGCTGCTGTGGTTGGTGGAATAGTTGAACGACAGGCCGGGGAACATGCGCAGCATCACGCGCTTGGTTTCTTCCTGGGCAATGCGCGCGCCGTACTGGCTTTCGCGCAGGTCGGGGTTGCGCACCAGCGCCAAGGCTTCCATGTCCTGCACCGGGCGATCGAGCCAGCTCTGGTGGGCGGTGACCTGGGGTTCGGCAACCTTCCAGCCGGCAGTGGCCTGGCCGGGCGCCAGGCCCATCAGACTCGCCAGCTCGATGCGCGCCGAAGACAGCTCCTGCTCGATGGTCTCGAGCAGGCGCAGGTTCTCCAGCAACTGGCGCTGGTAGCGCAGCGGCTCGAGCGGCGAGCGCAGCTTTTCGCTTTCGGCCTTGCGCACGTCATCGAGCGCCAGGTCGGCCATCTGGCTGGCGTTGCGCAGCGAGGTCTCGAGCGCCTGGCTGGCGGCCACGCGCCAGTAGGCAATGCGCACATCCTGCACCAGCGTATGGATGGCCTTGCGCCGGCGCTCGCCGGCGATCAGCGCGCGGTCGGCGTGCTGGCGTGCGGCGTAGTAGCTCTGGCCGAAGTCCAGCAGGCTCCAGGAAAAGCCCAGCGAGCCCAGCGCGGTGTCGCGGTCGGTGGAGATATAGGGGTTGGCCAGCGACGGGCGGCCGGTGACCGAGTCGATGCTGCGCGTGATCAGCTCGCGGTCGCGGTAGCGGTAGCCGGCCGAAGCGACCAGCTTGGGCAGCAGGTCGAACTTCGAGGCCTCGAAGGTGCCGGTGGCCACGGCTTCTTCCATCGCGCGCAGGCGCTGGCCGGCGTTGTACTTGATGGCACGCGCAATCGCCTCCTCGAGGCTCACGGTGCCCGGCAGCAGCGCGGCATCCCGGGCCAGCAGCAGCTGGTCAGCCTGCACCCGGTCGCGCAGTTCGGCGTCGGACAGGGGCTGGGCATTGAAATTGGCGCAGCCGGACAGCACCAGCGTGCCCCCCAACAGAGAGAAGGCGTGCAGCGTAATGGTGCTCGCACGGCGGCGTCTGTAGGGAGTGTTCATGGCAGTGACGTTGTTAGCGGACCAAGGATCAACGGCAAACAGGTCAATTGCAGCCAGTACCAACGAGTTCACGGCACACAGACCACAAAATACTGTGACTAAACGTAACTAATTCTTACACACAAAAACATCTTTCATGGGTATAGAAAATTTCCAGAGGCAAAAGAATTCTCGGCACTGGCGCTGAAACCGTGTCATCTCAATCGCTGAAACCAGACTTTTCTGGATCGAAACGCGCGAATTCAAAGCGCCAAAAGCTACCTAAAAGGTAGCAATATGGTCATGGATTCAAGGGATGGGTCTTTACCCGTACGCCGTAGTGCAGCAGCCGCGGATGGACATACGGCGTGCGCGGGCCCGCCAACTATGACTGCACCGTTGTCACGGAATTGCCACCCTTTTCTTCGCGCGAAAGCCGAGCCCAATGAAAAAGCCCCACGCTGGGGGCATTTTCATTGGGTGTTGCTGAACCACTGTGGCCGCCAGGGCCCTGGCTTCAGCGCGCGTCGTGCGAATGGATCTGCAGCGCCTCGAGAAAGCGCGACACCATGTTGTAGGCCGCCACCGTCGCGGTGATTTCCACCAGCTGCGGCGGTGCGTACCGGGCCGAGACGGCGGCAAACACATCG
>JBEVDH010000233.1:0-17396 GCA_040514115.1 Comamonas sp. | reverse complement strand
GGGTAGAGCGACTGTGCAATGGCGTTGCTGCCGGTCACGCCCATCAGCAGCGTGTAGCCGTCGCCCGCGGCCTTGGCCACGTACTCGGCACCCACCGCGCCGCCCGCGCCGGGCTTGTTCTCGACGATGACCGTTTTGCCCCAGGCCGCGCGCAGCTTGTCGGCCACGCGCCGCGCCAGCAAGTCGGTCGAGCCGCCCGTGGGGAAGGGCACGACGATGCTGATGGTCTTTGACGGATAGTCCTGCACCGTCTCGGCCGCAGCGGCGCGCGTCGTGAAGGCCAGCGCCAGGGCGCAGGCCAGGAAGCCGAGGGGGAAGTGGGAGATTTTCATGGTTTTTCCTGGAAGTGACGCGATCAAGAGGAGGGCGGCGGCGCGCCCCAGCCGCCGGCACCGGCGGTGGCAATCTGGAGGCAGTCGCCGGCCGCAAGCGTGGCGGTGGACTTGGCGGACAGCGCCAGCGTTTCGCCGCCGGCACGTTCAATGAGCGCCTGCGCGCACTGGCCGGGGGCACCGCCAAGCACGCCCTGCGGCGCAATCGAGTGGCGCTCGCCGCGGTAGCTGAGCTGGGCCGTGCCTTCGAGCAGCCGGTAGCGGCGCAGCACGCCGTCGCCGCCGCGGTGCTGGCCCGCGCCGCCCGAGCCGGCGCGCACGGCCACGGTCTCGACGCGCAGCGGCGCCTGGCCCTCGAGCACTTCGGCCGGCGTGTTGCGCGCATTGCTGATGTCGGTGGACACGCCCGCGGCGCCGGCGCCCGTGGGCGTGCCGCCCGCGCCCGCGGCAATGATCTCGGTGTACATCCAGGGCCTGCCGTCGGCGCGCTTGCCGGCCATCGACAGCACCACCGCGGAGCCCGCGTTGGGCGCCGGAAAGCGCGCCGCGTCAGCCTGGGCCAGTGCGCCGAGCATGGCGTTCACGAGGATCTTGAGCAGGTTGGTGCGCGCGTTCACGGCGGCCGGGTATTGCGGGTCGACCAGGCTGCCGGGGCGATGGCGCACGCGGATCGCGTCGAGGCAGCCCTCGTCGCTGCCGCTGTGCGGCGCGAGAATGCGCGCGAAGTAGGTGATGGCCGCCTGCACCGCGCCGCGCGAGGCATTGGCCGGGCCGACGCACTGGTCGGCGCAGCCGCTCAGGTCCACCTCGATTTCGCCGCCGCGCACCGTCAGGCGCACCGCGATGCGGATCTGGTCGGGCACCACGCCGTCGCCATCGAGCGCATCGGCGTAGCCATACTCGCCCTCGGGCAGCTGCGCGATGGCCGCGCGCGTCAGCGCCGCCGAGGCGGCCAGCAGCTGCGCGCACTGCGCCTCGAAGCCGTCACCTGTTTGCTCAAGCAGCGCCTGCAGCGGCGGCTCGCTGGTCACCAGCGCCTGCCACTGCGCGGCCAGGTCGCCGCGCAGGTTGTCCGGCGTGCGCGAATTGGCCTGCAGCAGCCGCAGGATGTCGGGCGCGATGGCGTTGTCCTGGTACAGCCGCAGCGGCGGAATGATGATGCCTTCCTGGTGGATGTGCGTGGCGTTGCTCGGCAGCGAGCCGGCCGCGGTGCCGCCCACATCCTGGTGATGCAGGATGCATGCCAGCAGCGCCGCCAGCCGGCCGGCGTGGAACACCGGGCGCACCAGCGTGATGTCGGGCAGGTGCGTGCCGCCCGACCAGGGGTCGTTGAGGATGAAACCGTCGCCCTCGCGCATCGCCGCGGCCGGATACACCGCCAGCAGCCCGCGCACGGCCGGGCTCAGGCTGCCCAGCAGCAGCGGCAGCGAACGCGCCTGCGAGATCAGGCGGCCGTCGGGCAGGAAGATCGCGGCCGCGCAGTCCATGGCCTCGCGCGCAATGCTCGAGACGGCCTGCTCGACCAGCACCGCCTGCATGCCATTGGCAATCCGGCCCAGCTGCTCGGCCAGCGCGGGCGCGCCGCTCGCTGGCGCGGCGGGCCGCGTGGCAGGCGCGGGGGCGAGCGGCCCGGTCAGCGCCAGCACCGTCTGCAGCGTGCGCTCGTACTCCGTATGCAGTTCGCCAAATTCATGCGACAGGCGCACTTCGAGCGCCGGGAAATGCTGCGCCAGCGCCTGCGCAATGGCCCGTTCGTGCGCCGGGTTGCGCCAGGAAAACAGCAGGCACACGGCGACGGCATCGAGCTGCGGCGCCAGCGGGGCCAGCTGCGCGAGCAATGCGTCCAGATCGAGCGGCTGCACTTCGAGCCCGGCGGCATCGATGCGTGCATCGACTTCGAGGCGGCGCCCGGCCGGCAGCCATTGTGTCCAGGGCGACTGCGGCGTGCACAGCGCATAGGGGTCGGGGCGGTTCTGGCGGCCCAGCACCAGCAGGTCCGAGAAGCCCCGGTTGCAGATCAGTGCGACGCGCTTCATGGCTGGCCAAACCGCAGCGGGCTGAAGGGCGTCAGGTCGACTTCGGGCGCCCGGCCCGCGACCAGATGCGCGATCTCGCGGCCCGTGGCCGCGCCCATGCACATGCCCATGTGGCCGTGGCCAAACGCCATCCAGACGTTGTCGTGGCGCGGCGCGCGCCCGACCACGGGCAGGCTGTCGGGCAGGCAGGGGCGGTGGCCCATCCAGCGCGTGACTTCGCTGGTGTCGAGGTGCGGAAACAGCATCTGCCCCTGGCGCAGCAGCGCATCGGCGCGCGCGTAGTTGGGCGGTGGTTTGAGGCCCGCGAACTCCACGGAGCCCGCAAGCCGCAGGCCCATCTCCATCGGATTGACCATCAGGTTGTGCTCCGACGCCATCACCGTGTGGCGCAGCTGCAGGTTGCTGCTGCGCACCGTCACGTGATAGCCGCGCTGGGTCTCCAGCGGGATCGACAGGCCCAGCTGGCGCGTCAGCTCGCCCGACCAGGCGCCGCCTGCCACCACGACACCGTCCACTGCGTGGCTGGCGCCATCGTCCGTCTCGAGCGTGGTCACGGCCTGGCCCTGGCTGTGCAGCCGCACGACGCGCGCGCGCACCGAGATCGCGCCGCCGTCGAGGCACGACTGGTGGATGGCCTTGACCAGCTTCGACGGATCGAGCGTCGAGCCGTTTTCCGGCGCCAGCACGCCAAAGCGAAAGCGCCCCTTGAGATCGGGCTCCAGATGTTCCAGCTCGTCCTGCTCGATGTCGCGCAGCTGCACGCCCAGCGAGCGGCGCAGCTGCATGCCCCAGGCCCACTGCGCCGCGGTCTCGCGCGAGGAGTACACATAGAGGCAGCCGGTGCGGCGCACCAGGTGCTGCGCGCCGGCCTGCTCCAGCAGCGGCCCATAGCAGTCGAAGATCGGCTCCAGCAGGCCACGCAGCGCTGTGGCGATCCGCGTGACTTCCTCGCGGCTCGAGTGCTGCAGCATGCGCGCCAGCCACGGCAGCACCATGGGCGCGTATTGCCAGCGCACCGTCAGCGGGCCCAGCGGGTCGAGCAGCCACCTGGGCGCCTTTTTCCACATGCCGGGCATGCCCACGGGCAGGCAGGCGCTGGGCGAAAGCGAGCCGGCATTGCCAAAGGAGCAGGCTTCGCCCGGCGCGAGCGGGTCGAAGAACGTCACGCGGTGGCCGTCGCGCATCAGCCAAGCGGCGGTGCAACTGCCCACGATTCCAGAACCAATCACAGCGATATTCATGGTGCCCATTGTTGGGACCTGGGCTGGTGTCGGTCAAACGAGTAAATCTGCTGGCGCCATCAGCAAAGTTGATGGTGCCCACCGGCTGCGCCACAATGGCGCAGGCCGGCGGTCCAAAGCGGGGCGCGGTGGCGTTGCCAGGGGCGGCGGCTGCCGCGCGGCCTGCGCCAGGCTGGCCGCGCACGGGACTTGCTTGCCAGACTGCCGTGGCAGGATCCAGACACTGCGTCCGGCCACGCCCGCCGAGCTTTCTTTCAAGTGCTGCCATGAACATCTCCCTGCGTCAGATCCGCGCCTTCGTATGCGTTGCCAGCCACAGGAGCGTCACCCAGGCGGCGCGCGAGATGCACCTGACGCAGTCCGCCGTGAGCATGCTGATCCAGCAGTTCGGCGAGCAGGCGGGCGTGCGATTGTTCGAGCGCAGCCAGGGCAGCATGCAGCTGACGCACCAGGGCCAGGAGCTGCTGCCGCAGGCGCGGCGCGTGCTCGCCAGCCTGGAGCAGATGGAGGCCAGCCTGCATGACATGCAGCGCATGCACCGCGAGCGTCTGCGCATTGCCGTGCCCCAGTTGCTGGCCTGCACCTGGCTGCCGCGCGTGCTCGACAGCTTTGGCCAGCTCTATCCCGATGTGGCACTCACGGTCGTCGACGGCACGGCCGACGAGGTGCTGGGCGTCGTGCGCAGCGGCGACGCCGAACTCGGCATCGGCCCCGAGCGCCAGGCCGGCCCCGAGATCAATCGCATCTTTCTCACCGAAGTGCCGATGGTGCTGGTGTTTGCCCAGAATCACCGCTTTGCGCAGTGCGAGCGCGTGGCCTGGAGCGACCTGGGCAGCGAGAACTGGATTGCCTATTCCAGCGAGTTCAACCACTACCTGGAAAAGCTCTTCGAGCGCAACAACCTGCGCTTTGGCGACCGCACGATCACCCAGGTCAACCACCTCACGACGGCGCTGGCGCTGGCCGGCAACGGCATGGGCGTCACCGCCGTGCCGGCCTACGCGGCGCAGCTGTCGGGCAGCTTCGGGCTGCGCCATGTGCGGCTGCACACCCCCGAGCTGGGGCGCGACTTCTTCATCTACCACCAGAAGGGCGCGCTGCTGTCGCCCGCGGCGCAGGTGTTTTGCAAGTCGCTGAGCGTGGAGCTCAAGCGGCTGGGGGCGCAGTGACGGCGCGGGTCTAGCCGGCCTGGCGCATGGCCTGGGCCAGCGCGGCGTTGCCTTCGGCCTCGAGCGCAGCCGCGGCATTCAGGCGGTCGCGCGTTTCCTTGTTCTGGCTCAGCTTGCGCTTGCCCGCAAGCGTTGTCACCGCGATCTCGATGCCGACAATGCTGTGCAGCAGCCCGTCGATGAACTCCGGCGCCGAATCGGACATCTTCCAGGGCCTGGGCTGCGCGGCCTCGTGCCGGCGCGTGAGGCGCCCCAGCAGGCCGCGCACGAAGCGCGCGTCGTCGCGCACCGTGAGCACGCCGTGCGCATGCACCACCTCGTAGTTCCAGGTGGGGACCTGCCGGTGGGTCTCGTGCTTGCTCGGGTACCAGTTGGGCGAGATATAGCCCTCGGCGCCACGAAACACCACCATCACCGCGCTGCCCGTCGCGCAGCGCTGCAGCAGCGGATTGGCGCGCGCCACATGGGCCGTGAGCAGCCCGGCTTCGGGGTCGAACTCGAAGGGGATATGTTCCGCGTCGAGGCCCTCGGGCCCGTGCGTGACCAGCATGCCCAGCGGGTGCGCGCGGATGATGCGGGCCAGTTCTTCGTTGCGGATTTCGGCGAAGTGGGGAGGGATGTACATGGTGCGGTGAGGGCAGGGTGCGTGCAGCCGCCATCTTCGCGCGAAAAGCCGCATTGCGGCGGAAAATGCCATGGCCGGGCACCGGCGCAACACATCCGCGTGCCGCGCCAGGAGCCCGCGGGGGGTATCCTGCGGCCGATACTTTGAATTCTCCAAGGAGCCTTCATGCGCAGTGCCATCCACACCACTTTCGGTGAACCCGCCGACGTCCTCCACCTGGGCGAAAGCCCCGTGCCGCAGCCGGGGCCCGGCGAGGTGCGCATCAAGACGCTGCTGGCGCCGATCCACAACCACGACCTGTGGACAGTGCGCGGCAAGTACGGCTACAAGCCCGCGCTGCCGGCGATCGGCGGCAGCGAAGCCGTGGGCCTGGTCGATGCGCTGGGCGAGGGCGTGCAGGGCGTGTCGCCCGGCCAGCGCGTCACGGTGGCCGGCGTGCATGGCAGCTGGGCCGAATACTTCATCGCCCCCGCGCCGCTGCTGGTGCCGCTGCCCCCGGCCATTGCCGACGAGGCCGCCGCGCAGTTGATTGCCATGCCGCTGAGCGCGTTGATGCTGCTCGAGTTCCTTGAAGTCCAGCGCGGCGACTGGATCGTGCAGAACACCGCCAATGGCGCCGTGGGCAAGACGCTGGCCATGCTGGCGGCCGCGCGCGGCGTCAACATCGTCAACCTGGTGCGCCGCAACGCCGGTGTCGAGGAACTGGCCGCGGTGGGCATCGGCCGCGCCGTGTCCACCGCGCAGCCCGACTGGCAGGCGCAGGTGCGCGCCATCCTGGGCGACGCCAGCCCGCGCGCTGCCGTGGACTCCATCGGCGGCCAGGCCAGCGGCGATCTGCTGGCGCTGCTGGGCGAAGGCGGCCTGCTGGTGTCGTTTGGCAGCGCCTGCGGCGAGCCCATGCAGATCGCCTCAGGCGACCTGATCTTCAAGCAGGCCATGGTCAAGGGCTTCTGGGGCAGCAAGGTCAGCGCGGCGCTGCCGGTCGAGGACAAGCGCCGGCTGCTGGGCGAACTGCTGGGGCTGGCGGCCAGCGGCCGGCTGCAGCTGCCGGTGGAGGCGATCTTCGATCTGGCCGATATCTCCCAGGCCGCGGCCACGAGCCTGCGATCCGGGCGCAAGGGGAAGGTGCTGCTGCGGCCCTGAATTCCTGGCCGCACGGCAGCTTGCAGCGCTGGCGCTTTGGTGGGTCTGACAGCGGCGCCGGCGCGCCGCGATGTTCGGTCAGTCCGAAGCCAATCGGAACACGCCGACCAGCTGCACCAGCTTCGCAGCCTGTGCATTGAGGCTGTTGGCGGCGGCGGCCGATTCCTCGACCAGCGCCGCGTTTTGCTGGGTGACCTGATCGAGCTGGTTGACCGCATTGCTGACCTGCGATATGCCCTGGACCTGCTCTTGCGCGGCCGAGCCGATCTCTTCGATCAGCACCGCCACCTGGCGCACCTGCTCGACGATCTGCGCCATGGTCGCGCCGGCTTCGCTGACCAGCTGCGAGCCCGCGCCGACTTCGCCCACGCTCGCGCCGATCAGTTGCTTGATTTCCTTGGCCGCCTCGGCGCTGCGCTGCGCCAGGGCGCGCACTTCGCTGGCGACCACGGCAAAGCCCCGGCCCTGCTCGCCGGCGCGCGCCGCCTCGACGGCGGCGTTCAAGGCCAGGATATTGGTCTGGAATGCAATCGAGTCGATGACGCCGACGATGTCTTCCACCTTGCGCGAACTTGCCGTGATGGCTTGCATGGTGCTGACCACGCTGCCCATCACCGCGCCGCCGCGGGTCGCGGTATCGCGCGCGGCGACGGCCAGCGTGGACGCGGTGTGCACCGCGCCGAGATTGTTCTTCACGGTGGCATTCATCTGTTCCATCGAAGCGGCCGTCTGCGCCAGGTTCGACGCCTGCTCTTCCGTGCGCTGGCTCAGGTCCGAGTTGCCCATGGCAATCTCGCTGGAGCCGGTGGCGATGGACTCGCTCGAATGGCGCACCTGCTGCACCAGCTGCGCCAGATTCGCACGCATGGTTTCCATGTTCGCCAGCACGCTGGTGGAATCCGACGCGTTCAGCACCACACGAATGGCCAGATTGCCCTTGGCCACTTCCTGGGCAATCTCCGCGGCATAGGCCGGCTCACCACCGAGCTGCCGCGTGATGGCCCGTACCAGCCAGAACCCCAGGATGCTGCTGATCACCGCACACGCGACGATCAACGTGGTCAGCAGCCAGAACGTGCGTTCCACATCACGCGCGGCATTTTCCGTGTCCAGCCGTGCCAATTCTTCCTGCCGTTTGCTGGCGTCCAGCAAGATCGTGCGCACGGCGACATGCAGCTGGGCCGGCGCTGCGTGCAGCTCCTGCATCGCACCGGGATCGGCGCGATCGGCCATCTCCTGCACCTTGCTCAGCGCCTGCTTGTAGCTGGCCCAGGTCTGCTGCAGTTTCGCGCCCAGCGCTTTCAGTTCGGCGTCGGTCGACTGGGTCTGAAGCAGCTGCGTGGCCGCAAGCACCGCTTTTTCCGATTCCTCGTTGAGGCGAAGTTCGCTGTCGCGCGCCTGGCGGTCTTCCTTCCAGATGTAGACATACATGCGACGGAAGTGTGTCGCGCCCTGCCGCGCTGCATCGACCACGACACGGACCGGCACCACGGTGTCGGTGAACATGGCGCGCTGCTGGTGGGCAATGCTCCACAACTGCTGCATGGCCAGCGTACCTACCAGCACCAGCGTGGCAATGAAGAAAACGATCAGGGCACTCAGTTTGCTTTTGAGCGTGATTTTTGACGAAGAAGACATTTGGGGAGTAAGCGGGTTGACGAACCCGCGTTGATGGGGGCGCGGCGCAGTAGAGCATGTCTTGCCCCCCTTCCATGGTCCGATAAACGGGGTGAATCCAGCGCCCCGAGCTGCCCGGCACCCCGCATCGCACGCACGCAACTTTGCATTGCCATGCGCGCCGGTCCATCGATGTCGCGCCATCGAGGCCGGCTCCGCGGACCGCAGCGGGCCCGCGCAATGCAAGGCTTAAGCCTGGATCAAGAAGTCTTCGCCCTTGCTGTCCTGAACCAGGAACACGATCAGTACGATGCCCCCGATGAGCGGCACCAGACTGATCAACTGCCACCAGCCACTGCGGTTCGTGTCATGCAGCCTGCGCGTTGCGGCGGCAATCGCGGGCAGCAAAGTCGCTAGGGTAACGATCAAACCCAGCACGTCGTTGATCATCGAGCCTGCGACGCATGCCAGCGTCATGAACAGAATGAACCACCAGTATTCGGAGCGGCTTGCGCGCCCGCTGAAGTCGGCGTATTTGGCAAAGCAAGTCCGAATGGATTCCTGGAACGTCATGTGTTTCCCCTGTAGTTGGCCAGCGAAGATGCTTGCCTGCAAAGCATCCTAACGTAACTTTTTGTATCCAGGTCGGGCGTTTTGGACGAAGGCAACACCGCAAGAAAAGAAAAAGGCCGCAAGTCTGGAGACATATGCAGCCTTGGAATGGGTCCCCTCGGCAGAGCTTGCCTTCGGGCCGCAGAGCCATATGTTTCCTGGCGATCTGAAACGGTTTGAGCAGCAAGGTCACGCGGCTGGGCCGGATGCGGCGGGTCAACGAGGGCGGCCTGACGATCGCCACGGGAGCAGCGTCGAACATCCTGTCTTTATGCCCGGCCCGATCCGTTACTTCCGCCCCGCGGCCCGGCCCACAGGAGATGCCTGGAAATCCGCATCCTGCGACAATTCGCCCCGCCCGCGGCTGCGTGCCATTCAATGGGGCGGCCCCGGCCGCCGCCGCCGAGCAACTGATCCGCTGCCGCGCATGGCTCCTGGCCGGGCGGCTCTCGCGCGGAGCCCGCCGGCGCCGATACATTCATCATCCATGGTTCTCGACCCCTTCACCCTGCTCGTCCTCACCGCGGCCATGGCTGCCGCCTCGGCGCTGTACCTGGCCGCGGAATGGAGCATCGTGCGCGAACGCTCGCTGCTGCTCTGGAGCGCGGGGTTTGCCATTGTCACTGTGGGCAGCTCGCTGGCCCTGCTGCGTTCCAGCGGCTATGTGCTGTTCGGCATCTGGTTCCCCAACGGCATGCTGATCGCCGCCCACTGGTTATTCCTGGCAGGCGTCGCCGGGTTCATGCGCGTGCGGCTGCCGCACGCCTGGTGGCTGCTGGCCGTCGTCTGGCTGGCGATGCTGTTTCTGCCCGAGAGCACTTGGTGGTCCAAGGCGATGCTGGGCGTCCAGTCGCTGCTGGTCGCCGTCACCACCTTGAGCGCCGGCCTGCTGCTGCGACCGGATGGGGGCGCGTTGAGCGTGGGTGCGGCGCAGCTGCGCTTCGTCCTGCTGGCGCACGGCCTTTTCTACCTCGCCAAGGCCGCCTCGACCATGGCACCGGACGCCGTCCTCAACCTGTCCAGTTTCCGCGGCGCGGTGATCCAAATCTCGCTGGTGGAAGGCGTGATGGCGATCATGCTGCTCGCGATGTCCATGACCGGCACCGAGCGCCATCGCCGCGAGGAACGCATCGCGCAGATCGCCGCCCGCGACCCGCTCACCGCCCTGGACAACCGCCGCGCGCTCTATCTGCGCGCGCCGCACCTGCTGGAGCAGGCCTCGCCGGCCAGCCCTGGCGCCCTGCTGCTGATCGACATCGACCACTTCAAGCAGGTCAACGACCTGCACGGCCACGATGCCGGCGACCGCCTGCTGGTGACCCTGAGCGACCTCATCCGCGGCGCGCTGCCCCACGGCGCGCTGGCCGCGCGGCTGGGCGGGGACGAGTTCGTGATTCTGCTGCGCGGCGTCTATGGCGCCGTCGCGCAGGCGCTGGGCCAGGACCTGCGCGAGGCGTTCGCGCAGCAAGCGCGCGCGATGTTCGCGACGCCGGAGCCGGTGTCCCTGAGTATCGGCGCCATCTTGATCGACCAGCCCGACGCGGAGCTGTCGCACTGGCTCAAGCGGGCCGACGAAGCCCTCTACGCATCGAAGCGCAAGGGCCGGGACCGGATGGAGCTGGTTCCTTTTCCGGCCGGGCGGCCGCATTGAGGATGCCTTAGCGCTCGACGAGCGCTGGGGTGTGACCCAAAAGAAAAAGGCCGCACGTCTATCGACATATGCAGCCTTGAAATTGGTCCCCTCAGCAGGAATCGAACCTGCATCTAGCGCTTAGGAGGCACTCGTTCTATCCATTGAACTATGAGGAGACGCGGAGCTATTGTAAGCGGATGCAGGCTCCGTCCCCGATGCCGGGGCAAGCCGGCATCGGGGGGCAGGCATTCAGTCCTTGCGCACCGTGTAGATCAGATCGACCGCGCTCTTTTCCCCGGTCTGGCCGCGCAGCGTGAGGCGGCGCGAGAGGTCGTAGAAGACGTAGAGCGTGCCCATCGCACCCGAGAGGCTTTGCTCGTAGGTGACGTACAGATTGGTCGACAGGCGCTTGCCCAGGGTCAGCGCCGGGCTGTTCTCGCCGGCGGCATTGCTGCCCGGGCCCTTGAAGCCGATCTCGTCCAGGCCCACGCGGCCGGCGAAATTCTCGCCCGAGCCGCCGCCGCTGAGCAGGGCCAGCGCCGCTTGCTGCAGCAGCGCGGCCTCGGCGCCGCCCTGGGACGGGTCGCGGCCCATGACCACCCAGGAGAGTTTCTCGGCGTCGGGCAGCTCCGGGTCGGAGTACAGGCGCACGCGCGGGTCGCGCGCCGAGCCCGTGACCTGCACGCCCGCGCGCACCGTGATGTTCGGGCGGATCGCGAGGATGTCGAGCGACGGGTTGTCGTAGCTGCCGTTGAAGCGCACGATGCCGCTCTCGACATCGAGCGACTGGCCCCAGGCGCGGTAGCGGCCCTGCTCGGTGCGCACTTCACCGGTGATGCGCGGCGGGCCGCCCGGCTGCGTCGGGCCCAGCACTTCGAGCTGGCCGACCAGGCGGGTGCTGATGCCGAAGCCCTGCAGCGCGAAGTCGCGGCCCAGGTCGAGCGTCACGGCGATATCCGGCGGCTTGGCGGTTTCGACCTGGGTGCGCGCCTGGCGCGCCTGCGCTTCCTGCTGCGCCTGGCGCGAGGCGGCCGAGCGCACGATCACGTCGGAGTCCAGCGCGGGCGCCGAGTCTTCGGGCAGCAGGATGGCCGCGCGGTCGGTGGTCAGCTTGCCGCGCAGCGTCCACTGGCCTTGCTCGAGCAGGGCCTGCAGGTTGCCCGAGACGCTGAGCTGGCGGTCGGCGCGCACCAGCACCTGCAGCTTGCGCGCCTCGGCGTTGAACTGCATGCGCAGGCCCGAACCCGTGCCTTCGCCCTGCTTGTCCCAGCGGATGCTGCCCTGGCCGACGAGCTCGCCGCCGCTGACCGGAGCCGCCGTCAGGTTGCCGCTGTAGCCCAGGATGCGCGCGCTGCTGCCCTGGCCGCCTTCGAAGCGCAGCCGCGTGATGTCGAGCTGGTTGCCCGTGAATTTGCCGTCGAGGCTGCCGTTCTTCAGGTCCACGCCGTCGAGCAGCGAAGTGATGCCCAGGCTCTTGGCCTGCAGCGTGCCCTGCCAGCGCGGATCGAGCCGGCTGCCCGAGAGCGTGGCGTCGGCGCTGAAGGTGCCCGAGGCGCGCCAGCCCGGCGGGGCGAACAGCGACCAGATGCCGACATCGGGCATCTGCGCCGCGACCTTGCCGGCCAGCGGGGCGTCTTCGGGCCAGGCCCAGCCGTCGGCGCTGCGCGCCAGGCGCGTGCTGACCTGCGCCTTGACGTTGCCCGCGCGTTCGCTGGCCCAGTCAAGTTGCGCGACGACTTCATCGCCGCGCGCCTGCAGGTTCAAGCGCGCCTGCTGGACGCGCGCGCGCATGCGGTTGCTCAGCACCAGGGCGCGCGGGCGCGTGCCGGCGGCGACCACGCTGCCCGCGCCGCCGCCGGTGTCTGCCGAGGGGCCGCTGCTGCGCACGATGGTCGAGGTATCGCCGTCTTCGATGGCCAGGCGGATGTCGCCATCGGCGCGCTCGAGCGTGGCGCTGGCCAGCAGCTGCGGGCCGGTGGTGTCGATGTTCCAGTCGCCGTTGAGGCGCAGGTCGCCGCTGAGGCCGGCGCGCGCCAGCGGCCCTTCCTGGTTCTGCACGCCCAGCGCATCGATCCAGGCCAGGGGCACGGTCAGCAGCCGGCCCTGGGTCTTGACGGCCGGGAGCCCTTGCGGTTGGGTGCGGGCGATCGTGTCTTGCCATTCGATGCGCGACTGGCCCTGCAGCGGTGCGGGCGGTGTCACGCTCAGCGCGCTGGCGCTGGCTTCGAACTGGGTGGTGCGCACAGCCTGGCCGGGGCTGGTCTGGCGCAGCGTCAGCGGCGCCTGCAGCTGCAGCGCCCAGATGCCGGGAAACTCCTTGCCCAGGGCCACGCCGGCCTGCAGCCGCGTGATGCGCGCCTGCCAGTCGCCCGGCGCCGCGCTGCGCGCGCGCGCCAGGCCGGCTTCGAGCGCGGTACTCAGCTGCACGTTGCGTGCCCCTTGCCGCGCCTGGCCCTGCAGCTCGATCTGGGCCTGCTCGGGCGTGCCCTTGACGTTCAGCAGCAGCCCCTGCACGGCCAACGCCTCGGCGCCCGGGCGCAGGTAGCGCAGAGTGGGCACGTCCAGGCGCGCCTGCAGCTGCAGCCCGGAAGGCGCGGTGGGCAGCTGGCCCGCCGCTGCCTGCAGGCGCTGCTGCAGAGCGCCCCAACCGCCTTGCCACTGCAGCGCCAGCTGGCCCTGGCCTTCCACGAGGGCGCCCGGCAGCGGATCTTTCACGCCGGGCAGGCCGCGCAGCCATTGCAGCAGCGCGGGCGCCGAGGCAATGGCGAGATCGGCCTTGCCGGCGCCGCTGGCGCGGCCGAGCTGGCCGTCGATGTCGAATTTGCCGCCCGGCACTTCTGCCTGGGCGCGTGTGGTCACCAGCAGGGTCTGCGTGTCGACTTCCACGCGGCTGCTGCGCACGCGCGCCTGCAGGGCCTGGAGATCAAGCTCGCTCAGCCGCAGCGTCGGCGCCTGCCAGGTGCCTGTCGCGTTGAGACGCTCGATGGCCAGCGGAGCGCGCTGACCGGCGCGGCGCGTGCGCTTCCCGTCGGCCTGCAGCGCGGCGACGAAGTCCACGCTCTTGTCTTCGCGGGTAGTGGCTTCGATCCGGCCCTGCAGCGGCGCCGCGTCCAGCGTGCTGTAGAGCGCCGCGGGGTTGAGCCGGGTCACATCGGCGCGCCCTTCGACGGCCTGGCTCGCGGGCGTGAAGCGGCCTTGCAGCGCGACCTGGCCGGTGCCGATCTCGGCACGCGATTCGCGCACTTCCCACACCCCCTCGGCATAGCGCACCTGGGCCTGGAGACGG
Source organism: Comamonas sp. (assembly GCA_040514115.1). Lineage (GTDB taxonomy): Bacteria > Pseudomonadota > Gammaproteobacteria > Burkholderiales > Burkholderiaceae_C > Comamonas. Next base: position 3,702 of record JBEVDH010000233.1, on the reverse strand, counting down.
TCGAGCGGCAGCTGCTGCTGGTCCCAGGGGCCGGCCTTGGCATTGCGCAGCTCGGTCTGCAGCGCCCAGCTGCCATCGGCCTCGGGGCCGGCCTTCAGGCTGCCCGCCAGCAGCGTGCGCGGGCCTTCGGGCCAGAAGCTGGCCACGTCGAATTGTTCAAAGGTGGCGTCTGCCTGCTCCAGCGGCTGACCAAGCCAGGGGCGCACCACGGCCGTCACATGCGCGCTGGGCACGGGGCCGGCAGCGGCAGCGGGCGCCTGGGCATCGGCGGTGATCTGCAGCCGCGCGGCCTCGGTGGCCAGCGTGCCTTCGATCTTGACTTCGGCGTCCACCGCCTGGCGGCGCTCCTGGCCGGGCAGCGGGGCCTCGAGGTGGCCCGACAGCGTGGCCTGCAGCTGCATCGGCGCGTCGGCCTGCAGCTGCACGCTCGCGCGGTAGCTGCCGTCGGCCCAGTCCAGGCGCTTCACGTCGAGGCGGTGGTGCTGGCCGTCATAGCGGTAGTTGCCCTGCAGCTGGTGGATGTCGGCGCGCGGCGGGCCGTTCCAGACCAGCTGGTCGATCTCGAAGGGCAGGTCGATGCGCACCGGCAGGCGCAGCTGCTGCAGCGGCTCGGTCGGGCCGGCATCGGGATCGGGCGTGCTGGTGATCTCCAGGCGCTGCGCATGGAGCTTGCCGACCTTCACCTCGCGCTGCAGCAGCGGCTGCAGCTGCCAGCCGAGGTCGGTATTTTCCACCTCCACGGTCAATGTCGGCCCGCGCCAGCGCATCCAGCCGATGTGGCCGCCCTCGCGCAGCGTGCCCGAGACCTCGCGCGCCTCGAGCGACTGGCCTTCGGGCAGCCAGCGCGCGACGCGGGTGATCAGCGAGGCCAGCGACTCGGACTGCCCGGCCCACCACCAGACACCGCCCAATGCCGCGGCCAGCACCAGCGCCAGCGAGACAAACAGCCAGGCGAGCGCCCGCCCGGCGCGCCGCCAGCGGCTGCGCGGGGCGCGTGCGCTGGAAGCGCCAGCGGCCGCGGCAGGGGAAGGGGAAGGGGATGCAGTCGGCTCGGCCATGGATCAGAAAGTGAAGCCCAGGCGCAGATGCAGGCGCAGGCGTTGGGATTGGAGGCCATAGGCCAGATCGGCCTGGACCGGGCCGACGGGGCTGCGCCAGCGGATGCCGGTGCCCACGCCGGCGCGCACGGTCATGGCGTCGAAGTTGTCGGTGACCGTGCCGGCGTCCAGGAACAGCGTGCTTTCCCAGTCGCTGGTGTTGCCTTTCACCGTGATCGGGCGCTGCCATTCGACGCTGCCCGAGGCCATGTAGCGCCCGCCCGTGAGCAGGCCGTTCTGGGTGCGCGCGCCAATCGCCTGGTAGCCATAGCCGCGCACGGTGGTGTCGCCGCCGGTGAGGAACAGCTGGGTCACGGGGATGGCGACATCCTCGCGCGCAATCACGGCGCCGCCCGCGGCGCGCAGCGCCAGCCGGCTGCGGCGCAGGGTGACCTCGTCGCGCGCGCCGATCTCGAGCAGCGTGAGCCAGCGCGCCGAAACGCGGCCGAACAGCTCGCGCTCGGGTGTCAGCGTCGTGCCGGCGCCGACTTCCCAGGCAAAGCCGTGGCCCGAGGTGGGCGAGGTCGGGCTGTCGAAGTAGCGGCCGGTCCAGCCGTAGTTGGCGGTGATCGACGAGCTCGAGGGCAGGTCCTCGCCGCCCTGCAGCCGCGCATAGTCGTACTGCAGGTAATAGTTGCGGTCGATGCGGTCCTCGCTGCGGTTGCGGCCCGCGCGCACTTGCAGGCTGGTGGCGTCGAAGTCGCCCGACTCCTCGCGCTCGGCCTTGGCGCCGGTGAACCAGGCCCAGCCCGTGTCATCGGGCAGGGCGGTCCAGTTGGTCGACAGCAGCGGGTTCTTCTTGTTGATGTTGGCCTTGGTGACCGCGCGCCAGCCAATGAGTGGCAGCCGGTTGTGGATGTGGTCCACGCTCAGGCGCGGGCCGGTGTCGGTGCTCACGCCCACGCCCAGCACCCATTTCTGCAGCTGGGCCTCGCGCACCTGGGCCACCACCGGCGCCGTCACGGCGGTGCTGTCGGGCTGGGCGGCGCTGGTGTCGAGCGTGAGAAACACGGAGTCGTAGTAGCCGCTGCTGGCCAGCCGCTGCTGGGCATCGAGCAGTTCCTGCTGCGAATATTCGCGGCCCGCGGGCAGGCGGGCGATGCGCGCCGTGCCCTGGGTGTCGTAGCGCTCGCCGCCTTCGATGCGCAGCGCGCCAAAGGTGTAGGCCGGGCCGGGCGCATAGGTCACGTCGAGCTGGGCGTCCTGGGTGTCGGCATCGATCACCGCCTGGCTGCTGGCCAGCGCCGCCGTGGGGTAGCGGCGCTGCTGCAGCGTGCGCAGCCCCTGGCTCTTGGCGCCGCCCCAGGCCGACTGCGTGAAGCGCTGTCCGGGCTTGAGCGGCCAGCCGGCCTGGATGCGCGCGCGCTGCGCCGCGCCTTCGGGTTCATTGGCCGTGGGACCGGAAAATCCGACCTGGGCGGTGGAGATCTGCGCCGGCGGGCCGGGCTCGACGCGCACGATGACGATGAAGCGCTCGCTTTTCGCCTCGGGCGCGTCCTGGATCTCCAGCGCGATCGTCGGGTTGAAGTAGCCGAGCGTGCCGATCAGGTTGCGGATGTTCTTGTCGGCCGCGCCCAGCAGCCGCGAGAGCTCGCGCCGCTGCAGGTCGGGCTGCTGGCGAAAGCGCTGCAGTTCCATGTGCTTTTCCAGCAGCTCGCGCACGTCGTCGGGCGCGTGTACCTCCAGCGCGAAACTGGGGTCGCCGGTGACGCTGCTGGCGGCATAGGAATCGCGCGACTTTTCCTTGGACGGCAGCAGGCTGCAGCCGGACAGCAGCAGGGCCGTGGTCAAAAAAAACGCCGACCCAATGGACGGCGCCTGTGCAATGAAGGGCTGAGGCATATGCCTATTTTGACAGCAGCCGGATGGTGTCCTCCAGGCCTTTGAGTGACAAGGGGTACATCCGGTCGCTCATCAGCTGCTGGATGATGCTGATGCTCTGGCGGTATTGCCACACGCCTTGCGGCTCCGGGTTGATCCAGGCAAAGCGCGGAAACGCATGCGTCAGGCGCTGCAGCCACTCGGCGCCGGCCTCCTCGTTCTGGTATTCGACGCTGCCGCCGGGCTGCAGGATCTCGTAGGGGCTCATGGTCGCGTCGCCGACAAAGATCAGCTTGTAGTCCTTGTTGTACTTGCGGATGATGTCCCAGGTGTCGAACTTCTCGGCAAAGCGGCGGCGGTTGTTCTTCCACATGTAGTCATAGACACAGTTGTGGAAGTAGTAGAACTCGAGGTGCTTGAACTCGCTCTTGACGGCCGAGAACAGCTCCTCGACGCGCTGGATATGCTCGTCCATGGTGCCGCCCACGTCCATCAGCAGCAGCACCTTCACGTGGTTGTGCCGCTCGGGAATCATCTTGATGTCGAGGTAGCCGGCATTGGCCGCGGTGGCGCGGATGGTGTCGGGCAGGTCGAGCTCGAGCTCGTTGCCCTGGCGCGCGAACTGGCGCAGCCGGCGCAGCGCGACCTTGATGTTGCGCGTGCCCAGCTCCTGCTGGTCGTCGTAGTCGCGGTAGGCGCGCTGCTCCCAGACCTTGACCGCGCTCTTGTTGCGCCCCGGCCCGCCGATGCGCACGCCCGCGGGGTTGTAGCCGCCGTGGCCAAA
>JBEVDH010000223.1:0-4899 GCA_040514115.1 Comamonas sp. | reverse complement strand
CAGCAGCTCGGCGTTTTGCAGCACGATCATCACGCCGATCATGATTAGCATGACCTCGTCCATCGCCGCCAGGTTGCGCCGGCGCAGCAGCATCCATTCGATCAGCGCGCCGATGGCCAGGCCGGCGACCGCGGCCACGAGCACCGAGCCGAAGTAGTTCAGCCCGAGCACGGAAACAAAGCCATAGGCGACATACGCGCCCAGGGTGTAGAGCTCGCCGTGCGCCATGTTGACCACCTTCATGATGCCGAAGATCAGCGTCAAGCCAATCCCCAGCAGCGCATAGGTGGACCCCTGCACGAGGCCGTTCAGAAGATGTTGGAGGAATTGATCCACGATGTGCTCCGCCGGCCGCAGCGAGCGGCCGTGCAATTACTTGACCTGGACCTTGCCGTCCTTGAGCTCGACGACGTAGACGCTGGGCTCGTTCTGGCCGCTTTCCTTGCCGGCCGGGCCTTCCTTGGCGAAGGCGATGTCGCCGTTGACGCCCTTGATCTTCACTTTCCACAGCGCGTCGCGGATCGCGGCGGGCTCGGCCTTGCCGGCAATGCGGATCGCTTCGGCAATGGTCAGGATCGCGTCATAGCCACGGAAACCCTCGGACTGGCCGGGCAGGTCCCACTTGCGTTCGGTCCAGGCGTCGGCGAACTCCTTGGCCACTTCGGGGTACTTGGCGCGCGTGATGTCCCAGGGTGCGAAGAACAGCAGATGCTGGCTGGCATAGCCCTTGGGGCCGGGCGTCTTGAGCAGCGGCTCGGGGAAGGAGCCGCCCGTCGTGATGATGCGCTGGGGCAGGCGCTGCTCGCCGGCCTGGCGGATGGCGAGCGTCAGCTGCTCGATGCCCGAGGTCACGATCAGCGTGTCGGCGCCGGTGTTTTTCAGCGCCGCGAGCTGCGCCGACAGGTCGGTGGCATCGGGCGCCATGGTTTCGGCGCGGCCCACCGTGACGCCTTTTTCTTCGAGCATCTTCTTGAACGCGGCCGTCGCGCCCAGGCCCCAGTCGTTGTTGACCGAGAGGAAGTCGACTTTCTTGATCGCCGGCGAGAAGCTGCCCAGCTGCTTGCCAAAGGCCACCGACTCCATCGCCGAGGTCGGGCTGATGCGGAAGATCCACGGGTTGCCGGCGGTCGTGATCTTGCCCGAGGAGGCGGTCTCGACCACCATCGGCACGCCGTACTCCATCAGCTTGGGCATCACCGCCAGCGTGAAGGTCGAGCTCCAGGCGCCCATCATCACCGGCACCTTGTCCTTGAGGATGAGCTTTTCCGCCGAGTTCACGGCCTCGCGCGGGTTGGACTTGTTGTCCTCGATGACCAGTTCCAGCTTCTTGCCCAGCACGCCGCCCTTGCGGTTGATGACGTCGGCGGCAATGCGCGCGCCGTTGGTGACGTAGTTCCCGGAGGCCGCGACCGGTCCGGTCAGCGGCATGGTCACACCGATCTTGATGGTGTCCTGCGCCGAAGCCTGCGCGGCCAGCGTCGCCAGCGCCGCAGTGGCCAGCAGTGTGCGCAAGTTCTGGGTAATCATCATGGACGTTTCCTTAGGTAAGCAGTGGCTCGACAAAAAGAGCTGCCGGCCGCCAGCGGCGCAGCATTCCCTCCCAAATAAGGGGTACACCACATATATGGCCAAGGAACAACCCGGAAAACCGTCGGTCGGACAGTACTTCGGGCGCTCCCGGGCTTGCATACGTTGCATTCCCACGCGTTCGCAGCCTTTTTTCCGGCTGCTGCAACGTTCAGAGCAACAGTCGTGCCACATCCGCCAAAAGAATCCCGTTTCGCTGATGCAGGTCATGCGCACGCCAGGAGATCCACGCCAAAAGCATGTGGTGTGCCACATATATGGCGCGAATCGGGGCGCTTTTGAGTGCCGCCATCGACGCCGCATGCACAGTTGTGGCGCACCCGTTGCGGGGCATTCCCCAAAACGGGGTGTACCTCCTTTTTTTGAGGCGGCCTCAGCGGATGCGCAGCGGCACCACGCTTGAATCGTTGTGCGCCTCGACCAGGCGACTGAGCTGCAGCATGAACAGTTCGCGCTCCTCGGGCGGGATCGGGGCGATGGTGCGGTCATGGGCGCGCTGCGCGGCCTGCTCCATGCGCTTGACCAGCGCGCGGCCCTTGCGTGTGATGCGCACCAGCTTGACACGCCGGTCCAGCGTCGACTGGCGCCGCTCGACGACCTCGCGGGCTTCCAGGCGCGGCAGCACTTCCGCGACGCTCGAGCGCTCCAGGCCGATCTCCAGCGCGAGGGTGTTCTGGTCCATCTCCCCGAGTGCCACCAGGATGGTGAGCACGCTGTACTGCACCGGCGTCACGCCGTACTGCCCGGTCTCCTGGGCAAACAACCCGGTATGGATCTGGTGCAGCCGGCGCAGCAGGAAGCCGGGACGTGAAAACAGCGCGGAGCGCTGGTAGTAGTCGTCCAGCTGCGCACGCAGGGACGCCTCGGAAGCTTCGGTTGTCATGTGCCGAGTCTATCCCCAAGAGCGCACCAAACTGAAGAAAACACGCTGGCACAATTTATGCGGTACACCACCTATCTTCAACTGCAACGGCCCTGGCGCCGGCTTTTCTTTATGCGCAGCATGCTATTGACAGGGGGCCGGGTGATCGATCCCACGGTGGGACGGGACGGCGTTTTCGATGTGCTCGTGGCCGATGGCCGCATCGTCGCCATCGGCCAGGACCTGGCCGGCGGGATCTCTGCAGACACGCAAAGCATCGACTGCCGCGGCAAGCTGGTGCTGCCGGGGTTGATCGATACCCACGGGCATGTCTACCAGGGCGTGACCGGGCGCTTTGGCCTCAATCCCGACATGTGCGGCGTGCACTCGGGGGTCACCACGCTGGTCGACCAGGGCGGGCCCAGCTGCATCACGCTGCCGGGCTTTCGCCAGTATGTGGTGGAGCCCTCCAAGACGCGGGTGCTGGCCTATCTCTCGGCTTACCTCGTGGGCGGGCTGGAAGGGCATTACTACCCCGAGCTCTACCGGCCCGAATGCCTGGATGTCGAGGCCACGGTGCGCTCGGCGCGCGGCAACCGCGATGTGGTGCGGGGCCTCAAGGCGCATGCGGAAATCGGCGGCTTCGCGCGCTGGGGCGTCGATGTGATGCGGATTGCAACGCGCATCGGGCGCGAGGCCGAGCTGCCGGTCTACATTCACTTCGGCCAGCTCTGGCCCAAGCCCGAGGAGGGTGGCCTGGCGGTCAATCCCGACTCGATCTTCAACCAGGTGGTGGACATGCTCAAGCCGGGCGACATCCTGGCCCATCCCTTCAGCCGCCATCCGGGCGGGTTTGTCGAGCTCGACGGCAAGCTGCATCCGCTGGTGCACGAAGCCATCCGGCGCGGCCTGAAGATCGATGTCGGCCATGGCTCGCACTTCAGCTACCAGACCGCGCGCATCGTGCTGGACGCTGGCGTCATTCCCGACACGCTGGGCGCCGACATGCATGGCTACAACACCCAGGTGCCGGCCCCACCGGGCACGCCCGACAGCCATCCCGACGAAGAGGACCACATCTTCAAGGGCAAGACGCGCTTCAGCCTGGTGTCGGCGATGACCAGCATGCTGGCGCTGGGCCTGCCGCTCACGCATGTCGTGGCGATGGTCACGCGCAACGCGGCGCGCATGGTCGGCATGGAGGGCGAGCTCGGCACGCTCAAGGTCGGCGGCGTGGCCGACATTAGCGTGCTTCATGATGAGCGCGGGCGCTGGGTGCTGCGCGACAACGAGGGCACCGAGGTGGTCACCGAGCAGATGCTGACCCCGGCGTTCTGCCTGCGCGCCGGCGAGCGTTTCGACGCCACGGCGCCGATCCTTCCGCAGGCGCAGGAGGCCGCCCGTGGTGCCCACGCCTGAAGCCACAGCCGCGCTGCTGCGCCCCGGGCACCACGGTGCGTTCGTGGGCGAAGGCGACGACGCGCTGCCCGCGCCGGGTGGCGCTGGCGGGCCGCTGGGCGCGCTGACCCTGGCCGTCAAGGATGTGTTCGACATTGCCGGCCTGCGCTGCGGCGCGGGCAGCCCCGCCTGGCGCGATGCGCAGCGGCCCGCCCCGCGCCATGCGCTGGCCGTGCAGCGGCTGCTCGACGCCGGCGCGGCCTGCGTGGGCCGCACCGTGACCGACGAGCTGACCTACAGCCTCGCCGGCATCAATGCACATTACGGCAGCCCGATCAACCCGGCCGCGCCCGAGCGCCTGGCCGGAGGCTCTTCTTCTGGCTCGGCCGTGGCCGTGGCGGCAGGCGATGCGGATATCGCGCTGGGCACCGATTGCGGCGGCTCGGTGCGCCTGCCCGCGAGCTACTGTGGCCTCTGGGGCATGCGCCCCACGCACGGGCGCATTGCCACCAATGGCTGCTTCACGCTGGCGCACAGCTTCGATACGGTGGGCTGGTTCGCGCGCGACGGCCAGGTGCTGGCCGCCACCTTTGCGCAGCTCGCGGCTTCGGCCCCGGCAGCGGACCTCTCCCAGCAGTTGCAGCAAGGCGTGCAGCTGCTGCACAGCCCCGAAGTGACGGCGCTGCTCGACGACGGCATCCACGCCGCCTGGCAGGCGTTGCTGCCCGCGCTGCAGGCACGTGGCAAGTTGCATGCGGCGGGCGAGGCGCTCGATCTGCCTGGCTGGGCCGAGGCCTGTCGCACGCGGCAGGCCGCGGAGATCTGGCAGCAGCATGGCCCGTGGTTCAAGCGAAACGGCCCCACGCTGGGCGCCGATGTGCGCGAGCGCTTCGAGCGCGCGGCGCTCATTTCCCCTGACGCGGTGGCCCGGGCGCAGCAGCGCCGGGTGCAGGCCGTGGCCGCGATGGCGCGGATCTTTCACGCGCCCGGCTGCCTGCTGGTGCTGCCCACGGTGCCCACGGCGGCCCCCGCGCGCAGCGATAGCCCGGCGC
>JBEVDH010000102.1:0-8205 GCA_040514115.1 Comamonas sp. | reverse complement strand
AGCGGGTTGCCCAGGGCCTGTCCGCGGGCGCCCAGCCCAACGCCGCCGAGGCCGCGCTCTACGTGACCGACGCGCAGCGCCTGCTGGCTTCGCCGGTGCTGGAAGAAGAAATGTTCGGCCCGGCCTCGATTGTCATCCGTGCCAAGAACTTCGAGGAAGTGCTGCAGCTCGCCGAGCACCTCGAAGGCCAGCTCACCGTGACGCTGCAGATCGACGCGGGCGACTACGCCGACGCGCGGCGCCTGCTGCCGGTGCTCGAGCGCAAGGCCGGCCGCATCCTGGCCAACGGCTTCCCGACGGGCGTCGAGGTCTGCCATGCGATGGTCCACGGCGGCCCGTTTCCCTCGACGTCGAACCCGATGTTCACGTCGGTGGGCGCCACCGCCATCGATCGCTTTCTGCGCCCGGTGTGCTACCAGGACCTGCCCGACGAGCTGCTGCCAGCGGCGCTGCAGCAGGCCAATCCGCTGGGCCTGGCGCGCGTCGTCAATGGCGATCTCGCCACGGGCTGAGCGCTGCTGGAAGGCGGGGGCGGCCAGGACAGGGGCCGCCAACGCATAGCGCATGAAGATATGCGCAATCGGTCGTTGCCCTGAGGGCCGCGGATTCGAAGAATGGAAAGCAATTTCCACCTTCTGTCCGCCCTCCCATGACTTCCTTCCTTTCGCGCCGGCGCCTGCTGCTGGCCGGCGCCGGCTCCCTGTCTCTGTCCACCCTGGCGCCGTTGACGCATGCCGCCAACGGCGCCGGCGGCTATCCGCAGCGCGCCCTGCACCTGGTGAGCCCCTATCCACCGGGCGGCACCAACGACCTGGTGGCGCGCATCACCGGGCGCGAGCTGGCGGCGGTGCTGGGCCAGCCCGTGATCATCGACAACCGCGGCGGCGCGGGCGGCACGCTGGGCACCAACGCAGTGGTGCAGGTCGCAGCCGATGGCTACACCCTGCTCAATGCCTCGAGCGGCAACCTGACCTCGGCGCCGCAGGTCATCGGCGCGCCCTACGATCCGCTCACTGACCTCATTCCGGTGGGCTTTCTCGGCCATGTGCGCTTTGTGCTCGCGGTGCATCCGTCGCTGCCGATCCGCAGCCTGCCCGAGCTGATTGCCTACGCGCGCGCCCACCCCGGAAAAATCAACTATGGCACCGCGGGCAACGGCACCGGCGGCCATATCGCGGGCGAGTACCTGCGCCAGCGCACCGGCATCGACATCGTCCATGTGCCTTACCGCGGCTCGGCGCTGGCCGTCAACGACGCGCTGGCCGGCCATGTGCAGCTGGTGCTCGATCCGCTGGCCGGCCAGTATGTGCGCGACGCCCGGCTGCGCGGCCTGGCCTTCAGCGGCGCGCGCTCCGCCCCCGATCTGCCGGGCGTGCCCAGCATCGACGAGGCCGGCGTGCCCCGGTGGGAAGCGACCAATTTCTTTCTCGCCGCCGTGCCGCGCAACACACCCAAGCCGGTGGTCGAGGCATTGCTCAAGGCCTATGCCGAAATCGCCGTGAAGCCCGCGGTCATCAAGGAACTGCAGGCGCTGGGCGTGGAGATCCTGCCGCTCAAGCAGCAGCAGATCACCGACCTGATCAAGAGCGAAATCGCGCTGAACAACCGCGTGATTGAGGCCGCGCAGATCCGCGGCTGAGGCCGTCCCTTTTTTTTGGAAAATCCATGTCCATTGAACTCTACGGCACGCTCTATCCGCGCCTGTTCTCCGAAATCATCGCCGCGCAGGGCCCGGCCTTCGACAGCGCCCATATCGAGCAGGTGGCGCGCGACCATGACGCGGCCGGCTTCGACGGCGTGCTGCTGCCGCACAACGCCGGCTGGGCCGACAACTTCCTCACCGCCGCGCGCGCCGCGGGCGTGACGCGCAACTTGCGCTTCCTGCTCGCGCACCGCCCCGGGTTTGTCGCGCCGACGCTGGCCGCGCGCAAGCTCGCCACGCTGGACCACTTCACCGGCGGGCGCCTGCGCCTGCACGTGATCACCGGCGGGCGCGATGCCGAGCAGCAGCGCGACGGCGACTTCCTCGGCCACGACGAGCGCTATGCGCGCACCGATGAATTCCTCGACATCGTGCGCGCTGTGTGGGCGCAGGAGCAGCCCCTCGACTATGCGGGCCGCTACTACCAGGTGGCGGGCGCGTTCTCGGAGCTCAAGCCGCTGCAGCCCGGCGGTATCCCGATCTCCTTTGGCGGGGCCTCGGAGCCCGCGCTGCGCGTGGCGGCCAAGCATGCCGACCTCTATGCGCTGTGGGGCGAGACGCTGGACGGCACGCGCGAGCTGATCGGCCGCGTGCGCGCCCACGCCGCGCCACTGGGGCGCAAGCCGACGTTCAGCATCTCGATTCGCGTCATCGTCGGCGACACCGAGCAGCAGGCCTGGCGCCAGGCACGCGAGATCGCCGACCAGACGCGCGAAGTCGGCCTGTGGAGCCACAAGAGCCGGGTGTTTGGCGGCCACAAGCCACCCGCCGAGGCGGAAAACGAAGGCTCGCGCCGGCTGCTGCGCCTGGTGGAGCAGGGGCCGGTGCTCGACGAGCGCCTGTTCATGGGCGTGGCCGCAGCGACCAACGCGCCGGGCAACACTACCGCGATCGTCGGCACGCCCGAGCAAGTCGCCGAGGCGCTGCTCGCGTACTACGACCTGGGCGTCACCAACTTCCTGTTTCGCGGGTTCGACCCGCGCGTCGACGCCACCGAGTACGGCAAGGCCCTGCTGCCGCTGCTGCGCGCCGGCGCCCGCCAGCGCGACGCCCAAGGCGCTGGCGCGCAGCACGCCGCATGAGCCCCGCGGAGCAGGCACTGGCCGGCCAGGTGCGCCGCGCGCTGCAACTGCTGCGCGATGCACCCGCCGATTGGGTGCCGCCACGCGCCGGCACCGACCATGACGTGTTTATTGTCGGCGGCGGCCAAAGCGGCATGGCCATTGGCCTGGCGCTGCGGCGCGCGGGCATCGGCCGCATCACGACCATCGACCAGGCGCCCGAAGGCAGTGAGGGCGTGTGGTCCACCATCGCGCGCATGCCTACGCTGCGCACCGCCAAGAGCCTGACCGGCCCCGAATCGGGCATTGCCGAACTCGGCTTCGAGGCTTGGTATGAGGCCACCCGGGGCGCGGCCGCCTATGCCGCGCTCGAGCGCATTCCGCGCCTGGCGTGGGCTGAGTATCTGCGCTGGTACCGCCAGGCCAGTGCCAGCGTGGTGCGCAACGGCACGCGCCTGCTCGACATCGAACCCCTGGCCGGGCGCGGCCTGCAGCTGACGCTGCGCGCACCGGACGGCCGCACCGTCACCGAAGTCACGCGCAAGCTGGTGCTGTCCACCGGGGTCAACGGCTGCGGCACGCCGCGCATCCCCGATCAGGTGCGCCAGGCGCTGGCGCCGGCGCTGTACTCGCATACCCACGCCCCGCTGCCCGATCTCGCCGGCAAGCGCGTGGCCGTGCTCGGCGCGGGCGCCTCGGCCTTCGACGCCGCTTCAACTGCGCTGGAGCAGGGCGCGGCCCAGGTGCATCTGTTTGCGCGCCGCCCGGATCTCGCGCGTGGCAGCCGCATGAAGGCGTTCTCCCATGTCGGCGCCTTCGAGTTCTTCCACACGCTGCCCGATGCCGACCGGTGGCAACTGATGCGCGCCTACCGCGAAAGCGGCGGCGCGCCCCCGCGGCATGCGGTGCAGCGCGCGGCTGGGCATCAGAACTTCCATCTGCATCTGGGCAGTCGTTGGCAGGGCTTGCGCCAAGAGGAAAACGAAATCCTGCTGGATGCCTCGGACGGCAGCTTTGCCTTCGACCACCTGGTGCTGGGCACGGGCTACGCCGTGGACCTGGCATCCCGGCCCGAACTGGCCCGCATCGCGCCGCAGATCGCCACCTGGAGCCAGCACCACCGGCCCGAATGGGGCGCGCCGGACGCCGAGCTGGGGCGCCACCCCTATCTCGACGCTGGCTTCGGCTTTACCGAGGCCCGGCCAGGCACTGCACCCTGGCTGGCCAATATCCATTGCTTCGGCGCCCCCGCGATGGCCAGCCACGGCCGGCCGGTGGGGGATACGGGCAGCCTCAAACACAATGTGCCGCGGTTGGTGTCATCCATAGGCAGGGATCTGTTTTTGGCCGACCGGGCGTGGCAGGTGGAGTATTTGCAGCGCATGGAGGCGGATGAGCTCGACGGCAGCGAATATGCGGGACGGGTGTGGAGCCCAGGCAGCGAGACTGCGCCAACGGTCGAGGACGGCGCTTGAAAGGTGCTATTACCAAAAGCCAATTTTTCGCTGCGTCGCTCGAGCGGGCAAGAATCGGCCGTGCAAATCGGTGGGTCAGGGAAAGTGCCGTATAGCGAGTTGTCGTACAGCTGGCGTCGTCTGCCGGCGCGGCGCCCGGGTAAAGAAATCATCGTTCGAACGGATGTGGGCAGTGGCAGGCAAAACTGCCAGAAACTTGCCGCGCAGCTCGGAATGGTCTTTGTCGTGCGCTCGAGTTTCCCACATCTCCAGGAACTGCTGGCGGCTATAGGTGCGGTTCCCCAGGCTAGGATCAGCCAGCCATACGGTATTTTCATCAATGCCGCGCAGAACGGAAAAATGATCGTCCTTGCGGTGCTTGAGATAAACAATCACTGGTATCTTCAGCTTTGCGAGTTGCTCCCAGCTGCCGGCGAAACCTTGCGCCTTGAAGCCAAATGCCGGCAGGGCGCGCTGCATGTCTTCAAAACTGGCCCGGCCCTCGCCTTTGTCCAGTGCCACGAGAAGTTCTTGTTCAGTCACGTCTTGGCGATAATAGGCATTGAGCAAGGTGGCCAAGGACGCCGCACCGCAGGAATAGTCCACGTCTTGTTTGACAATACGTGCATCGCGCAGCGTCTTCCAGCTTTTTAACGGGATATGGATGGTCAGCGAATGCATGGTGACAAAAGCTTCTTCGGCCAGCGCACCATGGCCAAATAACCATCCCGCAAGTGCCCAGCCCGTCACACCCAGACGTATACGTGTCATATGAACGAGGGAGAGACCGTGCTCAATCCCACCATTACAAAATTCACTGCTGTCATGACCAATGTATATATAGCCATCATGGGAATAAGAGTCAGCACAATTCCGCCAATGCTGTAGGCCAGACTGGCTTTTGTTATTGCTCCAGAAAGCGCATTGGCGCTTACCCATATGGAATACAGCCATAGCGGCAAGATCAGTAATGCAGGCACGCCGATTGCGGCTAGACCTGCGGACAGAAAATCCACAAACAGCCACGATGCGGCAAGTAGGTTGAACATGTCGCCCTGACCGTCCCAACGTCCACCGCGTTTCATCCACCATCTCAAAAGGCCCGTGATGATTGGAAAACAAAACCATATCAGTACTACAAAAGATATCAGCGTGATACCTAGGGAAATAAATGGCATGCCTGCTATTTCGGGTAATGCCGAACGGGCGAAAAAATCACACCCCATTAAAATCCCGAGCAGCGTTAGACCAAGGATTGGCTGCCAACGTGGAAAGTTGAATGTAGACCACGGGAGTTCACGCAATAAAAATAGATTGAAAGATGATCGAATCATATGATTTTAATGGATTGATATTTGAATGTAATGCCAGAATTTAGCTGAATACTTTAAAAATAACGAAGAGTAACGCACAGAAAACAAAAATAATTATGTGAATAAGATTGAAGCAGTAGTCGCCATCTGCGTCATAAACTTTGTTTTCAAAGTTGCCAAGATTTTTTTTGGATTTTTTTGCATGATGAAACAATAAAAAATTTTTCGGTAATAATCTATGGATTGAGTTTTTTCTTGGTGAAAACGATGGAAGAATTTCAGGGCGATGTCACGCTCAGCCGCGATAGGTGCTGGTATGGCGAAATCCTTGCGTTGCGCCGTCTAATTGGCTAGCTTGCTGATTTTTCCATTGCAGCCCGGTATTTAAAGTCACTTTTTCGTTGACTGCGAAAGCAATGGAAGGACTGGCCAAGAAAAAATTGCCTGGCTTGTACGCGGCGCTGCCGTCTTTTCGACTTCGATTGAACTGATAGGCGGTAGTGAAAGAAATGACCACGGGGTCGATTGATTGGTAGGCAGAAAGACCCATTAATCCAGATTTGAAGGAGCTGCTGCTCACTCGATTCCTTTCCGCGAGTGCGATTTCTGAAAATCCTAATAGAGCTGGGATGTCATCCTCCTTTTTGAACTGGTAGTTCAAACCGACCCATGCATCGGAAAAGCGATCCGCACTGCTGCTGCTAGTGCCGAAAACCCCGCTGTGGCGTTGGCTGCTGTGTAAGTAGCTGCCGCGAGCGTAGATTTCGGCCTCGACCGAAAGTCCATACCGTAGGCCCAAGGTGCTGACAATATAATCACTGTTACCATGGCTTTCGCCGAGGGCGGTCGGTATGGTAATAAAGGATGCCACGCCGGTCTGCACCGTGACAGGTTCACCGGTGGAAATTCCGTGTCTATCGCTGTTGGCATAAGACAAAGAGACGTCCAGCTTGTACTTTCCTTTATCTGTGAAAAGGTCTTCCACCGTGAGAGGCAGATCAGCCAGCGCTGCAGTAGATGCGATGGAAAGCACCATGCATAATCCATTGGCAATAAATTTGTATTGACGCATGAAACCCCTGTATCCGTGTGTAATTGGGTTGATATTCATCCATATTGAGACGGCGCTTGTGCGGTTCGATGGCTAACAAATTTGTAAGATATTCGCTCGCCGTATCGCGGTTTGAATTGCTACCAGGGAATGTCTGGAGTCAAATTGGTCGGTGTTTGCGCAGCGCGGTCGCAATGCACAGCGAATAAAATCCGCTTGAAATAGGATGGAAATTCAATAGTCGTGAGGAAGCTGGCTGCGAAATTCACCGAGGCTAGTGCTTTGTGCAGGGTTTTCTATATTTCCACTTCCCGCATTGGAGTGGAAATGTGTTTTAAAAATGTATTGGCCAGCGAAACCGCCGCATAGTTGAGGCTGTGCGGCACCGATGGATGCGGAGCCGAAGAGGGCACGTTCTGAAACCGGAAAACTGGTATTGGCAGAGTCGGCTGCGAACAAATCACCCTTGACTTGCCCTCGCTCCGGCAATGGCAAGCTGTGCTTGTTCTGGTGTCAGAGAACCAGAGTTGTCGGTTGCTGTCAGGCCGCGGGAGCAGGTTATGCATTTGCTCTGGCTGGCCAAAAAACATCTAAAGCGATGTTTTCCTTACAGCGGCACAACGCGCTGTGGCCCCACTTTGTTGATTGCACAGGCCGGCTCTCGCCCTTTCCACAAAAAACCGCCTGATGGCGCCTACAAGGCGCGTCGCGCGCCCAACGATGTGCTTTTGCAAGCCGCGGCGCCATTCATCGACACCGACCTGTCCCAAAGATGCGAAAATTTTGCCTTTTACTCAACGACCTGCCGCAGCCCTGCGCGGCGGTCCCGCCATGTCCTTTTTCGACCCCATTGTTCTCATCTTGCTGGCCCTGGCCGCCATCAGCGTATTTGCCGGCAACCACACCGTGGCCGCCGCCATGGTGGTGCTGATCATCATCCGCGTTTCGCCCCTGGCGCTGTATTTCCCCTGGCTGCAAAAGCACGGGCTGAACATCGGCATCTTCCTGCTGATGGTGGCCGTCATGGTGCCGATTGCCAGCGGCAAGATCCCGGCAATGGACCTGCTCAAATCCTTCACGCATTGGAAATCGGCGGTTGCCATCCTGGTCGGCATATTTGTCGCCTGGCTCGGCGGGCGCGGTGTGACGCTGATGGCGGCGCAGCCTGGCGTGGTGGCCGGGCTGATGATCGGCACGATCATCGGGGTGGCGTTCTTCCGCGGGGTGCCGGTCGGCCCGATGATTGCCGCCGGGGTGGTTTCGCTGTTGATCAGCAGATCGTGAGGCATTCGGGCCGCTGAACAGGCCGGACCGATCAAATCGCAGCAAAACCCGCCAGCTGTTTGGCAGACGAATAGGGCGATCCCGAACTCAGCCCGGGTTTTGACGCAGCCAAGTGGTTCGGCGGATGGATCGAGGAACCGAACCCGTCGCTGGGCATGCGCAAGCCCAGCGGTTTTATGGACACGGCAACGGGCCCCGGCTTGGTGGAGTTGCTTCTCGACAAGAGGGTTTCCGGGGGCTGCACTTGACGCAAACTTGCCGCAAGTGCAGGACCCAGCCCTCAATGCAGCTGGGGCTCCTCCCCACCATCGAGCCCCAGCTCGGCCGCCGCACGCTTGAT
>JBEVDH010000098.1:0-3619 GCA_040514115.1 Comamonas sp. | reverse complement strand
TGGAGAGCGTGCGCGAGGCCAGCGCCGACGACGTGGGCGGCATCGTGCAGCTGATCGAGCCCTTCGAGAAGGACGGCACGCTGGTCAAACGCAGCCGCACCGAGATCGAACGCGACGCCCATCTCTACACCGTGATCGAACACGACGGCGTGATCTTCGCCTGCGCGGCGCTCTATCCCTATCCCGAAGCCAAGACGGCCGAGATGGCCGCGCTCACCGTGTCGCCGCAAAGCCAGGGCCAGGGCGATGGCGAAAAGGTGCTGAAGCGCATCGAGCAGCGCGCGCGCGCCGCCGGCCTGGAAAGCATCTTCGTGCTGACCACGCGCACCATGCACTGGTTCATCAAGCGCGGCTTCCAACCCGTCGACCCGAACTGGCTGCCCGAAGCGCGCAAGGCGAAGTACAACTGGGATCGCAAGAGCCAGGTGCTGGTCAAGAAGCTTTGACATGTGGTGGTCCGGCAATCCAGTCAAAGGATGACGGGCCCATCCGCTCGCCCGATCCTGAGGTCCCGTGCCGAGTTCAAGCGCTTTGCGCTTGTCGGGCGGGCCGTCCACCCTTCGACAGGCTCCGGGCGAACGCAAACCCCACGGGCGCGCCGCTCGACCGAGCGTGTCGAGGGGTCGCGACACGCGTAAAACCGTTCGTCCTGAGCCTGTCGAAGGATGAAGGGCGTGCTCTCTCTAGAAAAGAAACGGTTCGTTCTTCCTGCGGTCGAAAAGTCTCAGGATGGCGAGCCGACACGACAAACATCAAAACGCCTGCCGCAAAACATCAAGCCTCAGGCTCCCGCCCAACGGCACCCCGGCCCCGCTATCATCAACAGCTCTTTTCCTCCCCCGCCTTCCATGCCCCTGCCCGTCCTTTATTCCTTCCGCCGCTGCCCCTACGCCATCCGCGCGCGCCTGGCGCTGGCCCATGCGGGCATTGCCTGCGAGCTGCGCGAGGTCAATCTGCGCGCCAAGCCCCAGGCGCTGCTGCTGGCTTCGCCTAAAGGCACGGTCCCGGTGCTGGTCACGACGGATGGCGTGATCGAGCAGAGCCTGGAAATCATGCTTTGGGCGCTGCGCCAGAACGACCCTGACGGCTGGCTGGCGCCGACAGAAGGCAGCGAGGCCGACATGCTGGCGCTGATCGCCGATCTGGACACGCGCTTCAAGCCCGCGCTCGACCGCTGCAAATACCCCGAGCGCTACAGCGCCGCCGAAGTCAACGACGCCCAGACCGAAGCCCTGACCTGGCTGGCCGCGCTGGACGAGCAACTTGCCGACTCCGGCTACCTGTTCGGCCGGCACCCGAGCCTGGCCGACATGGCGCTGCGCCCCTTCGTGCGCCAGTTCGCGCGCATCGACGAAGCCCAGTGGACCGAGCAGCCCTGGCCCGCGCTGCAGGCCTGGCTGCAGCGCTGGATCGACTCGGCGCTGTTCGCCGAAGTGATGGAAACCTACCCCGGCTGGCGCGACGGCGAGACCGGGCCGACGTTCATGGCACAGGTGTCCGGAGCGCCATAGTTTTCAGAACTGGATATCGGCCCGGCTGATTTCCCGCCACGCGCCCGGCGCCAGCCCCTCGAGCTGCAGATTCGCCATGCTTTGCCGCACCAGCCGCAGCGTGGGGTGGCCTATGGCCGCGGTCATCTTGCGCAGCTGGCGGTTCTTGCCTTCCACGAGGCTCACTTCGAGCCACACATCCTGCACCGACTTGCGCAGCCGCACCGGCGGCACGCGCGGCGGCACCTCGGGCTGCGGGTCGAGCAGCCGCGCCGTGCAGGGCTTGGTCTGGTAGTCCTCGATGCGCAGGCCGCCCCGCAGCCGCTGCAGCGCCTCCTCGCCCGGCACGCGCTCGACCAGCACCCAGTAGGTCTTGGGTTTCTCATTGCGCGGGTTGAGCAGCCGCTCGATCAGCGGGCCGTCGTCGGTGAGCAGCAGCAGGCCCTCTGAATCCTTGTCCAGGCGTCCCGCGGGATACACGCCCTTGGGCAGGCCGAACTCGGCCAGCGAACGCGCGCCGTCCTCGGGAGTGAACTGGGACAGCACGCCATAGGGCTTGTGCAGGAGAAAGTAGCGGGGCATGGCAGGCGCGCGGCGCCGCGCGGCGCCACCGGAGGAAAACACAAGGCGCGATTGTCCCCGATGCGCAGCCGGTCAGTCCGCGGTGTGCGTGTCTTCCAGCGCCTTGGCCACGACATCGCGCGTGAGCGTGGGCACGAAGCTTTCGATGAAGTGGAACGCATAGCCGCGCAGCCAGGCGCCGCGGCGCAGGCCCAGGCGCGTGAGGTTGACCTCGAACAGATGGCCGGCGTCGAGCAGACGCAGATGGCGGTCGCGCTCGGCATCGACCGCGATCGACGCGACGATGCCCACGCCCATACCCAGCTCGACATAGGTCTTGATCACATCGGCATCCATGGCCGACAGCACCACATCGGGCGTCAGCCCCTCGCGTGCAAAGGCCTCGTCGATATGCGCGCGGCCGGTGAAGCCCTGCTCGTAGGTGATGATCGGGTGTTGCACCAGCTGGTCCAGCGTCAGCGGCCCGGGCGCATCCAGCAGCGCATGGCCCGGCGGCACGACCACGCTGTGCGTCCAGCGGTAGCAAGGCAGCGTGACCAGGTCCTCGTGGTTGCTCAGCGCTTCGGTCGCGACGCCGATGTCGGCCTCGCCATTGAGCAGCATCTGCGCGACCTGCTGGGGCGAGCCCTGGTGCAGGTGCAGCACGACATGCGGAAAGCGGCTGCGGAAGTCGCGCACCACCTGCGGCAGCGCGTAGCGCGCCTGCGAATGCGTCGCCGCGATCGACAGCTTTCCCTGCTCGCTGGCGCTGAAGTCCAGGCCCGCGCGGCGCAGGTTGTCGGCCTCGAACAAAAGCTTCTCGACGGTGGGCATCAGGCTCGCGCCGGGCGGCGTCAGGCCGGTGAGGCGCTTGCCGGCGCGCACGAAGATCTGCACGCCCAATTCTTCCTCGAGCTCGCGGATCTGCCGGCTCACGCCAGGCTGCGAGGTATAGAGCACCTGCGCCACCTCGGTGAGGTTGAAGCCCCGGCGCACGGTTTCACGCACCGAACGCAATTGCTGGAAATTCATGCCACGGCCCCGGTCTCCAGGAATTCAAGTTGGTTGCCCGCGGGGTCCTTGAGGTAGAAACGCACGAAGCCCGCGAGGCACTGGTTTTCGACCAGCGGCAGCTGCGCGGCGAGCAGCCGCTGGCGCAGCCCCTGCAGGTCCTGCACCGCAAAGGCCAGGTGCGATACCGCGGGCAGTGGTTGCCACTGCGCCACGCCGACGAGGTCGATGCGCTGCTCGCCCGCCGCGAAACGCAGCGTCTGGGCGCGCTGCGCCGCGCCCGGCGCGCGCGCGCCAGGCAGCTCGCTCAGGCCCAGCAGATCGCGGTAGAAATGCCGCATGGCCTGCTCGCGCCCCGCACGGAACGCGAGCTGCAGGTGGTGAATGCCGCGAATGCTCATGCCGCCTCCGCCGCGGTGCCGCAGCCGGTGCGCGCCAGGCCGGGCCGCGCGAGGCTGCGCAGCGCGATGCGCCGCACCCGACGGCGCGAGCGCACCGGCGCAATCAGGTTCCAGCTGGCCGCCGTCGTGGCGATCAGCTGCAATGCGGGCGTCAGG
>JBEVDH010000093.1:0-44418 GCA_040514115.1 Comamonas sp. | reverse complement strand
TATTTTGGGGTGGCTGATGGGGCTCGAACCCACGACAACAGGAATCACAATCCTGGACTCTACCAACTGAGCTACAGCCACCGTAGAAGCATCTATTCTAAGCCAGAAAATGCCGTCCTATCGCAAGGTTTGCAAGTTTCGCGATCTGGCGGCATTCGATGTCAGGGACGGTCGACCTTGATCTGCACCTTGAAGCGGGCCTTGAGCATCTCGTAGTAGGCGGCGCCTTCGGCACCCGCCCACCACTGGGCCAGCTGCTGCTTTTGCGCCGCGACGATCTGCGCGTCCTGGGCCGGGCGCTCGACCACGGCATTGACCTTCACCACGGCATAGCCGAGGTTGCCAAGATCCACACCGCTCCAGGCGGGCAAGGCATTCACGGGCGCGTGCAGCGCAGCGTCGATGACCTCGCGCGGCAGGCTTTGCGACTGGTCGCGGCCCACCACCAGCGCAGTGCCCAGCGCGGCGCTGGCGGGCTGGTCCTTCCACGCCTTGAGCTGGGCCTGGCCCTGCTCGCGCGCGAGTTCCGCAGATTTCTGCGCGACATACAGCGCCCGCACCTTGTCGGCGACTTCATCGAATGCCAGCGTATGGGCCGGTGCGTAGGCGGCAATGCGACCGGCAGCCATGATGCCGGAGCCGATTTCCACCGCGTCGGTGTTGCGCTTGCTCTCGAGCGATTCCCGCGCGAACAGCGCCTCGAGGAAACGCGGGCTGGCCAGGGGACCCTCGGCTTCAGGGCTGGGCACGCGCGTCACGCGCTCGGCCTTGTGCACCTTCAGCTTGAGCTTGTCGGCCACGCCCTGGAGGTTGTCTGCCTGCTCGTAGACGCCATTGGCGAACTGTTCGGCGACTTCGGCAAAGCGGCGCTGCGCATGCTGCTCCTTGAGCTCCTTTTCCAGGCGCGGGCGCACTTCGGCAAAGCTCGGCTGGGGCGGGGTCTTGATGTCGGTCAGCTCGATGATGTGAAAGCCGAAATCGCTCTCGATCACATCGCTGATCTCGCCCTTCTTGAGCGCGTAGGCCGCGTCTTCGAAAGGCTTGACCATGGCGCCACGGGCAAAGAAGCCCAGGTCGCCGCCGCTTTGCGCGGTGCCGCTGTCCTGCGAGGACTGCTTGGCCAGCGCGGCAAAGGACTTCGGGTCCTTGCGCAGCTGCGCCAGCAGGGCCTGGGCCTGTTCGCGCGCCTTCATGCGCTCGTCGGCCGAGACGCCCTTGCCGGCGTTGATCAGGATGTGGCTTGCACGGCGCTCTTCCTGGCCCGCCAGGCGGGTCAGATTTTCCTGGTAGTAGGTGCGCAGGTCGTCTTCATTGACTTCCATGGTGGACAGCACGGCAGCCGTGTCCAGCACCACATATTCGACGCTGGCCTGCTCGGCCTGCTGGAAGCGGTCAGGATGGGCCTTGTAATAGGCCTGCAGCGCTTCGGGCGTGATCTCGACCTTGGCGGCGAAATCACTGGCCTTGAACTGGGCCACCTGCACCTCGCGGCGCTGGTAGAGCGCATCCATGGCCAGCTTGAGCTGGCTGTCGGTCAGGAACGAGGAGTTCATCGCCGAGCCCATCACCTGGCTCAGCGACAGGTTGTTGCGCAGATTGGCCTCGAAGCCCTCGGGGGTCATGCCCTGTGCGCCCACGAGCGCACGGTAGGCTTCGGCGTCCAGCGTGCCGTCGGCACGCTTGAGCGCCGCGATCGCCGGGATCTGCTGCAGGCTGCGCACCAGCTGCGCATCGCTGGCCACCAGGTGCATCTTCTGCGCCGAGGCCACGAGCACGCGGTCACGCACCATGCGCTCGAGCGTGGCGTAGCGCGCCTGGGGCGAATCCAGCAGCTTGGCATCGACTTCGGGGTTCGCGGCGCGCACCTGGTCGCTTTCCATGCGGTGCGCGTTGTCCCAGTCCGCCTGCGTGATCTCGTGGCCATCGACCCGAGCCACCGTCGGACTGGACTCCGAGAAATAGTTCTGGTCGATGCCCACGAAGATGAACGAGGGAATGATCAGCAAGAACAACAAGATCATCACGAACCTGGAGTGCTTGCGGATAGCTTCAAACATAGTCGATCTTTCTGTGGAAGCAATTAAAAAAGGCGAACCCATGTTCGCCTTTGTACGGTGTGAGAAGCCAAAGGATGCTGACGACGGAAGTACCCCGGAGCAGGAGCAGCGCCCTGATCCATCCCACCACGACAATGCCCGCCTACGACCCCCGCCACCTTGGTGAAGGAAACTGCGCAGATTCTAACTGCTGCGCCGTATGGCCCCAGGAGCGCGGCGCGAAATGCGGCTTGGCCTTGCCCACTGTCAACGCAACCAAAGAACCGGGCATCACCCACTTCAGCGCCGTGAACGCCTGGTGCTTGAAGTCTTGGCAGACTTCGGGCTCGAGCTGTCAGTCGCAATTGCCGTTCCTGGCAGAAATGACGGCATCCCAATGCGTTCTGTTCGAGACTGATGCCAGGAGCTATACAGGAAAGTCGCAAATTCCACTTGATCGACTCTCCCTGAAGCGACGTCCACCATGACCTCCTCGAATGCCGCGTCAACGGGCATCGAGAAGCCCTCTTGCTCAAGATAGGCAAGCGCGCAGGTAAGTCCGGTGCGCTTGTTCCCATCATTGAATATGTGACCACGCGCAATGGCAACTCCGTACAGTGCAGCGATGCCGAAGACATCATCAAGACCGGCGTAATGTACGTGCTGCGCTATTCGCTGAAGAGCCGCGTCAACCCCTCCGTGCCCGGCTTGCGCCAGTCCTGCGAGTCCACCCGACCGGGCAATGATTTCGTCATGGGTGGAAATGACGAAATCCGGATCGAGCATCAGCGGTTTTTCAACGCCTCCAGTACTTGCCAGTGCCTGGATATCACCAGACGAACGGCGCGCAACATTTCTTCCTTCTGCGCTGCCGTTTGCGCACCAACCGGTACTTTGGGCGGAAAGTGTTCACGTGTACGCATAGTCACCCCATGCAACTTGCGCTCGACAGGTGTTGTCATGTGCACTCCTTCACCATCTTGAATCCATCAAATCAACGGCAGGACTCCATGCAAATGTATCGGAATCACTCCTCCCACGCCATTCACCCTAAGGCCATGCCAGTTTTCATGCCTGATTTGGAATGACGCGCGCCCGAAGCGCTGCCCCAAAAGAAAAAGGGCCTTGGATTGCTCCAGGCCCTGGTTTCTCGTGTGATGGTGGTGGGTGCTGACGGGATCGAACCGCCGACCTACTCCGTGTAAAGGAGCCGCTCTACCGACTGAGCTAAGCACCCATCGCAACTATTTGTCAGTTCAACGCATCCTTCAATGCCTTGCCCGGACGGAATTTCGGCACCTTGGCGGCCTGGATCTCGATCGTGGCGCCGGTGCGCGGGTTGCGGCCGGTGCGTGTGGAACGCTCACCCACGGTGAAGGTTCCAAAACCGACGAGCGATACTGTACCACCCTTTTTGAGGGTCTTCTTCACCGCCTCAATGGTCGATTCCAGGGCGCGCGCTGCGGCGGCCTTGGAGATGTCGGCATTGTTCGCGATGTGCTCAATCAGTTCGGTCTTATTCACAACGGGCCTCTCGAGAAATGGTGGATGGAATGTCGCTGCTGTCCATGGCCTGCGCAGTCCGCAAACTGCTTGCACCCAGGGGCCAGCCCGCAATCAGATGCGGCCCATGCCATCGACCTTCCTAGTGTCAATGTTCTCCGCTGCAAAGCCAGCGGCTGCAGCGATTCTAGCTGCAATTGCATGGCCGCCAGCGGTGGGCACCGGTTTTTGTGGCACCCGGGCGGCAGAAGGTTCCCGGGTTGGCAGCGCGGCGCTGCCCGCCTAGCGCTCGACCCGGGCGCGGATCTCCGGCACGGCCTTTTGCAGGTAGTAGACCATCGACCACACGGTGAGCACCGCGGCGATCCAGATCAGCACATGGCCCCAGACACCGGTGTCCATCACGCCGAACAGCACCCCGTCATACAGCAGGAAGGGAATGGCCACCATCTGCGCCGTGGTCTTGAGCGTGCCCAGCATGTGCACCGCCACGCTCTTGCTCGCGCCGATCTGCGCCATCCACTCGCGCAGCGCCGAAATGGCGATTTCGCGGCCGATGATGATCAGCGCGACAAACACATCGGCGCGCTGCAGATGCACCAGCACCAGCAGCGCGGCGCAGACCAGGAACTTGTCGGCCACCGGGTCCAGAAACGCGCCGAACGACGAGGTCTGGTTGAGCTTGCGCGCCAGGTAGCCATCGAGCCAGTCCGTTGCCGCGAACACCACGAACATGACCGTGGCCAGCAGGTTTTGCATTCCCGGCGACATGGAGGTGTAGAACACCCCCACGATCAAAGGTATCGCGACGATGCGCGTCCAGGTCATCAGGGTGGGGATGGTCAGAAACATAGCGCGATTGTGTCATGCGGCGAAGGTCTTGATGCACTCGGCGCCATAGTGGTCAATGCAAGGCCCGGTAGATGGTATCGGCCAGTTCGCGCGAGATGCCTTCGACCTTCATCAGGTCTTCCATGCTGGCATCGGCCACACCGCGCACGCCGCCAAAGCGCTGCAGCAGGCGCGCGCGCTTCTTGGGCCCCACGCCGGCAATCTCCTCGAGCTGGCCGCCGCCGATGCGCACCTTGGCGCGCGCCGCGCGCATGCCGGTGATCGCAAAGCGGTGGGCTTCGTCACGGATCTGCGCCACCAGCATCAATGCCGCCGAGTCCCTGCCAAGGTAGACCTTCTCGCGCCCGTCGGCAAACACCAGCTCTTCGAGTCCGACCTTGCGCTTGTCGCCCTTCTCCACACCGACGATGCGCGACAGATCCAGGCCCAGCGCCTCGAACACTTCGCGCGCCATGCTGACCTGACCGACACCGCCATCGACCAGCACCAGATCGGGCAGCCGCGCCTGGCCCGCCGCCGGCTCGGCGCCGCCGGCCTCACGCTGGGCTTCGGCCACGCGGCTGTAGCGGCGCATCAGCACCTGGCGCATGGCCGCGTAATCGTCGCCGCCGGTGATACCTTCGATATTGAAGCGCCGGTACTCGCTGCTTTGCATCTTGTGGTGGTGGAACACCACGCACGAGGCCTTCGTTGCCTCACCCGAGGTGTGGGAGATGTCGAAGCACTCGATCGTCAGACTGTCGAGATCGTGCATCGGCAGATCGAGCGCCTCGGCCAGCGCGCGCGTGCGTGCCTGCTGCGAGCCCTCTTCGGCCAGCAACCGGGCGAGCTGCAGCTCGACATTGCGCTGCGCCATGTCGAGCCAGGCACGGCGCTGCTCGCGCGGCTGGTGCAGCGCCGTGACGCGCACCCCGCTGGACTCCGACAGCGCCTTGATCAGCGCCTTGTCGACCGCATGGCTCATGACCAGCACCGGAGGCACCGGGACGCTGGTGTAGTGCTGCGCCAGGAACGCCTCGAGCACCAGCACCTCGACGGGCTGCGCGGGCGCGGCCTCGCCCTCTTCGTCGCCTTCGGCGTCATGCACGGCCGCAGCGTCGCCGAGCTGCGAGGGAAAGTATGGCCGGTCGCCCAGATGGCGCCCGCCGCGCACCATCGCCAGGTTCACGCAGGCGCGCCCGCCCTGCACGCGCACCGCGAGGATGTCGGCGTCCTTGTCCGAGGTGGTCTCGATCGACTGCTGGTGCAGCACGCGCGCCAGCGCCGTCACCTGGTTGCGCACCTCCGCGGCCTGCTCGAACTCCAGCGCCTGCGAGTGCGCCAGCATGCGCGCCTCGAGCTGCTGGAGCAGCGCCTGGGTCTCGCCGCGCAGCATGGCTTCGGCGTTGCGCACATCGAGGCTGTAGGCCTCGGGAGAAATCAGGTCCACGCAGGGGCCGGTGCAGCGCTTGATCTGATAGAGCAGACAGGGCCGTGAGCGGTTGGCAAACACCGTGTCCTCGCAGGTGCGCAGGCGAAACACCTTCTGCAGCAGCTGGATGGTTTCCTTGACCGCCCAGGCGCTCGGGTAAGGCCCGAAATAGCGGTTCTTGCGGTCCACGCCGCCACGGTAATACGCCATGCGCGCAAAGCGCTGGCCCGGCTGCTCGCCCTCGCCGTCGCGCGCCGCCACGCCCGAGATCATCAGATACGGATAGCTCTTGTCGTCCCGGAACAGGATGTTGTACTTCGGGTGCTGGGTCTTGATCAGGTTGTTTTCCAGCAGCAGCGCCTCGGCCTCGGAGCGCACCACCGTGGTCTCCAGGCGCACGATCTTGCTGACCATGTGGCCGATGCGCGAGCCGCCATGGTTCTTCTGGAAATAATTGGCGACGCGGCGCTTGAGGTTGCGCGCCTTGCCCACATACAGCAGCCCGCCCTGGGCATCGAAGTAGCGGTAGACACCGGGCAGCGAAGGCAGGGCCGCGACCTGGGCCAGCAGTTCATCGGAATGCATTTCAGACATGGCGCTATTGTGGCGGGCCTGGCGCACGCTGGAGGCAAGCTTTGCAAGTGTCCGTGCCGGCGTACCGAAAGCGGTACGATCGGCGCGCTGCATCTTCCGGCTCTTTCATGAATTCGAACCACTCCCTGCGCTGGGATATCTTCTGCCAGGTGATCGACAACTTCGGCGACATCGGCGTGTGCTGGCGCGCCGCCGCGGAACTGGCCGCGCGCGGCCAGCAGGTGCGGCTGTGGCTTGACGACGCCAGCGCGCTGGCCTGGATGGCTTCCGCGCCCTACCCCCAGGGGTTGAGCGTCCACGCCTGGCCCGACCAGCCCGCGCTGCTGCCCTCCGATGGCATGGGCGATGTCGTGATCGAGGCCTTTGGCTGCACCCTGCCCGAACCGATACTGCAACTGATGGCGCAGCGCCAGGCACGCCAGGCCCCGGGCGCCGCGCAATCGCCGGTCTGGATCAATCTCGAATACCTGAGCGCCGAGGCTTACGTCGAGCGCTGCCATCGCCTGCCCTCGCTGCTGATGAGCGGCGCCGCCGCGGGCCTGACGCGCTGGTTCTTCTACCCCGGCTTCACACCGCGCACCGGCGGGCTGCTGCGCGAAGCCGCGCTGGGCGCACGCCAGGGGGCGTTTGATCGCGAAGCCTGGCGGGCCGCGCGCGGCATCGACCCCGCCACGCGCCTGGTCTCGCTGTTTTGCTACGAGCCTCCTGCCCTGCCCGACTTGCTCGAGCAGCTCGAGACCAGCGATGCCCCCTGCCATCTGCTGGTCACTCCCGGACGCGCCACCGAGGCCGTGCGTGCCGCGCTGCCGCCGCTGCCGCACACGCCCATCACCTGGCTGCCGCCGTGCCCCCAACCGGCGTTCGATGAGATGCTCTGGGCCAGCGACCTGAACCTGGTGCGCGGCGAGGACTCGCTGGTGCGTGCGCTCTGGGCCGGAGAAGCCTTTGTCTGGCAGATCTACCCGCAGCACGACAACGCCCACCATGCCAAGCTCGATGCGTTCCTCGACTGGCTAGAGGCCCCGCCATCGCTACGGTTGTTCCACTACCACTGGAATGGCATGCCGGCGCAGGGCAGCCTGCCCGTGCCTACAGCGCGGATGCTCGCCGAGTGGCGCGACTGCGCGCGCTCGGCACGCGCGCGCCAATGGGCCGCCGACGATCTGATCAGCCAACTGCGGCAGTTTGTGGCAGAAAAAAGCTAAAATCCCGTTTTTCCCGCTGGACCGCACCAGCGTTCCTTATTTCCCCCGCCGCGGAACATGTTTCAATGCAGCAGCCCGTCGGGCAGCGCAGCTGGACGCGTTGAGCGGCACAACATCCAGCAAATCTAGCTATGAAAATCGCACAAGAAATCCGCGCCGGCAACGTGATCATGCACGGCAAGGACCCGATGATCGTCCTGAAGACCGAATACGCCCGTGGCGGGCGTGGTGCAGCCACCGTGCGCATGAAGCTCAAGGGCCTGCTGGGCAACATGGGCACCGAAAACGTGTTCAAGGCCGACGACAAGATCGACAACGTGATCCTGGACAAGAAGGAGTGCACCTACTCCTACTTCGCCGATCCGATGTATGTCTGCATGGACGAAGAGTTCAACCAGTACGAAGTCGAAGCCGAAAACATGGGCGACGCACTGAACTACCTCGAAGACGGCATGACCGTCGAAGTCGTGTTCTATGACGGCAAGGCCATTTCGGTCGAGCTGCCCACCAGCGTCGTGCGCGAAGTCACCTGGACCGAACCCGCCGTCAAGGGCGACACGTCGGGCAAGGTGCTCAAGCCCGCCAAGATCTCCACCGACTTCGAAGTCGCCGTGCCCCTGTTTGTGGCCCAGGGCGACAAGATCGAAATCGATACCCGCACCGGCGAATACCGCAAGCGCGTCTAAGACCGGCGGCCCCGGCCGCTGTGCAGCAAAAAAGGCTTCCCTCGGGAAGCCTTTTTTGCTGCTGCGGCGCGGCCCGCGCAACTCAGGCGGCGCCCGCCAGCTTCTTGAACGTCGCCAGCACGGCCGGGCCGTTGAACGGTTTGACGATCCAGCCCTTGATGCCCGCGGCCTTGCCGCGTTCCTTCATCGCGGGCGCGTTTTCCGTCGTCAGCATCACGATGTTCACGGCGCTGTTGCGCAGCTCGCTGCGCACCTTTTCCGCCATCGTCAGGCCGTCCATGTTGGGCATGTTGACGTCACACACGATCAGCTTCACGGACGGGTCCGCAGAAAGCTTGCTGAGGCCGTCCTTGCCATCCACGGCGTAGGCCACGCTGAGGCCGTTGCGCTGCAGGAAGCCGCCGACCTCGCTGCGCACGGTGCTGGAATCGTCGACGACGAGAATCTGTGCCATGGGAAATACCTTGTTCAGAAGAATTCAAGCTCGCCGGTGACTTCGGCCTGGGCATCCGCATGCCACTCGAAGTCCATCGGCGCGCGGGTGTGCAGGCACAGGCTGGCCAGAATGTGCAATTGCGCATCCACGGTAACGCGCCAGTGCGTTGCGTATTCGTGCGGCATTGCCGTGAGGAACGGCGCGCTGCGGCTGTCGATGATGTGCGGCGTGGACATGCCGGTGTGCGCATAGAAGCGCCCCAGCTCCCGGTTCACCATGCCGCAACACAGGTTGCCGCGCTCCGACATCTGGTCGCGGTAGCCCTGTGCCACGTCGACATCCGCCTCCACGCCCGGCGGTGCCAGCCAGCCCAGCGCCTGCGCGGATCGCGGGAAATGCAGCGCCATCACCAGCCGGAAGCTGTGCGCGGCGATCATCAGCACCACCATCTGCGCGCCGGTCTCCGGGCAGGCCTGCGCCAGGGGCTCCACCAGCGCACGCTCGCCCGAAGCCGCCACAAAGCTGCCCTCCAGGCTGTGCACGAACATGCGGTCCAGGCTCGCCGCGGCCGAGGGCGAGATCATGTGCTCTCCAGCAGCAGCGCCGGGGGCTCGGCTGCCTTGCGGTTCGTGAGATCGAGTCCGCGCACCGCGCCCAGGATCATGCGGCCGCCGGCCTGCATGTCCTGGAACGTGGTGGTGGTGATCAGATCGTTTTCGTAGAGCGTGCGGCGGTAGTCGGCCGACAGCGCTTCGGCGCGGGCCGACAGCGAGCGCATCTCGTTGGCGACGATGCTGAAACCGCGCCCCGAGGCGCCAGCGCGCGC
Source organism: Comamonas sp. (assembly GCA_040514115.1). Lineage (GTDB taxonomy): Bacteria > Pseudomonadota > Gammaproteobacteria > Burkholderiales > Burkholderiaceae_C > Comamonas. Next base: position 34,869 of record JBEVDH010000093.1, on the reverse strand, counting down.
CGACTCGATGGAGGCGTTGAGTGCCACCATCACCATCTGGCGCACGATCAGCGAGAACTCGTCGTTCTTGGCATGCATGCCGCGGTTGTGCGCGAGCAGCACGGTCATGTCGGCATGCCAGCGCTCGAATGTCGTTTCCATGCCGTACAGATCGCGGATCGCGCCGGCAAGCTCCAGGGCGCTGCCCTGCGACGCGCCAAACGCCTGCTGGGCCTGCTGCAGCACCGACTGCAAGGCGTCGGCATGGTCCGCGGCCAGCGCCGCCTCGCGCGCGCGCCACTCCCGCGCCGCTGCCTGGCCGGCGCTGCGCAGCGCGTCGATCTCGGCATGCAGGCAGTCCCACGCGTCGTCGGGCCGGCGTTCGGACTGCAGCGCCCGCACCTGCGCCGCGCAGTCGCGCAGGCCGCGCCTGAGGTGCCAGATCCAGAAAAAAGATGCCGCGCCGGCCAGGGCCATGCCCGCGGCGAAAGTCAGAACCAGGCTCATGCCGCCACCACCCCTTCTTGTGCGTAGGTCACCGCCAATGCCGCGGGCAGCGTCAGCACGGCCTGGAAGCCGCGCACCGGCTCGCCCTCGCGACCCAGCAGCTCGATGTCGATGCTCCCGCCCAGCGACTGGGCCAGGCTGCGCACGGCATCCATGCCGACACCGCGTCCCGAGATGTCGCTGACCTGCTGCGCCGTGGAGAAGCCGGGCAGGAAGATGTACCGGGCGATCCCGGCCTGGGTCGCCGGCGCATCGGCCGCCACCAGTTGCCGTTCGACGGCCTTGCGGCGGATCGCCGCCAGATCCAGCCCTTTGCCGTCATCGCTGGTGGTGATGACCAGGCCGCGCGCGTCGTGGGCAACATCGATGCGGATCTGCCCCGCCGCCGGCTTGCCCCGGGCAATGCGCGCGAGCGCCGGCTCCAGGCCGTGATCGAGCGCGTTGCGCAGCAGGTGCATGAACATGTCCTGCAAGGCCGGGGCCGCCTCGCTGCGAATGCCCACGCCCGCATCGCTGATGGTGACGCGCGGCTCTTCCTTGCCCAGCTCCAGCGCGAGCGCCGGCAAGGCCTGCAGCACGTCCTCGAGCACCGGTCCCAGGCCCTGCGCGTCCAGCCGCTCCAGTGCCGAGCGGGTGTGCCGTACCGTCGCCATCAGCGTGGCATGGCTGTCACCGTCGCGCACCTGCAGGCGCTCGAGCAGCGCGTCGAGCTCGGCGCGGTCCATGCGCAGCAGCTTTGCGCCCGGCACTTCCTGCGCGATCGCGCCCCGCCCGAGCTTGTGCGTGTGGATGGCGGCATATTCATCGAGCGCCTGGCCCACCGTGTGCAGATCGGCCAGCAGCGCTTGCGCATCCCAGTCCTTGAAGCCGGTGCGCAGCGCGTCGTAGTCCTGCTCCACGCGGTGCACGACATCCGTCAGCTGCAGCAGCCCATAGGTTCTGGCATTGCCCTTGATGGTGTGCATGTTGCGAAACAGCAGATCCACCGCGGGCGCCAGCGCGGCGCTGTCCGCGGCATCGGTGCTGCGCACGGCCTGCGCGTTTTCTTCCAGATAGCGCTGGCTGCCGGCGACGAAGCGCTCGAACTTCGCCGGCTCCATGGCCAGGATCTCGCCCATGATGGCCAGCTCGCGGCGCTGCGCATCGGCGGCCAGCGCCAGCCGGCGCAGCTCGGTGACATCGCGCACGCACAGCAGCAGGCGCATCACCGTGTCGTCTTCGTCGGTGATCGGCGCCCAGCTCAGATCGAGGATCTTGCGGCTGCCGTCCGCGCAGCGGCGCTGGATTTCGGTGGGCAGCAGGTGGCTGTTGAACGCGAAATTCATCGCGTCCTCGCCCAGGCAAGACGACAGCGTCGCCAGCACCTGCGAGCGCGCGTCTTCGCCCAGTTGCGTGTCCTTGAGCACCAGGTCCATGGCGTTGCGCCCGGCAATCTCGCGCGTCTGCAGGATGTGCTCGAGGTGTTCGGAGTATTCGTGGTGCACGGTGCCATCGGGCTGCACCGTGAGGATGCCCTGCGGCACATAGCGCAGCATGGCCTGGATGTCCGCGGCCTTTTGCCGCACCAGCTCGGTGCTTTCCTCGATCTTCTCCAGCATGGTGTTGAAGGCCTGCATCGACCGGCCGATCTCGTCGTTGCTGCGGATCTCGAGCCGGTGCGTGAAATCCTGGCTGGCAGCGATCTGCGTCATCTTCGCCTCCATCTGCGCGATCGGGTGGATCACCTGCTTGTAGAGCAGCACCCCGATGACGCCCAGCACCAGCGCCGCGGCCCCGCTGATGACCATCAGCGCCACCGCCGTGTCCGACAGCTCGGTGTTGAGCGTGTTGATCGCCTCATCCTTGCTGCGGCGCTTTTCCACCTGCACCGCGTCGATCATCTGGCCCTGCTCGCGCAGGTACTGGTCGACCGTGGCGCTCATGTTGGCCTCGGCCAGATCGGTCTGGCCGGCGAGCTTGAACTGCGCGGTGTCATTGATGGATGCAAAGTAGTTCTGCATGCTCTCCTGGGCCGCCTCGATCAGGCCGCGTTGCGCCTGGCTGTCGGCCTGCCCATGCTGGGCGCGCAGCGCCTGGGTCAGCGTTTCCTTCTTCGCATTGAGCTCCTCGAGGGCCATGCGCACCATGTTCTCGTCGGACGCGGAAATCATCGCCAGCGCGGCGATCTGCACGTCCTTGAGCTGCGTCATAAGCGCCACCGAGGCAATGGCGCTGGGCACCACGCCCTCGGTCACCTGCCTCACCTGCTCGGTGTTGCTGCGCGCCTGGATCACCGCGAAACCACCGATGACGGCCAACGCGGCAAACACGAGCGTCACCAGCATGACGATGCGTTGCTTGATGTTCATTGCACATCCAATCTCTGGAAAATGATTCAATACCATGTTGCAAAGTGCAACTTGTACGTTGAATTATTTCCGCCGAAGATGGCCGCTTTGTGACACGAAGCAATATCCCTGCACACCCGCATGCCCCGGCGGCGACAGGCGGCACGCACCGCCCGTCGCCATGGCGCAGGTCAGAGGCCGAGCGAACGCTGGCGCCAGAACGCGGCCTCGGGAATCACCCCCTGGCCCGCGGCGGCGTTGTCCGCCATATGCTCCGGTCGGCTGGTGCCTGGAATGACGCAGGTGACGGCGGGCTGGCTGAGCACGAACTTCAGCAGCACCTGGGCCCAGCTCGTGCAGTCGATCTCGCGGGCCCAGGCCGGCAGCGGCCGGCCCCGCAGCTGGCGCAGCAGATCGCCGCCGCCAAAGGGCTGGTTGACCAGCACGGCAATGCCCTTGTCCGCCGCCAGCGGCAGCAGGCGCTCGGCCGCGCCCTGGTCGTCGAAGGCATAGTTGATCTGCAGAAAATCGAGGGGTTCGCGGCGCATGACCGCTTCCACCTCGCCAAACGCGGTCTGCGTATAGTGCGTGATGCCGACATAGCGCACGCGCCCCTCGGACTTCCAGCTCCTGAGCGTGCGCAACTGCGTCTGCCAGTCCACCAGGTTGTGGACCTGCATGAGATCGAGCTTTTGCGTGCCCAGCAGCGCCATGGACTCCTGCATCTGCCGGATGCCGGCCTCGCGTCCCGTGGTCCACACCTTGGTGGCCAGGAACGCCTGGGCGCGGCGGCTGGACCTGGCCAGCAGCTCTCCCGTGGTCTTCTGCGCCAGGCCATACATTGGCGAGCTGTCGAGCACCGCGCCGCCGGCGTCGAAAAGCGCCTCCACCACACCCGGCAGGCGCGCGTATTCCGGTGTGCCGGGCGCATGGCCAAAGCCTACCCAGGTGCCGCAGCCCACCACGGGCAGTTCCTCGCCGGTCGAAGGGATCTTGCGTTTGCGCATGGCACTGCCGGGGGCCGCCGTGGCCGCGCCGGCCGCGCCCTGCAGGCCCGCGGCCAGCGCGGCCGCCAGCGTTGCGCGCAGGAACTGCGCACGGTCCACGCCGATGGCGCGCTGGTCGTGATCGAGGCTCATGTCTTCTCCAATAGGGTTGCCGGAACTTCCACCGCCGCCGGTGGGGATGCCTGCTGCATTTGCTCCTGACGCCGACCCAGCCAGACGCACAGGGCGCACCATCCCGCGGCCACCGGAATGGCCAGCAGCGCGACGCCGCCCACGCCCATGCCGAGCGCGGACAGTGCCGAGGTCAGCCAGCCGCCCACCGCGTCGCCGCCGCGGTAGACCACCGTCTCGATGGCATTCTTGGCCTGGTATTTCTCTTCGCGGCGCACGACGGTGAACAGCACCTCGCGCGCGGGCCGGGCAATGGCGTAGTCCAGCGCTCTGCGGGCCACCTGGGCACAGGCCAGCACCGCCAGCGTAGGCGCCAGCGCGAGGGCGCCAAAGGCGGCCACGCTGACGAGCGGCAGCAAAGCCAGGCACAGCACCAGCCCGAAGCGCCGCATCAACCGGCCCGTAATGAACATCTGCAGCGCCAGCGTAAGGCACGACACGCTGAAATCGACACCGGCAAACCAGCGTGTTCTGGACGCCGTGTCGGGTAGTGCCTGCGCAACGATGCGGGCCTGCTCGAAGTACAAAAAGGTCGACGCCGCCGTATGCAGCAGCAGATAGGCGCAGATACCCAGCAGATAGGGCGAGCGCGCAATCAGGGACAGTCCGGCCCAGAGCTGCCGGCCCAGCCGCCTTGATGACGCAGCTGCCACCGGTTGGTCGCCGCTGCGTGGGTAGATCCCCCGGAAGCACCGCAACGCCAGCTCCAGCAGCAGCGCGGCAAGCAGCGCCAGCGCCATCGGCCCGAACAGGCTGACGGCGGCGGCCGCCAGCAGCGGCCCCACCAGCGTGCCCAATGTGCCGCCTGCCGCGATGAAACCGAACAGCCGCCGGCCCTGCGCGTTGCTGAAGCAGTCGTCCAGCACGCTCCAGAAGATGCTGACGACAAACAGGTTGAACACGCTGACCCAGACAAAGAAGCCGCGCGCCAGCCAGACGCTCTCCAGATGCAGCGCCATCAGCGCGCCAAAGGCCAGCAGCGTCAGCGCGAAGAAACGGTAGACAAGGGGCACGAACCGGCGTGGAGAAAGCTTCGTGACCAGCCACCCGAACACCGGCACCAGCAGCAGCATGCACACAAAGGTCGTGGTAAACAGCCAGCGCAGCTCCTGCGGCCCGCCCACGACGCCCATGGCATCGCGCAGCGGGCGCAGCAGGTAGTAGCCCGAGAGCAGGCAGCAGAACCAGGCAAAGCCGGCAAGCGTGGCGTTCACCTCATGCGCTTCCACGGCCACCACCCGGGTGAGCAGCCGGTGGATACGTGGTGGGGCTGTGCGCATGCGGCAGCCGGCTCAGGGAGGGGTGAGGATGGTCACAGCGCGACCATAACCCACGCGGGCCTTGGCTGGCCTCAATCGGCTTTCGCCATGAAAAACACCCCGGAGCCGAAGGGTCATCCAGCTTTCGGGGTGCGATGTGCAGGCCGGCCCCGTTGCAGGGCCCGCCACAGACAAAAGATCAGATCGGCACGCCGACCAGATCATGCCCCTGCGTGGCGACGATGCGCGCGCGCGTGAACTCGCCCGCCTTCATGGTCTTGCTGATCTTCTCGGGCGGCAGCAGATGCACCACGCCGTCGATCTCGGGCGCGTCGGCATAGCTGCGGCCCACGCCGCCCTTGCGGCCCAGCGCGGGCGCGGAATCGACCAGCACCTGCATGGTCGAGCCGATGCGCCGGCGCAGGCGGTTGGCGGACACTTCCTCGGCCACTTCCATGAAGCGCGCGCGGCGTGCTTCGCGCACTTCGAGCGGCAGCATGCCGGGAATGTCGTTGGCCGTGGCGCCTTCGACCGCGCTGTAGGCAAAGCAGCCGGCACGGTCGATCTCGGCGGCGCGCACGAAGTCCAGCAGATGCTCGAACTCTTCCTCGGTCTCGCCGGGGAAGCCGGCAATGAAGGTCGAGCGGATGATCAGGTCGGGGCACATCTCGCGCCAGCGCTGGATACGCTCGAGGTTCTTCTCGCCGCTGGCCGGGCGCTTCATGCGCTTGAGCACATCGGGGTGGCTGTGCTGCAGCGGTACATCGAGGTACGGCAGCACGCGGCCGGACGCCATCAGCGGAATGATTTCATCGACGCTGGGGTACGGGTAGACATAGTGCAGACGCACCCAGGCGCCATGCGGCTCGGCGAGTTCGCCCAGGGCCTGCACCAGCTCCAGCATGCGGGTCTTGACCGGCTTGCCGTCCCAGAATCCGGTGCGGTACTTGACGTCCACGCCATAGGCCGAGGTGTCCTGGCTGATGACCAGCAGTTCCTTGACGCCGCCATCGAACAGCGCCTTGGCTTCCTTGAGCACATCGCCGATCGGGCGCGACACCAGGTCGCCACGCATCGACGGGATGATGCAGAAGGTGCAGCGGTGGTTGCAGCCTTCGCTGATTTTCAAATAGGCATAGTGCCGCGGCGTGAGCTTGAGCCCGGCCGCGCCAAAGGCGCCGGGCACGAGGTCGACAAACGGATCATGCGGCTTGGGCAGGTGCATGTGCACCGCATCCATGACTTCCTGCGTCGCGTGGGGGCCGGTCACGGCCAGCACGCTGGGGTGGATCTGGCGCACCATGTTGCCGCCATCGGTACCGGACTTCGCGCCCAGGCAGCCGGTCACGATGACCTTGCCGTTTTCCGCCAGCGCCTCGGCGATGGTGTCCAGGCTTTCCTTCACGGCATCGTCAATGAAACCGCAGGTATTGACGATGACCAGGTCGGCGCCCTGGAAGGTTTTGGAGGTCTCGTAGCCCTCGGCGCTCAGTTGCGTGAGGATCAGTTCGGAGTCGGTCAGGGCCTTGGGACACCCCAGGGACGCAAAACCGATTTTCGGGATTTTTGCTAGCTGCAATTTATTCAACCTGTTGGTAGGCCGGCAGATGGATAGGGGGCAATCTGCACATGCTTTATGGAATGGCCTGGGCTGTCGACGCGCACCGGGCGCTGGTTTCGCACGCTCATCGCGCGGCCATTCAAGACGCCATGCAACCAGGCAGGGCGCATGGCAGAAGGCAGGGGGCGCATTTTACCCCGCGCTGCGCGTCCGGTGTCGGGCCGGGCCATTGACCGCGTCAACCGCGTTGCATGTCGACAGGGCTGTCAGCTTCGCCTATAAATGAAACAAAAAGATACAAACTGCGCAGACGCCATGAGTGCATCGGCTGGCAGCAGCTGATGCGTGGTGTCTATCTTCATCTCCATTGAAAGCACCCCTGCATGCCACACATCGTCATCGAAGTATCGCCGTCGCTGCTTGCCGCGATCGACTGGGCGCCTGAACTGCGCGCGCTGCACATTGCACTCGCGGACCGTGGATGGGCCGCGCTGGCGGATCTCAAATCGCGCGTGACACCCATCGCCTTCGAGTTCAGTGGCGCCGACCGGCAGGCGCAGCAACTGGTCGCAACCCTGATATTGACCCAACCGCGCCCAGCACAAACCAGCGCTGGGATGGCCGAGCTGGTGTTCGAGCACCTGTGCCGCGCAGTTGGCGCGCGCCCGGATGCGGGCGCCTGGGTGCAGTGCTGCGTGTTCCTGCGCGAGCACCCGAGGTCGCACTATCTCAAGCGGCAGTGGAACGCTCCGTTGTGATCCGGTCACTCAAGTCTGGCGCTGCATCCATCCGATGCAGGGTTGAAACTTCCAATATCCGGCAATTGACACACCAGGAGAAGACATGACGACGACAAACGGCTCCCACGGCATGGGGCACGCACCGGTGTCGAGCGGCGCTGACGCCTCGGCACCGGCAACGCCGGCGCCACAGTCCGACGCCGGCTTTTTCTGGCCCAACGGCGCACGGCTCGTGATCTCGATCTCGATGCAATTCGAATCCGGCGCCCAGAGCGAGCATGACAACGGCTCGCCGTTTCCGGCAATGGACAAGCAGTTTCCCGATCTGCCGGCACGCACCTGGTTTGAATACGGCGTACGCGAAGGCATTCCCCGCATGCTCGACCTGTGGGACCGGCATGGCGTGAAGGTCACCTCGCACATGACGGGCCAGGCGGTGGAGCGCAACCCGCAGCTCGCCCGGGAAATCGTGCAGCGCGGGCATGAAGCCGCCGCGCACGGCCAGACCTGGACACCGCACTGGAACATCACCGCCGAGGAAGAGCGCGCCTCCTACCAGGCCAACATCGACGCCCTGGTGCGTGCCACGGGCACACGCCCGGTGGGCTACAACGCGTTCTGGCTGCGCAGCACCCCGCGCACGCTGGGCATCCTGCAGCAGCTTGGCTTCACGTACCACATCGACGACCTGTCAGCGGACGAGCCGATGACCACGACCGTGAACGGCCAGCCCTTTGCGATCGTGCCCTACACGCTGCGCATGAACGACATCGCCCGCTTTGGCGCCGAGGGTCCGCTCACGGCGGCCGCCTTCGGGCAGGAGCTCAAGGACGAGTTCGATCAACTCTACGCCGAGGCAGCGGGCCGGCGCCGCATGATGTCGATCTCGATGCATGACCGTATCGCGGGAACGCCCGGGCGCGTGAAGCGTATCGGGGAGTTCCTGGCCTACGCGAAGCAGCACCCGGGGGTGGCGTTCGCGCGCAAGGATGAGATCGCGCAGTGGGCGCTTTCGATGCCCCAGGTGCCGAGCAAGGCCTGAGCTGCCAGCGCCCTGGCCCCGGGAAAACCATGGACAAATGCTTTACAACGCTGTCTTGGAGGCATTTACAGTGCACAGGTACAACAATTCGAGGTAAAAAAGCATCCGGGCTACTAGGAAAGCACAATTTTTCCCATTAGCATCTGTTGAACCGATAAGAAGCACACGCTTGGCATTGGTCAAGAATTATCACCAACTAGGAAAAGCAACATGGCAACTGCAAAGAAGGCTCCGGCCGCAGCTTCTGCGGCACCCGCTAAGAAACGCACTCCCAACGCCGCCTTCATGAAACCGCTGACACCCAGCCCGGCCCTGGCCGCGGTGGTGGGTTCGGCTCCGCTGCCACGCACGGAAGTCATCAGCAAGCTGTGGGTCTACATCAAGGCCAACAAGCTGCAAGATGAATCCAACAAGCGCATGATCAACGCCGACGCCAAGCTCAAGGAAGTCTTCGGCAAGCCCCAAGTCTCGATGTTCGAGATGGCCGGCCTGATCGGCAAGCACGTGAAGTAATTTTTCACGCACCGCGAGAAGCCGGCGTCTGCCGGCTTTTTTTCGTCTGCAGCCTATTGAATTTCGCTAAAGCGTTGCGAAAAACAAACTAGGCAATGCGAATTAATCCCATTCTTATCTATGATTCGCTCCGGCCGGTCAAAGCCGCAACGCGTAACCCGCGATGCGCGCTCCGGTCTCAAAATCAGGCGGCTCTCGCAGAGAGCCCAACACATTTCCGGAGCACTTATCTTGAAGACCACTGCGCCCATGACGGCCGAATCCGGCACCGTCGCCTCTTTCGCGTCCACCTCCGACAAAGCCCTGCTGCCCCTGGGCGCGCTGATGCTGAGCGCCTGCGTCGGCAGCTGGGCCCAGGCCCCCGCAACGCCCGAAGCCACGATGGGCACGGTCACGGTGCGCGAAGCCGCGCAGGTCCAGGGCAAGGACACGCTGCTTGTCAAGGAAACCACGGTCGGCAAGGGCAAGCAGGACATCAAGGACATCCCGCAGTCGGTCACGGTATTCACCGAGCGCCTGATGAACGACCGCAACCAGGACGACTTCCGCGAGGTGCTGCGCACCACCGCCGGCGTCACGTTCCAGGCCGGCGAGACCGGCGAGGAAGATGTGCGCCTGCGCGGCTTCTCGCTGGGCCAGGCCGGCGACATCTACGTCGACGGCATGAAGGACGCGCCGCTGTACGAGCGCGACACCTTCAACAACGACCGCATCGAAGTGCTCAAGGGCTCGGCCTCGATGCTGTTCGGCAAGGGCTCGACGGGTGGCGTGGTCAACCAGGTCAACAAGGCGCCCTTGCTGATCGATCAGCACGAAGCTTCGTACACCCTGGGCAACGGCAAATACCACCGTGCGCAAGGTGACTTCAACTTCAAGACCGGCGAGAACGCAGCCCTGCGCGTCAACGCCATGATCCACAGCTCGGACAACTACGGCGCCCGCCAGGACAAGCGCGGCATCGCGCCGAGCTTTGCCTGGGGCATCGGCACGCGCGACGAGTTCTCCGTCGGCCTGTACTACCTCGACATCCAGGGCCGTCCGAAATACAACTCCCCCTGGATCACCAGCAACGGCAAGATCGTTCCGACGCTGCCCGCGAAGAATTACTACGGCCTCAACAGCGACCACCTCGACACCTCGTCGAAGTACCTGACGCTGGGCCATATCCACCGCTTCGACGATGGCGGCGAGCTGCAGACACGCCTGCGCCACGGCAAATACGAGCGCGACCTGCTGGCCAGCGTGATCGGCTTCTCGGGCACCCGCCCCACCTCGCTGGACCAGATCACCGGCGCCACCGGCCTGACGCGCACCTCCAAGGGGCGCATCGGCGAAAGCACGATGACCCAGATCCAGAGCGACTACACCAATGAATTCAACTGGGGCGGCAACAAGCACCAGATCATTGCCGGTCTGGACTACTACCACGACGACGCCGAGCGCAATTCGAGCTACGCCAATGCCGCAGGCAACTCGGGCACTAACCCCCGCTTGCTGACCTCGGTGGGCACGCCCGACAACGGCGCCTGGGCCCCCGACAACCGGGCGCCAGTGGCCTTCAACACCTTCAAGGCGCACAACATCGGCCTGTACCTGCAGGACACGATGTCGCTGACGGAGACCGTCAAGCTCGTCGGCGGCCTGCGCTATGACCAGTTCAAGGCCAGCTACCGCAACGCCACGGGTGCATTGAGCGACTCGGCATCGGAAGGCCTGTGGAGCCCGCGCGTCGGCGTGGTCTTCCAGCCCGACGAGCTGTCCTCGTACTACGTGTCGTTCGGCACCTCGTACAACACTTCGGCCGACACCTACCAGTTCGGCAACGTGAGCGCGACCACCGGCTCGCTGGCCGATACGGCACCGGAAAAGAGCCGCAACCTCGAGATAGGCGGCAAGTGGGAACTGTTCGAGCGCCGCGCGCTGCTGGGCGTCGCGGCTTTCTACAGCGAGAAGTACAACGAGCGCAACACCGATCCGGACAACCCGGGCTACCTGCTGTCGGGCAAGCGCCATGCAGCCGGCATGGAATTCAACCTCGCGGGCCACATCACGCCGCAGTGGGACATCTTCTTCAACCACACCTGGATTCCCGAAGCCAAGATCGACCGCAGCACCACTGCGTTCTCGGCAGGTGGCGCGCAGATCGAGGGCGACCGTCCATCCCTGACGCCCAAGCACAGCGGCAGCATCTGGTCCACCTATGCAGTGACCCCCAAGCTGCGCCTGGGTGCCGGCCTGACCTACCGCGACAAGCAGAGCCCGGAAGGCTCGCGTGCCCTGATGTCCAGCGGTTTCGCCACCATCGATGCCATGGCTGAGTACACTTTCGACCAGAAGACCTCGCTCAAGCTGAACGTGACCAACGTGAGCGACAAGCTGTACGCCGATTCGCTGTACCGCGGCTTCTATGTGGCGGGCGCGGCGCGCGCCGTGCAACTGACCGTCAAGACCCGCTTCTGATCCTGCCTGCGCCCACCATGTTCCTGCACCTGAAACAGGTTTTCACCCCGGACGAAGTCCAAGCCGCGCGCCAGCTTCTCGCAGACGGCGCGCCGTGGGTGGATGGCAGGGCCAGCGCGGGCGCACAGGCGCAGGGCTTCAAGCACAACCAGCAACTGGCGCAGGGCAGCGATGTCTCGCACCAGCTGCAGGGCCAGGTGCGGGCCGCGCTGGGCCGGGATCCGCTGTTTTTCTCGGCGGCCCTGCCCAAGCGTGTCTTCAATCCCCTTTTCAACCGCTATAGCGGTGACTCCAATTTCTACGGTGCCCATATCGATGGCGCCGTGCTGCATTCGCAAAACCCGGCGCAATGGGTGCGCAGCGACATCTCCTGCACGCTGTTCCTGAGCGCGCCCGAGGAATACGACGGCGGCGAGCTGCTGATGCAGGAGCCCCTGGGCGAGCGGCGCATCAAACTGCCCGCTGGGGACATGATCCTCTACCCCAGCAGCACCGTGCACCAGGTTGCGCCCGTCACGCGCGGCGCGCGCATTGCCAGCTTCTTCTGGGTCGAAAGCATGGTGCGCAGCACCGAGCAGCGCCAGCTGCTGTTCGACATGGACCTGGCGCTGCTCAAGCTGCGCGCCGAAGTCGGCGAGAAGCACCCGAGCATGGTGCAGCTCACCGGCACCTACCACAACCTGCTGCGGCTCTGGGCCGACGTCTGAGTCCGGCACGCTCCCGCCATGGCACCTTCCCTTCCCACGCTGCAGGCTGTTGCGCCCGGGATCGTCAGCCTTGACGACCATGAGCGGCGCGCCGGCGAAGTGCTCGATGCCAATGCCTGGGCCTATTTCATCGGCGGCGCCGCCGATGAGCGCTGCCTGCATTCGAACCGCAACGCCTGGGATGCATTGCCGCTGTGGCCGCGCGTGCTGCGCCCGCTGGCCGATGGCCATACGCGCATCCACCTGCTGGGCCAGGAATATGCCCATCCGCTGCTGGTGGCGCCGATGGCCTTCCAGCGCCTGGCCCATGCCGACGGCGAGCTCGCCAGCGCCTATGCCGCCGCGGCGCTGGGCGCCGGTTTCACCCTGAGCACGCAGGCCAGCGTGCCGCTGGAGCAACCCGCACAGGCCGTGCTTGGCACACCCGGGCGCGGGCCCCTGTGGTTCCAGCTCTACCTCCAGCACGACCGCGGTTTCACGCGCGAGCTGCTGCAACGCGTCGAGCGCGCGGGCTACGAAGCCCTGGTGCTGACCGTGGACGCGCCCGTTTCAGGCGTGCGCGACCGCGAGCGCCGCGCGGGCTTTCGCCTGCCCGCGGGCATTTGCGCGGTCAACCTTCAGGGATTGGCCAGCGCCCCCCAAGCCAGCGATGGCACGCTGTGCGCCGGCATGCTGCGCCATGCGCCGAGCTGGGACGACCTGGCCTGGCTGCAGGGCCAGACGCGGCTGCCGGTGCTGCTCAAGGGCGTTCTCCACCCCCTCGACGCACTGCAGGCCGCACGCCTGCAGGCAGCCGGCATCATTGTCTCCAACCATGGCGGCCGCACGCTGGACAGCGCGCCCGCGACGGCGCTCGCCCTGCCGCGCGTCGTGCAGGCGCTGCACTCCGGCGGCCACGCCTTGCCCGTGATCGTCGACGGCGGCATCCGCCGCGGCACCGACGTGCTCAAGGCCATGGCCCTGGGCGCCAGCGCGGTGATGATCGGCCGCCCTGTCGTCTGGGGCCTGGCCCACGCGGGCGCCGCAGGTGTTGCACACGTGCTACGGCTGCTGCGCGATGAGCTGGAAATCGCCATGGCGCTGACCGGCTGCGCCACCCTGGCAGACGCCACTCCCGCGCTGTTTGGCGACTGAAAAGCCGCTGATTTAAAGCCCTTGAAGGCGGCAGGCTGAATTGAGGATTGCGAATGCGATGAGTTCTCATTTATAATCATCGCTATCCCTTCAATAGCCAGCCACCACTGCCTGCTGCCATGATCGTCTGTGTTTGCCGCCGGGTTTCTGACCGCGAAATCGCACGCCACGTGCATGCGGGCATGAGTTTCGATGAAATCCAGTTCGAACTGGGTGTCGCCATGCAATGCGGGCGCTGCGAAAGCTGCGCACGTGATGTGGTGGCGCAGTGCAGTGCTTCGGGAGCGGTTGCCATGATCCAGAACGCAACCCAGCCGATCCAGCTTGCCAACAATATCTTGGAAAGCAAAGCATGGCCCTCTTCTGCGTTCTGCTCGGCAGCCTGATACTTGTCATTGGCTGCTCCTGGTGGATTTTCCGCCCGTAAGCCTGTCTCCTGTCTGCAGCTACCCGGGTGCAGTGCGCCGCTGAACCCACCTCTCGTATATGTCCCAGTCTGATCGATTTGCCCCTTCCGGGGGGATGAGCCGCAATGTCATCATTGCCGGCTCCGTGGTGGCGCTGCACGTGGCCGGCATCTGGGCCCTGCAAAGCGGCCTGATGCGCAAGGCCGTGGAACTGGTGGTGCCGGCGGAGGTGCTGGCCGAGTTCATTGCCCCGCCCGCCCCCGAAGTGCCGCCGCCCCCACCTCCTCCGCCACCGCCCCAACCGAAGCCCAAGCCCGTGGTGCGCAAGGCACCGATGCCCAAGGCCGTGGCCGATCCCGTGCCCCGCCCCCAGGCGCCCGTCGGCGTGATCGACCCGGAACCGGCACCCGTGCGTGAAGCTCCGCCGGCCCCACCAGCTCCGCCCGCACCACCCGCCCCGCCTGCACCGCCTGCACCGCCGGCCCCACCCGCGCCGCCAGCACCGCCCGTGATCCAGTTGCCTTCGAGCAATGCGGCCTACCTCAACAATCCCAAGCCCAGCTACCCGTCCGTCAGCCGGCGCATGGGCGAGCAGGGCAAGGTCTTGCTGCGCGTGTTCATTGATGCCGAGGGCAAGCCTCAGACCATTGAAATCCGCGAGTCCAGCGGCTTCGAGCGCCTGGACCAGCAAGCCGTCGAATCCGTCAAGCGCTGGCGCTTCGTGCCCGGCAAGCGCAATGGTGTTCCCGAAGCCATGTGGAACATCGTGCCCATCAATTTTGTTCTCGAATAATTTTCAGGAGTAGTCATGGATTCCCATTTCGGCATTGCCAACGTCTGGACCCAGGGGGACTTCGTCACCCGCGCCATCGCCGTCATTCTGATCGGCATGTCTCTCGTGTCTTGGATCGTCATCATCCTCAAGGCGCTGGACGTCTTCAAATACCGCAAGCTGGCGCGTGCCTCGCATGATTTCTGGCACAGCGAAGATTTCGGCGCCGGCCTGAACAAGCTCGGCAGCGACCCGTCCAACCCCTTTCGCCATCTGGCGCTCGAAGGCCGCGAAGCCACGGCCCACCACCGCAAGAGCAGCGCCCATCTGCATGACGCGCTGGACATCAGCGACTGGGTGACGCGCTCGCTGCGCAACTGCATCAACGAATTCACCGCGCGCCTGCAGGGCGGCCTGGCGATCCTGGCGTCCGTGGGCTCCACCGCTCCGTTCATCGGGCTGTTCGGTACCGTCTGGGGCATCTACCATGCGCTGGTCGCCATCGGCACCACGGGCCAGTCGACCATCGACAAGGTGGCCGGCCCGATCGGCGAAGCGCTGATCATGACGGCCCTGGGCCTGGCGGTGGCCATTCCCGCCGTGCTGGGCTACAACGCCCTGGTGCGCGGCAACAAGTCGATCCTCAACAACCTCAACAGCTTCGCGCATGACCTGCACGCCTACTTCGTGACCGGCGCGCGCGTGAATGTCCAAAACGAAGGCGAGCCGGCCAAGGTGCTGCCGCTGAAGAAAGGTGCCTGACCATGTCGTTCGGAACCCAGGACGATTCCGATGAGGTGATGAACGAGATCAACATGACGCCGCTGGTCGACGTCATGCTGGTGCTGTTGATCATCTTCATCATCACCATTCCGGTGATGAAGCATTCGGTGAATATCGATCTGCCGCAGGCCACCAACCAGCCGGAAAACATGAAGCCGGAGACCGTCAACCTGAGCATCGATGCCCAGGGGCAGTACCACTGGAACGCGCAGGCGATCTCCGACGATGCCCTCGTGGCCCAGTTGCAGGCCGAGGGCGCGAAGGATCCCCAGCCGGACCTGCACATCCGCGGCGACAAGAACGTGCGCTATGAACGCGTGGCCCAGGCCATGGCCGCCGCCCAGCGCGCGGGCGTGCGCAAGATTGGATTTGTGACCGACCCGACGCAATAAGCCGCGCCAGTTGCCCGCCTTCACCGGCGCAAGGCCCTGCCCTCCGATGCCGGAGGCAGGGCTTTTTTCATTTCCGGCGCGTGGGCCTGTCTGCGCTGGCTTTATTTACAAAAGAAACAGCGCAAACGATTGACAGGTTATTGAGAATCAATATCATTAGCAAACACACCGACCTGAGGATCAACACATGCCCGCTACCCTTTCCCTGCCCCGTACAGGCCAAGCCAGCCAGCTTTCCGTCCAGATGCCCCAAGCCATCAACACCGTGGAAAGCGCGCTGGGCATGAACAGCACCGATCTGCTGCAGGGACGCAAGTGCGTCACCATCCTGCACAACGGCATGCCTTACCGCCTGCACGCCACCAAGCTGGGCAAGCTGATCCTCACCAAGTGATTCACTGTTTCATCGTGGGGCGACTCTCTGGCAGCGATGCCAATCCGGGTCGTTTTGCCAGCCAACGGCGTTTGTCCGCGTAGCCAGGCTTTTTTTCCCCACTCTGCGCCATGCAAAAAGCCGGTCGTTGGACCGGCTTTTTTATTGGGAATTGGGTCACCCGGGACGAAGGCATGCCTACAGCTTGAGCTCAGGCCGTTCATGGTTCGACAGGCTCACCACGAACGGTTTTGCATCATGCTCACCTACCATTCAGAGACCAATCGCGGCGATGCCGGCGCGGGCGATCTGGGCGTCTTCGTGCGACTTCACGCCGCTGACGCCGACGGCGCCGATGACCTGGCCGTCCTTGACGATGGCCACGCCGCCTTCGAGCAGGCCCTGCAGGCCCGGAGCGCTGAGGAACGCGGTGCGGCCGCCGTTGATGATGTCTTCATAGACCTTGGAATCGCGCCGGCCCAGCGCCGAGGTGTTGGCCTTGGCGGGAGCGATCTGCGCCGAGCTCGCGGCGGCGCCGTCCAGGCGCTGCAACCACAGCAGGTGACCGCCATCGTCGACGATGGCAATGCTCACCGCCCACTTGTTTTTCAGGGCTTCGGCTTCTGCCGCGGCGGCAATGGCTTTCACGTCGGCGAGTTCGAGTTCGTGCTTGGTCTTCATGCAAAGGCTCCGGGTTGGTATCGGCTGAAAACAGCAGCATAACGGGCAAACCGGCGCCAACTGGGCACTTCCAACGCAAAACATTCACAACCAAAACCAATTGACCGCAACCGGGTATTGCAATAAGCCATTGGCATCGCCACCTAGAATGAACTATGCAATCGTGCATGCAACAAGGAGAGCGTCCGAATGAATGAACAAGTCACCACACTGGGCTCTGCGGGCTACGGTGTCTCGCAGCAACAGCGCAACAAGGTTTTGCGCAATACCTACTGGTTGCTCGCCCTGAGCCTGCTGCCAACGGTACTCGGCGCCTGGGTAGGCGTTGCCACGGGCATCACGGCATCGATGAGCGGCGTGGTCGGCCTCGTCGTGTTCATGGCCGGCGCCTTCGGGTTCATGTATGCCATCGAGAAGACCAAGCATTCGGCGGCCGGCGTGCCGGTGCTGCTGGCTTTCACGTTCTTCATGGGCCTGATGCTGTCGCGCATGATTGGCGCGATCCTGGGCTTCAGCAATGGCTCCGAGCTGATCATGACGGCATTTGCCGGCACGGCTGGCGTGTTTTTCGTGATGGCCAGCGTGGCCAGCGTGATCAAGCGCGACCTGTCGGGCATGGGCAAGTGGCTGTTTGTCGGCGCGATGGTGCTGTTTGTCGGCATTCTGGTCAACATGTTTGTTGGCTCGACGGTCGGCATGATGGTCATCTCGGTGGCCGGCATTGGCATCTTCAGCGCCTTCATGCTGTATGACCTCAAGCGCATCATGGACGGCGGCGAAACCAACTACATCAGCGCCACGCTGGCTCTGTATCTGGACCTGTTCAATGTGTTCCAGTTCATGTTGTCCCTGCTGGGCCTGGGCGGCGAACGCGAGTAATCGCCCTGCCGTTGAGCGAAAAGGCCCTTCGGGGCCTTTTTTTCATCGCCGGGCCGCCCCAAGATGAAAAAGCGCCCCCTTGGGGGGCAGCGGACCTGCGCAGCAGGGTAGCCTGGGGCCTTTTTCCTGCGCGTTCGACGTCCTTTGACGCGAGATCGCCCTCAATTTGTCGTGCAAGCTGCCGATAATGCGTAGGACATGTCCAAATACGCCTCCACCACCATGCGGTCTGCACTCCTCGCGCTCCCTTTGCTGCTGCTTGCCGGCTGCGACATTCCCGGCCTCGGCCCCACGCCCCAGACGCTGGCACGCGAAAGCGACGCCAAGGCCGTGGGCAGTGCCTGCCGCCACGCCATGCGCGGGCTCGAGGACTGCTACGTGCTCAACCCGCGCGCCACCAAGGCGCAGGTGTTTGCCGGCTGGAAGGAAATGGACCAGTACATGCGCGAGAACAAGATGGAGGGCGTGCCCTCGGTCATCACGCAGCGCGACAAGCCGGCGCGCGCCAAGGACGACGACATCGAGACCGAACTGCGCCCCGCCACGGCGCGCGGCAAGAGCTGAAATCCGCGGTGTTTACGCCGCCTATGAGCTGTGAAACGGGCGTGTCCCAGCCCAGGGGCACCGAGGAAGGGCAGTCCCTGAGCGTGCCTCCCCCTCCACCGAAGGTTGAGAGGGGGAAGCGGCGGCCCGCGTAGGGCGTAAGCCGTTCAGGGGGTGCTTATCAAGCTTTTTCAAATACCGCCATGCTTTCGACATGCGCGGTGTGCGGGAACATATTGATCACCCCCGCGTTGACGCAGCGGTAGCCGGCCTTGTTGACCAGCAGATCGGCGTCGCGTGCCAGCGTGGCCGGTGCGCAGCTCACGTAGACGATGCGCTGCGGCGGCTGCCAGGACTCGCTGCCTTCGGGCAGGGCCACGGCATCTTCGGCGCCGATGCGCGCCTGGTGAATATCGGCCAGGGCCTGCACCAGCGCAAACGCGCCCTCGCGCGGCGGGTCGACCAGCCACTTGTCGGCGGTGCCATCGGCAATCAGCATTTCCGGCGTCATGGCAAACAGGTTGCGAGCGACAAAATCGGTGGGCGCGAGCGCATTGCCCGCAGTGCGCCGCGCCTGGTTCATGCCGTAGTTCTCGCGCGAGCGCGCCACCAGCGTCTCGCTGCCTTCGATGCCCAGCACTTCGCGCGCCTGCGTGGCCAGCGGCAGCGTGAAGTTGCCCAGGCCGCAGAACCAGTCGATCACGCGCTCGTCCTTGCCGACGTCCAGCAGGCGCAGCGCACGCGTCACCAGCACGCGGTTGATGTGCGGGTTGACCTGGGTGAAGTCGGTGGGCTTGAACGGCATGGTGATGCCGAAATCGGGCAGGCTGTAGGCCAGCTCCTGGGTCGGCGGATCCATCAGCTGCACGGTGTCGGGGCCCTTGGACTGCAGCCACCACTGGATGTTCCTTTCGGCCGCGAACGCGCGCAGACGCGCCTGGTCGGCTTCGGACAGCGGCTCCATATGGCGCAGCACCAGCGCGGTGACGTCATCGCCGCAGGCGACCTCGATCTGCGGCAGGGTTTCGCGCGCATCCATGGAACTGACCAGCGCGCGCAGGGGCATCAGCAGGTTGTCGACATGCGGCGGCAGCACCGGGCAGACTTCCATGTCGGCAATGTAGCGGCTCTTGCGCTCGTGGAAGCCGACCAGCACCTTCTGCTTCTTGATCACATAGCGCACCGACAGGCGCGCGCGGTAGCGGTAGCCCCAGGCCGGGCCCTCGATCGGGCGCAGCACCATTTCGGTCTTGACCTTGCCCAGGTGCCAGAGGTTGTCTTCGAGCACGCGCTGCTTGACGGCCACCTGGGCCGACACATGCAGGTGCTGCATCTTGCAGCCGCCGCAAGCGCCTTCATGCAGTCCGAAATGCGGGCAGCCGGGCGTGACGCGCTGGGAGGATTCGCGGTGGATGGCCGTCAGGCTGCCGCGCTCGAAGTTGTTTTTCTTGCGGTGGATGTTGGGGGTCACCAACTCCGTGGGCAGTGCGCCGTCGATGAATACCACCTTGCCATCGGGCCGGCGGGCCACGCCCTGGGCGTCCATGTCCATGGACAGCACTTCCAGCCAGCCTGGAGGCAGTTCGGTCGTCGAGGGTTCGGGAAGGTTCGCGGGAAGATTGTTGTCGCTCAGGTCACTCATGGGCGAGATTGTCTCCGAAGCCGTCCAGGGCGAGCGCGGCGCGGGGCCATTGGCATGCGCCCCGAGGCGGCCAGTGCCTCGCCATAATGGCGGCATGTCGCCCACCACTTTCGCCGCGCTGCTGGCCCGCCCCGCCGGCAGCATCACACGCGTACAAGGCATCGAAGTCGGCCACCACACCGACGCACGCCGGCCCACCGGCTGCAGCGTGGTGATCGCGCGCATGGGCGCCGTGGGCGGGGTCGATGTGCGCGGCGCCGCGCCCGGCACGCGCGAGACCGATCTGCTGCATCCGACGAACCTGGTCGAGCGGGTGCATGCGGTGGTGCTGTCCGGGGGCAGTGCCTGGGGGCTCGATGCCGCCAGCGGCGCGGTGCGCTGGCTCGAGGAGCAGGGTGTGGGCCTCGATGTGGGCTATGCCCGGCTGCCACTGGTGCCGGCCGCGGTGCTGTTCGACCTGGCCGTGGGCGATGCCCGCATCCGCCCCGATGCCGGCGCCGGCTATGCGGCCTGCGCCGCGGCCAGCCTGGAGGCGCCCGCCGAAGGCAATGTGGGCGCGGGCACTGGTGCCAGCGTGGGCAAGGTGTTCGGCATGGCGCAGGCGATGAAGGGCGGCATCGGCACGGCCTCGGTGACGCTCGACGGCATCACCGTGGGCGCGTTGATTGCCTGCAATGCGCTGGGCGATGTGCTGGACCCCGAGACCGGCGCGCTGCTGGCGGGCGCGCGCAGTGAAGACGGCCTGCAGCTGCGCGATACGCGGCGTGCGCTGCTGCGCGGCGAAGCGCCGCGGCCGGTGCTCCCGGGCACCAACACGACGATTGGCGTCATTGCCACCGACGCGCAGCTCACCAAGGCCCAGGCGCACCGCCTGGCCGTGGTGTCGCACGATGGTTTGGCACGCGCGATCAATCCGGTGCATACGATGTCGGATGGCGACACGCTGTTCACGCTGGCCACGGGTGTTTCCGGCAGGACCCTGGGGATGATGGCGCTGTCGGCCATGGCGGCCGAGGTGACGGCGGTGGCGACGGTGCGGGCGGTGCTTTGTGCGCGGGGGGTTACTGCGGCGCAGGGGCTGTGGCTGCCTTCTGCGTTTGATCTTGAGGGCAGGACGTCCATGGTTCGACAGGTTCACCACGAACGGCAATGAAATGAAAACAGGCTCCCGAAGGAGCCTGTTTTCTTCAATCGATAGTGCGATCACCCGCCTACATCTATGGACACCGACGTATCCAAGAAAAGGGGGCAGCGAGGAAGGGCCGCCCCGCACCGAGGCTGCCGTCCCTAGCCGGGCGCCCCCCTCCACCGAAGGATGAGAGGGGGAAGCCGCGTAAGCGGCTCAGGGGGTGCTTTTATTTCAACGCCTTGAAACGCATCCGCTTGGGCTTGGCACCCTCTTCACCCAGACGGCGCTTCTTGTCGGCTTCGTACTCCTGGTAGTTGCCGTCGAAGAACACCCACTGCGAGTCGCCTTCGGCGGCCAGGATGTGCGTCGCGATGCGGTCGAGGAACCAGCGGTCATGGGAGATGACCATCACCGTGCCCGCGTATTCCAGCAGCGCGTCTTCGAGCGCACGCAGGGTTTCGACGTCCAGATCGTTCGAGGGTTCATCGAGCAGCAGCACATTGCCGCCCTGGATCAGGGTCTTGGCCAGGTGCAGGCGGCCGCGCTCGCCACCGGAGAGGTTGCCGACCTTCTTTTGCTGGTCCTGGCCGTTGAAGTTGAAGCGGCCCGCGTAAGCGCGCGAAGCCATCTGGAACTTGCCGACGTTGATGATGTCAAGGCCGTTGGAGATGTCTTCCCACACCGTCTTTTCATTGGCCAGCGACTCACGCGACTGCTCGACGAAAGCCATCTTCACGGTCGAGCCGATGTCCACGGTGCCGCTGTCGGCCTGTTCCTTGCCGGCAATCAGCTTGAACAGCGTGGACTTGCCAGCGCCGTTGGGGCCGATGATGCCGACGATCGCGCCGGCAGGAATGTTCATGCTCAGGTTGTCGATCAGCACGCGGTCGCCAAAGCTCTTGGTGACCTTGTCGAATTCAATGACCTTGCTGCCCAGACGCTCGGCCACAGGAATGAAGATTTCCTGGGTTTCGTTGCGCTGCTGGTATTCGTAATCGCTCAGTTCCTCGAAGCGGGCAATACGCGCCTTGGACTTGGCTTGGCGGCCCTTGGAGTTCTGGCGCACCCACTCGAGTTCCTTCTTCAGGGCCTTGGCGCGGGCTTCCTCGCCCTTGTTTTCGGCCTCGAGGCGGTTGCCCTTTTGCAGCAGCCAGTCGGAGTAGTTGCCCTTGTAGGGAATGCCGTGGCCGCGGTCAAGTTCCAGGATCCACTCGGCGGCGTTGTCGAGGAAATAACGATCGTGGGTAATCGCCACGACGGTGCCGGTGAAGCGGTGCAGGTACTGCTCGAGCCAGTCCACGGATTCGGCATCCAAGTGGTTGGTGGGTTCGTCAAGCAGCAGCATGTCGGGCTTGGACAGCAGCAGCTGGCACAGCGCGACACGGCGCTTCTCGCCGCCCGAGAGCATGCCGATCACGGCGTCCCAGGCTGGCAGGCGCAGCGCGTCGGCGGCGATTTCCAGCTGGTGCTCGGAGTCGGTGCCAGCGGCGGCGATGATCGCCTCCATCTGCCCCTGCTCGGTGGCCAGCGCGTCGAAGTCGGCGTCTTCCTCCGCGTAGGCGGCGTAGATTTCGTCGAGGCGCTTGCGCGCGTTGTTGACTTCGGCCAGCGCTTCTTCCACTGCTTCGCGCACCGTGTGCTCGGGGTTGAGCTGGGGTTCCTGGGGCAGGTAGCCGATGGTCAAGCCAGCCATTGGAATGGCTTCGCCTTCGATCTCCTTGTCCACCCCTGCCATGATTTTCAGCAGAGAGGATTTCCCGGAGCCGTTAAGGCCCAGCACGCCAATTTTTGCGCCGGGGAAAAAGCTGAGAGAAACGTCCTTCAAGATCTGCCGCTTGGGCGGCACGGTCTTGGTGACATGGTTCATCGAAAAAACGTATTGGGCCATGGATTTGTCTGTAGAGTCTTCAAAAACTGGGCAACAAAATGGTTGCACGCCAACCATGATTATCCGCGCATGCGACAATACCCTCCAGTTAAGGGCTCCAGTTGCCCATAACATCAGCATTCCAGCTGGGGACAATGGACGCAGTGCCGGGCTCCCATCTTTGAACCTCATCCGCCTAAGACTGGCCGGCAACCGCCCAAAGGTTGCCACGACAGGCTGATACCCCCCCGCGCCCAGGATGGGCGCATCTGATCACATGACATTTGAAGAACTGAATCTGGCTCCCGCCCTCCTTAAGGCTGTGCTCGAGCAGGGTTACGACACGCCTACGCCTATCCAGGCCAAGGCCATTCCGGCCGTATTGCAGGGTCAAGACCTGCTGGCCGGCGCGCAGACCGGCACCGGCAAGACAGCGGCCTTTGCGCTGCCCATGCTGCACCGCCTGCTTGAAAGCGACCCTGCCACCAACAAATTCGGCAACAAGGGTGTGCGGGCGCTGATTCTCACGCCGACGCGCGAACTCGCCGCACAGGTCGAGGAATCCGTGCGTGGCTACGCCAAGTACCTCGACAACATCAGCTCCACCGTGATTTTCGGCGGTGTCGGCATGAATCCGCAGGTCGACCGCATCAAGCGCGGCGTCGACATCCTGGTGGCCACGCCAGGCCGTCTGCTGGATCTGGCGCAGCAAGGTTTCCTGGACCTGTCCACGGTACAGATCCTGATCCTGGACGAAGCCGATCGCATGCTCGACATGGGCTTTATCCATGACGTGAAAAAGGTCTTGGCCATGGTGCCGAAGAACAAGCAAAGCCTGCTGTTCTCCGCCACGTTCAGCGACGAGATTCGCGAGCTGGCCAACACGCTGCTCAAGAACCCACAAAGCATCCAGGTCACGCCCAGCAACACCACGGTGCAGCGCATCACGCAGATCATTCACCCGGTCGGGCGCGGCAAGAAGAAGCAAGCGCTGCTGCACATCATCCAGGAACATGACTGGAGCCAGGTGCTGGTGTTCACGCGCACCAAGTTCGGCGCCAACAACGTTGCCGACTTTCTGACCAAGAATGGCGTTACCGCCATGGCGCTGCACGGCAACAAGAGCCAGAGCGCGCGCACCCAGGCGCTGGCCGGCTTCAAGAGCGGCGACATCCGCGCCCTGGTGGCCACCGACATCGCGGCCCGCGGCATCGACATCGACGAGCTGCCCCACGTTGTCAACTACGAGATTCCCAACGTCTCGGAAGACTACGTGCACCGCATCGGCCGCACGGGCCGCGCCGGCCGTGAGGGCCATGCCGTGAGCATGGTCTGCATGGACGAAGAAGGCTTCATGATGGACATCGAGCGCTTCACCAAGCAGGAGATTCCCGTTCAGCTGCTCGAAGGTTTCGGCCCCGAGGAAGACGAGAAGGCAGAGCCGATCGCCATGGGCCGCCAGACCATCTGGGGCGGCGCGGGCAAGCCGCCGAGCCGCGACGTGATGCAGGCAGCCGCCAAGGCCGCACGCACTGAAATGATGGACCGCATTCGCGCCAACAAGCCCGCCACGGGCGAGCGCGGCGCCAAGCCCCAGGGCGACGGCCCCCGGGGCAACGGCGGCGGCAAGGGCCGCGGCGCGGCGCAAGGCAACGGCGAAGCCCGTGGCCCGGCCGCGGGTGGCCGCGGCGGCGCCAACGGCCCGCGTGGTGCCGGTCCCCGCAGCGCGGCACCCCGCGGTGCCGGTCCGCGCCAGGGCGGCCAGGGCTTCGGCGGCGAAGGCCGCCCGGCAGAGGGTCGCCCAAGCGACCGCCATGCCGAGCCACGCAGCCCGCGTCCGGCACGCGAAGGCGGCGCCCCGCGCTTTGACGAGCAGCAGCCGCGCGCCGACGCGCACCTGGGCACCCAGCTGGGCCGCCCGGTGACGCCGCGTGGCACCACGGCCGGTGGCCAGCCTGATCCGATGCGCACCAGCGTTGACAGCATGGCCGAACGCGGCCGTCGCAGCGGCGGCTTCCGCACCGGCGGTGGCGGCGGTGGTGGTGGCGGCTTTGGCGGCGGCGGCGGCGGTGGCCGCAGCGGCGGCGGTGGTGGTGGATTTGGCGGCGGTGGCCGCAGCGGCGGCGGCGGCGGTCGCGGCGGCTTCGGCCGCTGACCCTGCAGCTTCGGGGCGTGGCTGATACGCCCGCCCCGACTGCCTGACTGGCGCCTCGCGCGCCAGTTCCCTCCCCTTGTCGATGCTTGGGGAAAACGGTCTACGCTGACAAGATTGCGGCGCTTGAGCGGGTACCATCCTTGCATCTCAGATGCCGGCCACACGGCCGGCTTTCGGAATACAAAGGCTCCCACCATGCAACCGCACCCCGCTTTTTCCGGTCAGCTGAACTGCGCTGCGCAGTTGGGCACGGCCCTGCGTTTTTCGGCCATTGCCATGGCCGCGCTGCTCGCGGCTTGCAGCAGCACCCCCCTTCCTCTATGGTCGGGCTCCCAGATCGGCAGCCCCGTGCCATCCCGCGCTCCCGTGCCAGTGGCACCGGCGGCGCCGGCAGTTTCCCCCACGATCACTCCCGTGCCGGAGCAGACCCAGGTCGCGCCGCAGGCCGCGGCGCGCCCCGCGCAGCCCCTGCCCTATAGCGCAGGCGTTGCCGCACGTTTTCCCGAGCCATCGGTGCGCTACGAGACGCCGGGGCTTGAAGCCGAACGCACCACCTTCACGACGCAGGCCGAAATGGCCCAATGGTTGCGCGATATCGCCGGCAAATCGCTGGGCACCGGCACGCTGCTGGGCCTGGTCACGGCCGGCAACTCGCAGCGCGGTGAGCCGATCCACGCGCTGGTTGCCACGCGGGCGCGCAGCATCGAACCCCGGGCGCTGGATGCGTCCGACAAACCCACGGTGCTGCTGGTCGCACAGCAGCGCGGCAATGAACCCGCGGGCGCCGAAGCCCTGCTGGTCGTGGCGCGCGAACTCGCGCCCGGTGGCCTGCTCGAGCCGCTGCTGGCGCGCATCAATATCGTGGTGGTGCCGCGCGCCAACCCCGATGGTGCCCTCGGCGGACAACGCGCCACGGCCAATGGCGTCGACATGACGCATGACCACCTGCTGCTGCGCACGCCCGAAGCCCAGGCGCTGGCCGCGCTGGTGCGCGACTACCGCCCGACGGTGGTGCTCGACGCGGGCGAGTTCGAAGCGGCCGGCCCCTACCTGAAGAAGTACCAGGCGCTGCAACGCGCGGACGTGCAACTGCAGTACGCGGGCACGGCCAATGCCCACGAGATCATCACCAAGGCCGCGCGCGAGTGGCTGCAGGAGCCCATGACGGCGGCGCTGAAAAATGCGCAGCTCAGCAGCGACTGGTATGCGACGACAGCGGCCGATTCCCAGTCGCCGGCCATGTCGATGGGCTCCATTGCACCCGATACCCTGCGCAATGCCAGCGCACTGCGCAATTCGCTGGGACTGATGGTGCGCACGCGCGGCGTCGGCATCGGGCGCGCGCAGCTGCAGCGGCGCGTGCATGGCCAGGTCGTGGCCATCAGCAGCGTGCTGCGCAGCACCGCCGACCGCGCCTCCGAGCTGGCGCAGGTGCAGTCCTTCGTGCGGCGCGACATTGCCTCGCTGGCCTGCCGCCAGCAAATGCTGGTGCAGGCCGCGCAGACCCCGGAGCAGCGCGAAATCACCATGCTGCATCCCGAGACGGGGGCCGACTACAGCGTCAAGGTGGACTGGAATTCCTCGTTGACGCTGCGCCCGCTGGCCTCGCGTCTGCGACCATGCGGCTACTGGCTCGCGGCCGAAGCCACACCCGCCGTGGAGCGCCTCGAACAATTGGGCGTGCAGGTGCTGCGCGTGGCCGAAGGCGCGCCCTTGATTGCCGACAATTTCACGCCCTCGCCCAACGCGGCAATGCCCGTGGGCGGCACGATCCGGCGCGTGCAGGTCACGCCCACGCGCGGCGGCCTGGAGGCCGGCCCGGGCAGCTATTACGTGCCCATGAACCAGCCCGCGGCCCACCTGGCCGCGGCGGCGCTCGAGCCCGACACGGACTTCAGCTTCTTTGCCCACCATCTGATTGGAAATCTGGGCGATGTGGCCCGCGTCATGGCCAAGCCAGCGCTGGTTTTCGAGGAATAAGACGGACCCCTGAATGCGTGTGAAATCCCTCCTGCGCCCGCTGGCGTATCTCGCCGTTGCCGGGCTCGCCGCCTGCGGCAGCACTCCCAAAACCGAACCGGCCCCGGCCCCCGCCGTGGGCGCCACCGCCGCGCCCGCACCCGTGAAGATCGGCCTGGCGCTGGGCGGCGGCGCGGCCAAGGGCTTCGCGCATATCGGCGTGATCAAGATGCTCGAGGCCAACGGGCTCACGCCGGCCTTCGTGGCGGGCACGAGCGCCGGCAGCGTGGTGGGCGCGCTCTATGCGAGCGGCATGGATGCGTTTGCGCTGCAGGAAAAAGCCGTGGGCCTCGATGAAGCCAGCATCCGCGACCTGCAGTTTTCCTCGGGCGGCCTGGTCAAGGGCCAGAAGCTTGAAGACTATGTGAACGAACAGGTGCAGCGCCGCCCGCTCGAGAAGCTGTCCAAGCCCTTCGTGGCCGTGGCCACGCGGCTCGAAGACGGCGAGCGCACGGTGTTTGCACGCGGCAACACCGGCCAGGCGGTGCGCGCATCGAGCAGCGTGCCCGGCGTGTTCCAGCCGGTGACCATCGGCAAGTACCATTTCGTCGATGGCGGCGTGGTGAGCCCGGTGCCGGTGGATGCGGCGCGCCAGCTGGGCGCCGATCTGGTGGTGGCCGTCGATATCTCGAACCGGGCACGCGGCCAGGCGCCGTCGGACATGCTCGGCACGCTCGGGCAGTCGATCACCATCATGGGCCAGAAGCTCGGGCAGGCCGAACTCGCGCGCGCCGACATCATCATCCGCCCCAAGGTGCTGGACATCGGCCCGGCCGACTTCACGCAGCGCGCCAGCGCGATTCTTGAAGGGGAGAAGGCGGCGCTGGCGGCCATGCCGCAGATCCGCGCGCGCATTGCGCAGCTGCAGGCCGAGCGTGCGCAGGCGCTGCAACTGGCGCAGCAGAAAACCGCGCAGCAGGTCTACCAGGCCTGCCTGGAAAACCGCAGCCGGTTGCAGAAAATCTCTGGAATGGTCGGCTTGAACGAGGCCTGCACGGCGCCTTGACGCGCGACGCAGGGGTGCCGGGAGGGGTTGTGGTGCGGCGTACTGGAATTGAACCAGTGACCCACAGCTTAGAAGGCTGTTGCTCTATCCAACTGAGCTAACGCCACCACATGCAGAATGCGTGCAAAGCCCTGCTGTACAGGCGGCATGACCGCTGCACACTGGCCGACATCATAACCGCGGCGCCAGGCGTGCGCAGCAAGATGCAGGATTTTGACGGTTCGGCCCGGCACTTCTGCCGATCTCCTCGACCCCGGCCCAGCACGCATGGGTGCCGCTACTGATGCGGTGCGGCAGGATGATCCGGGTCACGGGCCCGGCGGCCAGGTCGCGCGCATCGAGCACCAGACATTCGGAGCGGTCGGCCTGCATATCGGTGACAAAGCTGACCACATACCCGTCGTCTTCCTGCACCGCGCCCAGCGCCGGCGCCATCGGCGACTCGCTGCCAAAGCGGCCTTCGCCGAACAGGTATTCCTGCATCGCGCCGTTGGTGTGGTCAAAGCGGCTGATGCCGTCGAACAGGAAGGCGCCGGGGTGGGCAATCATGTTGTAGGAATAGCGGTAGGGGCGCCCCCAGTAGCGCGCATTCACCTGGCCGAACTCCAGATAGCGTTCGTGCAGCCGGCGCTCGGCCACCGCGCCGGTGCGCAGGTTCAGACGCCACTCATACAGCGTCGGGCCATGGCGATCCGGGCCGAGCGTGCCGCCCTGGTTGTCGAAGCCGGCCGGGGGCATGGGCCATTTCTGGTGATACCCGTGCATGACGATCTCTTCGCCCTCTTCCCAGGCATTGAGCCAGTGCAGCACATAGGTCGGGCTGGCCTCGAACCAGACTACGCCGGCCTGAGGCGCATGCCGGCGCGGCACGACAGCAAAGCGCGCGGGCCGGGTCTCGTCGTAGACCAGCTTGTGCTTGTTCTGTGCCAGCAGCGCTTCGTCCCAGTGCAGCGCAAAGTCGTTGAGGATGGCAAAGTTCTCGGTGAACGCCATGTCATGCGGCAGGCGCGGGCCCGGCAAGGGCACGGGAACGTAATGCACCAGCCGGTCATGGCTGTCCACCTCGCCATAATGCATGTAGGGCGCCTGCTTGCTGTAGTTGAAGAACAGGAGGTCGCCGGTGCGCGGGCACACCTTGGGGTGGGCCGAAATCCCGTTGTCCTGGAGAATGTCTTTGCTCCAGGCAGACACGCCCAGCGGCTGCAGCGTCCGGGCGTCGAAGCGGTAGGGTTCGCCGCATTGGTAGAACGTGGTCAGGGCCGAACCCGCGTGCACGATCACATCCGTGGCCGAGGTGTCCTTGAGGCCGCCGCGCGCGCCCCAACCCGGGTGGCGCGCAATGCCTGGCTTGTCGATCAGTCCCGCGTACAGGCCCTGGCCCTCGACCTGCTCCTGCTCGAAGGCCTTCGTCCGGATGAAGCGGTTGCGGTATTCGCACCGGCCCTGCTGGAAACTGAGCAGGTGCAGCATGCCGTCACCGTCAAAGGGATGGTAGGTTCCCAGCGGCGCGTGTACCGGGTTCTGCGTGTTGCGCAGATAGACGCCATCGAGCCGTGCCGGGACCGTGCCTATCACTTCGAGCGCCGTGGCGTTGTACTCGACGTAATTGGGCGTGAACGCCCCGCTCGTGAATGGATGGTCCCAGCGGGTCAGCGTGGGCTCGATACGGTCCACGATTTCTGCGTGCATGGTAGATCACTCCTGTGGAGGGTCGAACTCGGAGCAAGGGGCGCGCTGCAGACGCGCCTGTGGAATCATTGCGGCCAGTGCTTGCTGCAGCGCGCAGGGCGTGATCCTGTCGTCCTTACCGCAAAGCACCTGCACGGGCAGCACCAGCCGGGCCAGCGTATGCGCGGGTCCAGATCCACGATCTAGCTATCGGCCGGGCATCGCGGTTTCGGTCAATGGGCTGGCGCGCCCCTGGGCCACACCGCGCACCAGGTCCCACACGCGTTGCACGACCGGGGCCAGCCGGCGATGGCGCCGGTGCACCAGCATGATCTGCCGCTCGACCACGGGCAGCAGCAGGCGATGCACCAGGCCAGCGCTCTCGACGCCTTGCGTTACCGCCAGCTGCGGCACGACGGCCACGCCCAATCGGGCCTGCACCATGCTGAAAATGGTGGTCGTATGGCCGACCTCCTGCACCACCTGATAGCCTGGTGCGTGCTGCTCGAGCACGCGGTCGATCAGCCGCCGGCTGCCCGAGGCATGGTCCAGCAGCACCAGCGGGTGACCGGCAAGGTGGCGCCAATGGACCTGGGCCAGGCGCGCCAACGGATGGTCCGCCGGGCAGACCAGGCAAAAAGGCTCTGAAAGTATGGCTTCGCAATGCAGGTCTTCGGGGTCGGTCGGCTCGATGACCACGCCGAAGTCGACCTCACCCGCGCGCACGCTGTCGAGCGCGCCCTGCTGGATGCGGTCGAGCAGCTGCAGCTGCAGGCCCGGGTGCTGTTGCGCGCAGCGCGCGATGCACTCCGGCATCAGATGCGCGGACAGCGTGGGGCTGCTGGCCACGCGCACCCGGCCGTGCGGCTGCGTGGCCAGGCCGCGCACTTCGAGCAGCGCGGCATCGAGCTCGTCGAGCACGCGCGTGATGCGCCCCTGCAGCATGCGGCCCGCATCGCTGAGCTCGACTTCGCGCGTGCTGCGGTGCAGCAGTTGCAGGCCGAGCTGCTGCTCCAGATCGGTGATGCTGCGGCTCACGGCCGGTTGCGTCAGGCCTACGGCTTCGCCGGCGCGGCTGAAATTGCGCTGCTGCGCCACTGCAAGGAACACGCGCAGCTGGCGCAAAGTGATATTCATGATTAAAAAGTATAGAACAATCAGATAAATACATTTCACTTTTGAATGCGGATGCAGTCCAATCGGCGCCTTGACCGCGCGCTCGCCGCGCATTGCAACTCCTGAAAGCCCGGCATGGCCCGACCCCGATTCCTTCCCGACAATTTCACCTTGATGCTGCTGGGCACCGTCCTGCTGTCCAGCTTCCTGCCCGTCTATGGCGACACCGCGCGCGTGCTTGAATGGGTCACGGTGGGCGTGATCTTCTTCCTGTTCTTCCTGCATGGCGCCAAGCTCTCGCGCCAGGCGATCTGGGCCGGCATCAGCCACTGGCGGCTGCACCTGCTGGTCACGGCCATCACCTTCATCGTCTTTCCGCTGCTGGGCTGGGCGCTGCGCCCGGTGCTCGAACCCCTGCTCACACCCGACCTGTACCTGGGCGTGCTGTTCCTGTGCACCCTGCCCGCGACGGTGCAGTCGGCGGTGACGCTCACGGCGATTGCGCGCGGCAACATGCCCGCCGCGATCTGCAGCGCCTCGGGCTCGACGCTGATGGGCATCGTGATCACGCCGCTGCTCGTGGGCCTGCTGCTGGCGCAGACCGCCACCAGCTCCGACCCGCTGCAGGCCATGGGCCGCATCGCCATGCAGCTGCTGCTGCCCTTTGCGCTGGGCCATTTCCTGCGGCCCTGGGTGTCGCCCTTCCTGCAGCGCCACGCCAAGCGTCTCAAGGGGCTGGACCAGAGCTCGATCCTGCTGGTGGTCTATTCGGCTTTCAGCGCCTCGGTCGTGGCCGGCCTGTGGAGCCGCATTCCGCCGCTGGCGCTGCTGGCCCTGGTGCTGGTCTGCGCGCTGCTGCTGGGCGTGTCCATGGGGCTGAGCGCCTGGCTCGCGCGGCGCTTCGGGTTCTCCAAGGAAGACGAGATCACGATCGTGTTCTGCGGCGCGCAAAAGAGCCTGGTCAGCGGCGTGCCTATGGCCAAGGTGCTGTTCGAGCCCAGCATCATGGGCGGCATCGTGCTGCCGCTGATGATTTTCCATCCGATGCAGTTGATGGTGTCGGCCTGGGTCGCGGGCCGCTATGCGCAGCGCCCGGCCGATGCGGCGTTGCCCGGCGAGGCAGCGGTCGCGGCCAAAGCCTGAGTCGATACACCCGATGCAAAAAGGGAGGCCGCGGCCTCCCTTTTTCGTTGGCGTGGGCCGTGGGCCCGCGCCGGCTTCAGCGGTGGCTCAGGCGGCGCACGGCCCAGTCGCCCAGACTCTGGATGGCCTGCACGAAGAAGATCAGCACGATCACCACTGCCAGCATGACGTCGGGCAGGAAGCGCTGGTAGCCATAGCGGATGCCCAGGTCGCCCAGGCCACCGCCGCCAATCGCGCCGGCCATGGCCGAGTAGCCGGTCAGGCTCACGAAACTGATGGTCAGGCCGGCGACGATGCCCGGAAGCGCCTCGGGCAGCAGCACCTTCCAGACGATCTGGCTGGTGGTGGCGCCCATGGCCTGCGCGGCTTCGACCAGGCCGTTGTCGACCTCGCGCAGCGCGGTCTCGACCAGGCGTGCGACAAAGGGCGCGGCGGCGATCGTCAGCGGCACCACGGCAGCAAAGGTGCCAATCGACGAGCCGGTGATCAGCCGCGTGAACGGAATGATGGCCACCAGCAAGATGATGAACGGTGTGGAGCGCACGGCATTGACGATCCAGCCCACGGTCTTGTTCAGCGGGCCGTTTTCCAGCACGCCGCCGTGGTCGGTGAGGCGCAGGAACACGCCCAGCGGAATGCCCAGCAGGCCGCCAACCAGGCCCGAGATGCCGACCATCACGATGGTTTCCCACAGCGAGGTGGCAAACAGCTCCAGCATCATTTCAGAGAAATTTTCAAACATCGCTCAACCCTCGATCTGCACGGTTTCGACCTGGACACCCGCGGCGCGCAGGTGCGCAACGGCCGCCAGCAGCTGCGCCGCGTCGCCGCTGGCAAACACCGCCAGCGAGCCAAACGTCTGCTCCTGGATCTCGTCGATCTGGCCATGCAGGATGCTCAGCTCCAGCCCGAAGTCGCGAATCATCTGCGACAGGATGGGCTGGTAGGCGCTCTCGCCTGCATATGACAGGCGCAGCAG
Source organism: Comamonas sp. (assembly GCA_040514115.1). Taxonomy (GTDB): domain Bacteria; phylum Pseudomonadota; class Gammaproteobacteria; order Burkholderiales; family Burkholderiaceae_C; genus Comamonas. The sequence continues at coordinate 1,908 of JBEVDH010000093.1, read as the reverse complement.
CTGGCCCGCGCCGCCGCCGAGATTTGCCGCGAGCGTGCGCACACGCGCCAGCACGCTGGCGGGCAGCTCCTGGGGCACGATCTCGTCGATCAGACTCTTGGTAATGGGTTGCTGCGGCCGCGTGAACACATCGATGACCGGGCCGATTTCGGCAATGCGGCCGGCCTCGATCACCGCCACGCGGTCGGCGATCTGCTTGATGACCTGCATCTGGTGGGTGATCAGCACCACCGTGAGGCCCAGCTCGCGGTTGACCTTGCGCAGCAGCTCGAGGATGGAGCGCGTGGTCTCGGGGTCGAGCGCCGAGGTGGCCTCGTCGCTGAGCAGCACCTTGGGGTTGCTGGCCAGCGCCCGCGCGATGCCCACGCGCTGCTTTTGCCCGCCCGAGATCTGCGACGGGTAGCGGTCGCGCAACTGCGTCAGGCCCACGAGCTCGAGCAGCGGCTCGACGCGTTCGCGGATGGCCTGCTTCGACATGCCGACCAGCTCCAGCGGCAGGGCTGCGTTCTCGAACACCGTGCGCGAAGACAGCAGGTTGAAGTGCTGGAACACCATGCCGATATCGCGGCGCGCGGCGCGCAGCTCGGCGTCGTTGAGTCGGGTGAGGTCGCGCCCGTTGACGATCACCTCGCCCTGCGTGGGTCGGTTGAGCAGGTTGATGCAGCGCACCAGCGAGCTCTTGCCCGCGCCGCTGCGCCCGATGATGCCGAATACCTCGCCAGGCAGGATGCGCAGGTCGATGCCGCGCAAAGCCTCGACCGGGCCGCTCGGGCCCGGGTAGATCTGGGATAGCCCCCGAATGTCGATCATGGAATGTGCTTTGGCGCAGCAGCCGGCGCCGGGCCCGCTGCTGCGCGCGTTGAATGAAAAGAAAAGCGCCCGCGCAGGAAGTCGGCGCAGGCGATCAAATTCAACCGGAATGGCGTCTGGTACCAGTCAGTGTTAACCCTGAACTATGCCTCAAATTGTGACAGGCGGCAGCGGGTGCGTGGATTGACCCGGCGAATGGTACGCATGCACCGTGGATGCCACTTCAACGGCCAAGGCATGTGAATCAGCATGGGCCAGGCAAGAGGCCCAGAGCCACAAACGCAGCCAGGTCAGTCCAAAGATAGACCCGTGCTGTCTACTTAGCTAGGAGCACTGCATTGCTTGTCATCATCAGAATCTCTGAAATGCATTTATGTCAGCAAGTGCTTACATCCAATAGGGCTTCACTACCGCGAATAGAGATTATTATTAAAGCTATCATCTCATAAATTCAATAGTTTTTAAGTTTCCCCATCCACAAGAGAGTAACGCCGCCGCTGGGGCTGCCAATCACCCCAAGACCAGACTATTTCATTATGAATTTCGGTTGTGCGATCGAAATCCTCACCCAACACACATTAATCCCCGTCACTGCGGTTGCTCATAGAGTAGTGGAACAGGAGGAACGCCCCAACGGTATCGAGGACCGTTTCTCCTATGCTCTGTTTGTCGACAGCAGTCTCGACAGGAAGCAGTGCGAAGGACTTTATAGGTTCGATCCCCAGTCCGGCCTAGTGCTTACGGCCGATCTCAACACCTTCCTTGATCAAATTTTGGCCCACCCTTATGACCGAGACATGGAGGGACTCTACTAACCTTCTATTTTAGGTATTCGCCCCCCACCTCGATTTGTGCTCGTCCCTTAGCACCTCGGCGCCAGCAAGGGCGACTTTCTGACGCGATGGTCGGTCAATTCATAATCTTGTTGGAAAATGAATGTCTTCTTCCGAAACCATTGGCTCCACTGATAACCCTCGTACCTTACTGTTTGTTCTTTCGATCTCTGTGTTCTTTGTCGGCGCAAGCGAGTTCATGCTCTCGGCAATGCTTAATCCGCTTAGCGTCGCATTTCATACCGACTCTGTCCACATCACATGG
>JBEVDH010000065.1:0-14892 GCA_040514115.1 Comamonas sp. | reverse complement strand
CGGCCATCTGCTGGGCGATCTGCTCGGTGGCGAAGGCGCGGCTCTTGGCCTGCATCTCGTCGCGGCTCAGGTTGCGGCCGTATTTCTTCTCGATCGCGTTCTCGATCGGCAACCCGTGGCAGTCCCAGCCCGGCACGTAGAGCGCGTCGAAGCCTTCCAGCTGGCGGGCCTTGGTGATCATGTCCTTGAGGATCTTGTTCACCGCATGGCCCATGTGGATCTGTCCATTGGCATACGGCGGGCCGTCGTGCAGGATGAACTTGGGCGCGCCATGCCGGGCGTCGCGCAGCCGGTGGTACAGGCCTTGGTCGTTCCACTCCTTGACCCAGCCGGGCTCGCGCTTGGGCAGGTCGCCGCGCATGGGGAAAGGTGTGTCGGGCAGGTTCAGCGTGGCGCGGTAGTCGGTGGCGCCGTCGGTCTTGTTGTCAGCCATGGGAGTTCCAGAAATCTGCGCTGCCCTGCAGCGCTCGGGGATCGGGGGAGGCATGCGGCCCCTGGCTTCCCAGGGCGGCCGAACGCGGCGGAAAAGCGACGGTTTCCGCTCTAAATTCGGTCGCGCGTGGTCTGGCGGTGCGTCTCGGCATGCGTGGACGCAAAGAAGGCGCGCGCGTCGCGGCCATCCTTCGCGATGCCCGCAGTAAGGGCCTCGAGGCTGGTGTAGCGCAATTCGTCGTGCAGTTTGTGCAGCAGTTCCACGCGGACGATTTTACCGTAGCCCCCCTCGCTGCCCAGTTCGGCGGGCCAATCGAGGCAATGCGTCTCCAGCAGCACACGGCCGCCGTTGACGTCGTTGGCGTCCAGCGAGGGCCGAACGCCAAGGTTGGCAACGCCTGGCAGCGGGTTCGCTGCCAGGCCGTGCACCAGCACCGCGAAGATGCCGCTGGCCGCCGGCTTCCAATGCTTGAAGCGCAGGTTGAGCGTACGGAAACCGTCGTTTCGGCCGGGTTCCGAAGCGCCCAGCGCGCGGCCCAGCTTGCGGCCATGGACCACGTGGCCGGAGATGGTGTAGGGGTGGCCCAGCAGCCGCTCGGCCTCGTCCATGCGGCCCGCGGCCAGGGCCTCGCGCACCGCCGAGCTCGACACGCGCAGGCCATGCACTTCGTAGCTGTTCATGCGCGCCACGTCGAAGCCGGCGTGCTGGCCCGCAGCGTCGAGCATCGCGTAGTCGCCGGAGCGCCGCGCGCCAAAGCGGAAGTCGTCGCCCACCAGCACATAGCGCGCGCCCAGGCCGCCCAGCAGCACCTCGTCGATGAAGGCCTGTGGCGACTGGCTCGCCAGGCGCTGGTTGAAGGGCAGCACCACCACCTGGTCCACACCGCAGCGCTCGAGCGCGGTGAGCTTGTCGCGCAGCGTGCAGATGCGCGCTGGCGCGAGCTGAGGCTGGTTCAATACCTGGGCGAAATAGTCGCGCGGATGGGGCTCGAAGGTCAGCACGCAGGTGGCCACGCCGCGCTGGCGCGCTTCGCCGGCGAGCAGCGACAGCATCGCCTGGTGGCCGCGGTGCACTCCGTCGAAATTGCCGATCGTCAGGGCACAGGCGGGTTCACGCCCGGAGTGCTGGAAGCCGCGGAAGATCTTCATCAATTAGCTTTGTTTTAGCGGGCAATGCGCGCCTGTACATCCAGCGCCGCCTGCCGGTTCTTGCAGGAAAGCGAGTATATTGCCAGAGACAGGTCGGCCCGGACCTGCAGCGTTTGCGGTCGGGTCGATGTTCCTTGGCGATGTGGGTTGCAAAGGAGGCCGGTTGTGAAGGTGCTGAAATTGTCCGCGCAGGGACTGCCCCAGTCCTGGATCACGCTCGAGCAGGCGGTGCTGTATTACGCCGCCGATGCCGTGCGCTGGGAGTCGGGCGGCGCCATTGCCTGTTTCCACGGCGGCCACAACGCGCGCACCGGCCTGCAATCGGTCATCGAAGTCAACAGCATCATCGGCACGCGCGGCATGCCGACCATCAACCCGCATGCGCTCAAGCCCGGCCTCACCAACAGCAAACTGTTTGCGCGCGACCGCTGCATCTGCGCCTATTGCGGGCAGCAGTTCAGCGACAGCGACCTGACGCGCGAGCACATCCTGCCCCAGGCCGCGCGCGGCCAGGACCACTGGATGAACGTGGTCACGGCCTGCCGCCCCTGTAATCATCGCAAGGGTGCGCGCACGCCCGAGCAGGCGCGCATGCCGCTGCTCTACACGCCCTATGTGCCCAGCCTCTGGGAAGACTTCATCCTGCGCAACCGGCGGATTCTGGCCGATCAGATGGAATTCCTGATCGCGCACCTGCCCAGAACGTCGAGAATGTTGGCCGACCAGCCGCAGTGAGATCCCGGCCGGCCGCTTGCAGCGGGCCTTGGCTTCACACCTGGGGGTCTTCCTGCAGCAGCGCCGCCGCAAAGTGCCGCGCCGGAGCCGGCAGGTCGGCAAAGCGCGTTGCATAGAGATTGAGGCTGCGTTCGGCCCAGGCATCGGTCAGCGCCACCGCGTGCAGGGCGCGCGCCTCGCCCAGCCGCTGGTAGGCGCCTTCGGGCATCACGCCCACCCCCAGCCCGCATTCGATCATCCGGCACATCGCGCTCAGGCTGTCGACCTCAATGCGCTGGCGCAGCATGCGCCGGCCGGCGCGTGCCTCGCGGTCGAGCATTTCCTGCACGGTGGAGCTGTCGCGCAGGCCGATCTGCGCATAGTCCAGGGCTTCTTCGTAGGCCAGCTGCTCATGGCCCGCAAGCGGGTGCGCGCGCGGCATGATCAGCACCATGCGCTCGCGCCGGTAGGGCCGGCATTCGAGCCCCTCGGCGTCATCGCAGGGGCTGCACACGCCCAGGTCGGCCAGGTGGTCGTGCACGGCGCGTGCCACGCTGCGGCTCGTGGCCTGGCGCAGGTCGATGCGGATGTCGGGGTGCTGCTGCACGAACGCCGCGATGTGCTCGGGCAGGAACTGCTCCACCGCCGAGGCATTGGCGCTCAGCCGCACCAGCCCGCGCACGCCGCGCGCATATTCGCTCAGGTCGTCGCGCAGGTGTTCGACGCCCAGCAAGATGGTGCGCGCATGTTCGCGCAGCAGCTCGCCGGCCGGGGTGGGGCGCACGCCGCGCGCGTGGCGCAGCAGCAACGGGGTGCGCGCCAGCGATTCCAGCTCGGCAATGCGCTTGCTCACGGCCGAGGCCACCATGCCGCCTTGCCCGGCCGCGCGCGCAATGCTGCCGCCTTCGCAGACCAGCACGAACAGGTCGAGTGAAGCCAGGTCGATCTGGCGCAGGAAGCTGCGCGAGGAGGTGAAGTCGGACATGGTGCGTGGGACAGGAAAATGGCGCGAGCCATCGCGGTTGGGAACGGCTCGCGGAATTTTAGCCACTTCCGGCGCGCGGCCGACTTTCTTAACATTCCGTTTTGCCCACGGATACTTTCATGCTCCTTTCCGACTCCGACGCACCGCGCGTTGCCCAGGCCCTGGTATCTCTGGGCGCGGTGCGCATTGCCGCGCACCAGCCATTTTTCTACACCTCGGGCTGGGCCAGCCCGGTCTATGTGGACGCCCAGCTCCTGATGTCGGATGTCGCGCTGCGCGGCGCGGTGATGGACATCGCGGCGCGTTACGTGTTGCCCTTGATTGCCGCGCGCGGCATCAATGCCATCGTCGGCACCGAAAGCTCGGGCATCGCGCTGGCCGCCTGGCTGGCCGAGCGCCTGGAGCTGCCGATGCTGTACCTGCGCAAGCGCCCCGTCGGCTGGGACATCACGGCCCAGCTCGAAGGCCGCCTGCCGGCCGATGCCAAGGTGCTGCTGGTGGACGACGTGACGACCGACGGCCGCTCCAAGGCTGGCACCGTCGCGGCGCTGCGCCGCTCCGGCCCGGTGGTCGAGGATGTGCTGGTGCTGCTCGATTACGCGCTCTACGCGCAGGAAGCGAGCACGCTGACCGAGCATGGGCTGTCGCTGCATGCGCTGGCGACCTGGAAGCATCTGCATGAAGCCTTGCTGGAAAGCGGCCAGCTGAGCCCCGCGCAGCAGGCGACGCTGGCCGACTTCACCGCTTCGCCCGTGGCCTGGTCCATCCGCAACGGAGGGACCGGAGCATGATGGCCGTTACGACCGTGACCCCTATCGGGACAGATACGCGCGAACTCGCGCTGTCGCTGCTGGCCGAGATCCGCGAAGCCACGCGCGACGGCCTGGGCGTGACGCGCGAGAGCTATGGCCAGGGCGAGAACACCGCCATGCGCATCCTTGCCGACCGCGCGCAGGCGCTTGACCTGCGCTGCGAGACCGACCGCGCCGGCAACCTGTGGCTGAGCCTGCCCGAGGACGAGCGCGATGCCGCGTGCCTGGTGATCGGCTCGCATGCCGACTCGGTGCCGCAGGGCGGCAATTTCGACGGCCTGGCTGGCATCGTTGCCGGCATGCTGATCCTGCTGGGCCTGCGCGGGCGCCATGAGGAATCGGCGCCGGTGCGCGTGCTGGCGCTGCGCGGCGAGGAAAGCGCCTGGTACGGCAAGGCCTACCTGGGCTCGCTGTCGCTGCTGGGCAAGCTGCCCGCGGGCACGCTGGCGCGCCCGCGCCGCGACGGCGTGGATACGCTGAGCGAGGCGATGGAGCGCTGCGGCGCCGATGTCGCAGCGATCGGGCGCGGCGAGGCGCTGATCGACACCGCGGACATCGCCGCCTACCTGGAGCTGCATATCGAGCAGGGCCCGATCATGGTCAACCGCGGCTGGCCGGTGGCCCTGGTCACGGGCATTCGCGGCAATGTGCGCCACAACCTGATCCGCTGCATTGGCGAGACCGGCCATTCGGGCGCGGTGCCGCGCTGGCTGCGCAAGGACGCGCTGCTGGCCGTGGCCGAGCTGCTGTCCCGCATGGACGAGCACTGGCGCGTGCTGCTGCAGATGGGCATGGACATGGTGATGACCACCGGCATCTGCTCGACTTCGACGCAGTCGCATGCGGTGTCCGTGATTCCCGGCGAGGTGGCCTTCAGCTTCGAAGTGCGCAGCCAGGACACGCAGACGCTCGAGCGCTTCTACACGCTGATGCGCGAGGAATGCGCGGCCATCGAGCGCGCGCGCAATGTGCGCTTTGAATTCGACGACCGCCTGTTCACCGAGCCGGCCACCATGGATGCCGGTTGGCTCGACCGCCTCGAAGCCGCGGCCGTTGGCCAGGCACCCGAGCGCATCGCCAGCGGCGCCGGCCACGATGCGGCGGTGTTTGCCAATGCCGGTGTGCCCTCGGCGATGGTCTTCATCCGCAATGAAAACGGCTCGCACAATCCGCATGAAGCAATGGATATCGATGATTTCATGGCCGGCGTGGAGCTGATGCAGCGGGCCATGGTCCAAGGCTGAGCGCCTGAACATCCCTTGCCCGGCCTTTGCGGGGCGGTCAAGGGATCAGTGGCTCCAAAGCCCTTTATTTTCAAACCAGGGCATCGGTATAAACCCGGATACTTGGTCCGCTACGCCCCCTATGCAAAAATTGCAACAGCTTATGTCTTTTGCGCACATGCGTTGCAGCCCTTTGCTCCTCCGCCCTTGATCCCGGATTTCCCCATGCAAACCACCCAGATTCTCCGCCGTACCGCCGTGGCCGCCGGCCTGCTGATTGCCGCAGCCGCGGCCATGCCCGCCTTTGCCGCCGACAACAACTACCCCACCCGCGCCATCACGATGGTCGTGGGTTATCCCCCGGGCGGCAGCACCGACCTCGTTGGTCGCCTGGTGGCCGATGGTCTGTCCTCGCGCCTGGGCCAGCCCGTGGTCGTGGAAAACCTCGGCGGCGCCGGCGGCGCCATCGGTGCGCAGAAGGTGGCCAAGGCCGCGGCCGACGGCTACACCATCATGGTCGGCGCCAACAATGAAATCGCCATTGCACGCCTGATCAACAAGGCCGTGAAATACCAGATCGGCGACTTCACGCCGATCGGCGTTGTGGGCTCGCAGCCGATGGTGCTGGTGGCATCGCAAAAGGCCGGCGTCAAGACCGCTGCCGAGTTCGTTGAAATGACGGCCAGGAACCCCGGCAAGTTCAGCTACGGCAGCTCCGGCGTGGGCACCGCGCTGCACCTCGCGGGCGAGCTGATCAAGGAACAGGGCAAGCTCGACATGGCCCACATCCCCTACAAGGGCGTGGCCCCGCTGACCACCGACCTGGTGGGCAACAACATCGAGTACGGCGTGTTCGTGCTGTCCTCGGGCCTGCCGCAGATCAAGGCCGGCAAGGTCTTCGCCATCGGCACGACCGAGGTCAAGCGCTCCGCCATCACGCCCGATATCCCCGCGCTGTCGGAGCTGCCCCAGTTCAAGAACGTGGACATCAACTCCTGGTTCGCGCTGATGGCGCCCAAGGGCCTGCCCGCGCCGATCGCCGCCAAGCTCAAGAAGGCACTGGTTGAAACCATGGCCTCGCCCGAGTTCCGCAAGAAGATGGAAGAAACCGGCAACGTGGTGGCCGATCCCAAGCTCGATGCCGGCAAGTACATCAATGCCGAAATCGCCAAGTACACGAAGATCGTCGAGTTCGCCAAAATCGAAAATTAGGCACCCCCTGAGCCGCTTATGCCCTGGGCGGGCCCCGGCTTCCCCCTCTCAACCTTCGGTGGAGGGGGACGGCAGCCTCGGTGCGGGGCGGCCCTTCCTCGCTGCCCCTGCGCTGGGACACGCCAGTATCAAAGGAAGCGCACTCATTCTGCCAGCCGCACGATCTGCCGGTCCTGCCACCTTGCCAGGCAGCACAGCGCGGCGACGCCGCCGAGCAGCGCAAAGGCCATGTCCGATTGCGTGTCCCAGGGATCGCCCTGGGTGCCGAGAAACTCGTCGGCGCCCTGGCCCAGCGCCAGCGCGGCGCCCCACTCGATCAGCTCGTAGCTGGCGCTGATGGCCAGCACCACGCACAGCACCACGAACGCCAGCATTCTGCGGCCCTGCACATACCCGCCGCGCAGCAGGATTTCGCGCGCCACCAGCGCCGGAACGAAACCCTGGGTGAAATGGCCGATCTTGTCGTACGGGTTGCGCGCCAGGCCCAGCCACGATTGCAGCTCGAAGCCAAACGGCACGCGCGCATAGGAATAGGTGCCGCCCACGATCAGCACCAGCGCATGCACGCCGATGCAGGCGTAAAGCAGCGGCGTCAATGGATGGCGCCGGTGCGTGGCCCAGAGAATCGGCAGCGCCATCAGCACCGGGGCCACTTCGAGCCACCAGGTGGTGCGGTCGAAGGGCTGCACCGAAGACAGCGCCAACGCGATCAGGCACAACAGCGTCAGCCCGGACAACTGCTTCGCGGCGGAATTTTCCGTTTTCATAAGCGCTTTTCCTGGGGTTGCTTGCCGCCCACCGCGGGCTGGCTATTCAGACACAAAGGCTGGGCCTTGTATTGCGTTCGATAATAGTCGGCTGTGCAGGATGCTTCGGCGGCGTGAACGTCGCCAGCAGCGTTCCGCTATTGCCTTTTTCTGACTGTTCCCCCCCCTCCCTCCATAATGATCGTTCGCGAGCGCCCGGCCGGTTTCCGGCTTTTCCTGGTTCTGCGCGGCTCCGTGCTGCAGCGCATCCGCGTGACCCTGGCGGTCAACACGCTGCTGGCGGTGCTGGTGACGCTGGCCCATGGCAGCCTGTTTTCCGTCAAGATCACGCTGACGCCGATTCCCTTCACGCTGATCGGCCTGCCGCTGGCGATCTTCCTGGGCTTTCGCAACAACACTGCGTACGACCGCTACTGGGAAGGGCGCAAGCTCTGGGGCGAACTGGTGATCCAGACGCGCACCCTCGCGCGCCAGTGCCTGGGCCTGCTGCAGCTGCCGCAGCCGGTCGACCCCGCGCAGCGCGATGGCGACGTGCGCGTGCGCATGATCCACCGCGCCATTGCCTTCTCGCATGCGCTGCGGCTGCAGCTGCGCGACCAGTCCTCCGACGAGCTGCAGCGCTGGGTCACGGCGCAGGAGTGGGCGGCCTTGCGCGCCAAGCCTGTGGGCAGACGCGCCGATGCGCTGCTGCTGACGATGGGGCAGGAGCTGGGCGGCTGCGTGCGCCGCGGCGAGATCGATCCCTGCCTCGCGGCGCGCGTCGATGCCACGCTGACGCAGATGCAGGGCGCAGCCGCCTCGTGCGAGCGCATCCGCCATACGCCGATGCCGTTCTCCTATGCGCTGCTGCTGCACCGCACGGCCTACATGTACTGCTTTCTGCTGCCCTTCGGCCTGGTCGACATCACCGGTTTCATGACGCCCTTTGTCGTGGCCATCGTCGCCTATACCTTCTTTGGGCTCGACGCTCTGGGCGACGAGCTCGAGGAGCCCTTCGGGCTCGAAAGCAACGACCTGCCGCTGGACACCCTGTGCCGCGGCATCGAGATCAGCCTGCTCGAGGCGCTGGGGGATGCGGATGTGCCGGTGGCGCTGCAGCCGGTCAATTACCAGTTGACCTGAAGCTCAGGCAAACACCCCCGCCGTCTCCTGCATCCCCGCCGACACCTCGCCCAGATGGTGCAGCGTGTCGCCAAATGTCATCTCCAGCTGCGTCAGCCGCTTGAAGTAGTGGCTGCCGATGTACTCGTCGGTCACACCGATGCCGCCATGCAGCTGCACCGACTGCTGGCCGATGAAGCGCATGGCCTGGCCCAGCTGCACGCGTGCGCGCGCCACGGCCAGGTGGCGCTCGGCGGCCGGGGCGGTGAGCTTCAGGCTGGCGTAATAGCTCATCGAGCGCGAGAGTTCGAGCTGCATCTTCATGTCGGCCACGCGGTGGCGCAGCGCCTGGAAGCTGGCAATCGGCACGCCGAACTGCTTGCGCTGGTTCATGTAGTCGACGGTGAGGGCCAGCGTCTGCTCCATGACGCCCACGGCTTCGGCGCAGAGCGCGGCATTGGCCACGTCCATGGCCAGCGTCAGTGCCGTGAGGCCATGCTGGGTCAGCAACGTGGCCGGCGAGTCGGTGCAGTCGAGCTCGGCGGCGCGGCTGCCGTCCTGCGTGCCATAGGCGCGCGTGCGCACGCCGCCAGCGCCGCGCTCGACCAGGAACAGCGCGATCTGGCCATCGAGCTGCGCCGGCACCAGAAAGGCGTCGGCCTGGTCGCCCGCGGGCACCAGGCTCTTGAGTCCGGTCAGCGTATGGCCGTTGCCGCTGGCCACTGCCGTGGCGCTGCAGACATCGAGCCGGTACCGTGCCTTGCGCTCCTGGTGCGCGAGCACGATGAAGGCTTCGCCGCTGGCGATGCGCGGCAGCCACAGCGCCTGCGCTGCCGGCGGCGCGTACTGGCACAGCACGGTGCTGGCGACCACGGCCTGCGCCAGCGGCTCCAGCACCAGGCCACGGCCCAGCTCCTCCATGGTCACCATCACTTCGATCGGACCCTGGCCCAGTCCGTCATGCGCTTCGGGCACGGTCAGCGCCGTGAGGCCGAGTTCGGCCATTTCGGTATAGGCGGTGCGCGAAAATCCACCCTCGGCCACGGTGGCCCGGCGACGCTCGAAGCCATAGGCCTTGTCCACCCAGCGGCGCACCGCGTCGCGCAGCTGCTGCTGGTCTTCGGAAAAATTGAAATCCATGGTGTCTCCTATCCATCCACGATGCTTATGCAGTTAACAGCGATGAAATTGGCATGTTCCAGGCCAGGGGCACCGAGCAAGGGCCGTCCCGCAGCGAGGGTGCCGTCCCTAAGCGGGCCTCCCCCTCCACCGAAGGTTGAGAGGGGAAAGCGAGGGCCCGCCGAGGGCGAAGTCGCTCAGGGGGTGCTATCCAAAGACCGTCTGGGCAACGATATTGCGCTGGACTTCATTGCTGCCGCCATAGATGGTGGTCTTGCGCATGTTGAAGTAGGTCGAAGCCAGCGGCGCGTTGGTTACCTCGCCGCCAGGAAAACCGCCGAGCGCGCCCGCGCTCTGGTCGCCTTGCCAGCCCGCCTGCATCGCTTCCTCGATGAAAGGCAGGCTGAACGGGCCCGCGGCCTGCATCATCAGCTCGCTGTAGCGCTGCTGGATCTCGCTGCCCTTGATCTTGAGCAGGCCGGCGATGTCCAGCGGGTTCTTGCCCGAGGTTTCGGCCGAGAGCACGCGCAGCACCATCATTTCCAGCGCGATCACATCGACTTCGAGCAGCGCGATCTGGTCGCGAAAGCGCTGGTCATCCCAGACACCCTCGGCCTTGGCGATGCGCTTGAGGCGCTCGAGCTCGCGCTTGGAGCGGTTGACGTCGGCAATGTTGGTGCGCTCGTGCGACAGCAGGTGCTTGGCGTAGGTCCAGCCCTTGTTTTCCTCGCCGATCAGGTTCTCCACGGGCACCTCGACGTTGTCGAAGAACACCTCGTTGACTTCGCATTCGCCGTCGAGCAGCTTGATCGGGCGCACCGTCACGCCCGGCGACTGCATATCGATCAGCAGGAAGGAGATGCCGGTCTGCGGCTTGCCCTCGGTGCTGGTGCGCACCAGGCAGAAGATCCATTCGCCGTACTGGCCGAGCGTGGTCCAGGTCTTCTGGCCGTTGACCAGGTAATGATCGCCGCGACGCTCGGCGCGGGTCTTGACCGAGGCCAGGTCCGAGCCCGAACCCGGCTCGCTGTAGCCCTGGCTCCACCAGACCTCGCCGCTGGCGATGCCCGGCAGGAAGCGCTGCTGCTGCTCGGGCGTGCCAAAGGCCATGATCACCGGCGCCACCATGACCGGGCCAAAGGGGATGACGCGCGGCGCGCAGGCCAGCGCGCATTCCTCCTCGAACAGATGCTTTTGCACCGCGCTCCAGCCCGGCCCGCCAAAGGCCGAAGGCCAGCCGTGGCCCAGCCAGCCGCGCCGACCCAGGATCCTGGCCCAGCGCTGCAGGTCGTCGCGCGACAGCCGCAATGCGTTGCGCACCTTGTGCGCGATGTCTTCGGGGAGGTGGCTGCGAACCCAGGCGCGAACTTCCTCGCGGAAGGCCTGTTCCTCAGGAGTGAAAGCGAGATCCATGCGTCAGTCTCCGGTTATGGGAGATTTGTAGCACGCCCGTGCTTTTTTGCGCTGTCCGCAGCGGGACACAGAACGCGTCAGCCGCCTTCAATCGCCGGTCTGAACTTCCCCGGGCTCGATCCCCAGTTGCCGGCACAGCGCATCGAGCTGGGCCTGCAGTTGCTGCACCTGGCCTTCGAGCGCCGCGATGCGCTGCTCGTTGCCGCCGCTGGCCGAAGCGCGCGGTGCCGGGGCTGCGGGCAGTGCGGACAGATCGATAGGGCCGCCCAGCAGCGTCGCCCAGCGCGGCTCGCGCGCACCCGGCGCGCGCGGCAGCAGTAGCACCAGCGGGCCGCCCTTTTCCTCGCTGCGCTCCTGCAGCTCGTCGAGAAAGGCCTCGACCGAGGAAACGTCGGCAAAGCGGTGCCAGCGTTCGGCGTTCAGGCGCAGCTCGGCCGCGGTCTGCGGGCCGCGCAGCGCCAGCAATGCCAGCAGCACCGCAGACTGCTCGGGCACGCCGATGCCGCGCGGGAAGTTATGTTCCCAGCGCTGGGTGCGGTTGCCGCTCACGGGCGTCACCAGGCTCATGCGCAGCAGGTCATCAAGTGCCTGCTGGGCATCGGCTTCGCTGACTTCCATCACCGGGTCGCGACTGCTTTTCTGGTTGCAGCCGCTGAGCAGCGCGTTGAGCGACAGCGGGTAGCTGTCGGGCACCGTGCGGGCCTTTTCCAGCAGCGTGGCAAGCACGCGGGCCTGAACGGGATTGAGCGGGGTGGAGCGTGGGTCGAAGGGCATGGATGAGACAATCGTGGGCAATGAAAAACATCGTGATTTTGATCTCTGGCGGTGGCTCCAACATGGCAGCCATCGTGCAGTCCGCCCGGCAGCAGGACTGGGCCCACCACTTGAACGCGCGCGTGGCCGCGGTCATCAGCAACAAGGCCGACGCCGGCGGCCTGATTTTTGCGCAGCAGCAGGGCATTGCCACCGCCGTGCTCGACCACAAGGCCTTTGCCAGCCGCGAGGCGTTCGACGCCGCCTTGAGCGAGCGCATCGACCAGTACCAGCCGGCGCTGGTGCTGCTGGCAGGTTTCATGCGCATTCTGACACCGGCTTTCGTGAACCATTATGCGGGCCGGCTGGTCAATATCCACCCCTCGCTGCTGCCGGCCTTTACCGGGCTGCACACGCACCAGCGCGCAATCGATGCGGGCTGCAAGTTTGCCGGCGCCACGGTGCACGAGGTCACGGCCGAACTCGATATCGGCCCGATCCTCGAGCAGGCCGCGGTGCCGGTGCTGCCAGGCGACAGCGCAAAGACGCTGGCGGCGCGGGTGCTGGTGGAGGAGCACCGGATCTATCCGCTGGCGGTGGAGAACTGGTTGAGGAAGCAGGGCTAGATCCACCGTTCATGGTGCAGGATGGTCGGGCCTCTCTTCCGAGAGCCGGCCGTCCAGGGTTCGACGGGCCCGCCTAGAGTGGCTCACCATGTGCGTCGCGAGCGGTTAGCAACCCGTTCGTCCTGAGCCTGTCGAAGGATGGACGGCCCGTCCTCGGAAATAGCCTCTTCCTCGTTCGACGTACGCGCTCAAGCAAGCAGAGGGCGGACGGAGTTTAGGACGAACGATTCCATTTCACCCCCGCGCCTTGTCCTCCGCCGCCACCGAATAATCCCCCAGCCGCGCAAACCGCAGCTGCCGCTGGCCGTCAATCACGACCTCCTGGGCAAACATCGCCGCCGGCCGCACCCACAGCCCGCGTGCTCCATACAGCGCGCGGTACAGCGTCATCGGTTCCAGCGTTTCACTGTGCCGCACCATGTCGATCACCTCGTAAAGCCCGCCCTTGTAGTGGCGGTACAGGCCCGGGGGCGTGGGGTGCAAGGCAGCAAGGTCGGTGTCGGTAGCGGACATGGGCGTTGTGGAGTCAAGGAAAAGGAAGGCAGCACAGTACCAGCGAACGCCGGGGACACTCCGCAAATGGGACAATCGCCCCCATGCATCCCAACGCCCTCCTTGATGCTTGCTCCGAACTGGTCAAGCGCACTCTGACATTTGAACACCCGGCCGATGCCGTGGTGTCCCGCTTTTTCCGTGAAAACCGTGGACTCGGCCAGCGCGAACGCGCCGCCCTGGCTGAAACGGCCTACACCGTGCTGCGCAAGAAACTGCTGTTTGAAAGCCTGGCGCGTTCGGGCAGCGGTCCACGCGAGCGCCGCCTAGCGATCCTGGGCTACCACGGCTCGCGCGACTTCCTCAAGGCCGCGCTCAACGATCAGGAACTCGCCTGGCTGGCCCAGTGCGACGCCGTCAAGCCCGAAGACCTGATGGAGCCGCACCGCCACAACATGCCGGCCTGGCTGGTCGAGCCACTCAAGGCCCAGCTGGGCGACGGTTTCTGGCCGCTGGCGCAAAGCATGGAAGAGGGCGCGGCCCTCGATCTGCGCGTCAACGCCTTGAAAGACAAGCGCGCCGATGTGCAAAAAGAGCTGCTCCAGGCCGGCATCCGGTCCGTCCCCACGCCGTTCTCCCCTTGGGGCCTGCGCGTGGAAGGCAAGCCGGCGCTGACCCGCTACGAAGCGTTCATACGCGGCGCCATCGAAGTCCAGGACGAAGGCTCGCAGCTGCTGGCCCTGCTGCTCGACGCCAAGCGCGGCGAGATGGTGGTCGACTTCTGCGCCGGCGCCGGCGGCAAGACGCTGGCCATCGGTGCGAGCATGCGCAGCACCGGCCGCCTCTATGCCTTCGACGTGTCCGGCCACCGCCTCGAAGCGCTCAAGCCGCGCCTGGCGCGCAGCGGATTGTCGAATGTGCACCCCGCAGCCATTGCCCACGAGCGTGATGAGCGCGTCAAGCGCCTGTCGGGCAAGATCGACCGGGTGCTGGTCGATGCGCCCTGCACGGGCCTGGGCACGCTGCGCCGCAACCCCGATCTCAAGTGGCGCCAGTCGCCGGAATCGATTGCCGAGCTGACCGTCAAGCAGGCCTCGATTCTCGACAGCGCCGCGCGTCTGGTGAAGTCGGGCGGACGCCTGGTCTACGCGACCTGCTCGATCCTGCCCGAGGAAAACGAGGCGATTGCCGAAGCGTTCAGCGCCGCCCATCCCGACTTCGTGCCGCTGGAAGCGGCCGAGCTGCTCGAGCAGCTCAAGGTAGCGGCATCGGCCAGCCTGTGCAGCGGCGGCGAGTCCGGCGGGCGCTATCTGCGCATGTGGCCGCACTTGCACCAGACCGACGGCTTCTTCGCCGCAGCCTGGGTGCGCAAGTAGCCTCTGGTGGCCAATGACCTGTAAGTGCAGGTAATTGGTTGCGATTGTGGATGTCTCGAGCTTTAAAATGAAGCACCGCCTTCCGGGCGCAGGGGACCGCGATGTGGCATCTCGATGGGGCGCTGGCGCGCTCGCTGCTTGAATGGCTGGGCCACGGGCTTGTGCCCCTGGCCTGGTGGCAACTGCTGCTGGTGGCGCTGGCCACCACGCATCTGACGATCGTTGCCGTCACCTTGTTCCTGCACCGCTGCCAGACGCACCGCGCGCTGGAGCTGGGTTCCATCCCTTCTCATCTCTTTCGCTTCTGGCTGTGGTTGTCCACCGGCATGGTCACGCGCGAATGGGTGGCGGTGCACCGCAAGCACCACGCCAAATGTGAATCGCCCGAAGACCCGCACAGCCCGCAGCAGCGCGGCCTTGGCCAGGTGCTGTGGCAGGGCGCCGAGCTGTACCGCTCGGCCAGCGCCGATGCGCAAACGCTGCGCAGCTACGGCCAGGGCACGCCCCACGACTGGCTCGAGCGCCGCATCTACAGCCGCTACCCCGGGCTGGGCATCACGCTGCTGCTGGTGCTCAATGTCCTGCTGTTCGGCCTGGCTGGTCTCGCGCTCTGGGCCGTGCAGATGGCCTGGATTCCGTTCTGGGCCGCGGGCGTGGTCAATGGCATCGGCCATTACTGGGGCTACCGCAACTTCGAGGTTCAGGACGCAAGCCGCAA
>JBEVDH010000038.1:0-5447 GCA_040514115.1 Comamonas sp. | reverse complement strand
GGCCGCTCCATCAACTTCGACAGCAAGCGCTGCGAGGGCTACCGCAACTTCTGCAACAAGCTCTGGAACGCCAGCCGCTTCGTGCTGATGAACTGCGAAGGCCAGGACTGCGGCCTGCAGCCCCATACCAAGGAGCAGTGCCAAAGCGGCGGCGCGTTCGAAGGCTACATGGAGTTCAGCCAGTGCGACCGCTGGATCACCTCGCAGCTGCAGAAGGTGGAGGCCGACATTGCCAAGGGCTTTGCCGAGTTCCGCCTCGACAATGTGGCCAACACGCTCTATGACTTCGTCTGGAACGAGTTCTGCGACTGGTATCTGGAAATCGCCAAGACGCAGATCCAGCACGGCAACGCGGCGCAGCAGCGCGCCACGCGCCGCACGCTGATCCGTACGCTCGAAGCCATCCTGCGCCTGGCCCACCCGATCATCCCGTTTGTCACCGAGGAACTGTGGCAGAAAGTGGCTCCCGTCGCCGGCCTGCAGGGCGCATCGGTGAGCATCGCGCGCTACCCCGAAGCCCAGCCCGAGAAGATCGACGAAGCGGCGATTGCCCATGTGGCGCGCATCAAGTCGATGGTCGACGCCTGCCGCACGCTGCGCGGCGAAATGAGCGTCTCGCCCGCCCAGCGCGTGCCGCTGTTTGCCGTGGCCGGCAACGCCGAGGAAAGCGCGTTCCTGCGCACCGTGGCCCCCGTGCTGCAGGCGCTGGCCAAGCTCAGCGAAGTCAAGGTGTTCGACGACGAGGCCGCCTGGGCCGCTGCCGCCCAGGCCGCGCCCGTGGCCGTGGTCGGCGACATCCGCCTGTGCCTGTTCATCGAGATCGACGTGGCCGCCGAGAAGATCCGCCTGGCCAAGGAAGCCGCGCGCATCGAAGGCGAAATCGCGCGCGCCAATGTGAAGCTGAGCAATGAAGCCTTTGTTGCCAAGGCACCCCCCGCAGTGATCGATCAGGAAAAGAAACGCGTGGCCGAATTCGGCGCCACGCTGACCCGCCTGCGCGACCAACTCACCCGTCTGGGCTGATGCGTGCGCGCTGCGGGCCTTGCCCGCAGCGGCCGCGTGCCTTCATCCGTCTCTCCCTCAGGAATCTCATGCCTCCCATCAACACCGTCGTGCGCAAAGCCGTGTTTCCCGTGGCCGGCCTGGGCACACGCTTTCTGCCGGCCACCAAGGCATCCCCCAAGGAGATGCTGCCCGTGGTCGACAAGCCGCTGATCCAGTACGCCGTGGAAGAAGCCTATGCCGCCGGCATACGCCACATGATCTTCGTCACCGGCCGCAGCAAGCGCGCGATCGAAGACCATTTCGACACCGCCTACGAACTCGAAAACGAACTGGAAACCCACGGCAAGCAGGAGCTGCTGGCGCTGGTGCGCTCGGTCCAGCCCGATGACATGAACTGCGCCTTCGTGCGCCAGCACCGTTCGCTCGGCCTGGGGCATGCGGTGCTGTGCGCCGAGCCTCTGGTCGGCGACGAGCCCTTTGCGGTGCTGCTCGCTGATGACCTGATGGTCGGCACGCCGGGCGGCAAGCCGGTGCTGGCCCAGATGACCGAAGTCTTCCAGAAACAGGGCCGCTCGCTGCTGGCCGTGCAGGAAGTGCCGCTGGACCAGGTCCGCCGCTACGGCATCGTGGACGGCGAGCCCGCGGGCGGCGCGCTGATGCGGGTGAACCACATCGTTGAAAAGCCAAGCCCCGAGAAAGCCCCCTCACGCATGGGCGTGGCCGGCCGCTATGTGCTCACGCCGCGCATCTTCCACGAGATCCGCAACCAGCCCCAGGGCGTGGGCGGCGAAATCCAGCTCACCGATGCGATCGAGCGCCTGATGGCCCATGAAACGGTCTATGCGTTCCAGTACCAGGGCAAGCGCTACGACTGCGGCAGCAAGGAAGGCTTCCTGCAAGCCACGGTGGAGCTGGCGCTGCAGCATCCGCAGGTGGGGGATGAGTTTCGGGCGTATCTGAAGACGCTGGCGCTTTGATCAAGCGTGCGTTCGGGGCCTGTCAAACGAGGTAACGGCAGCTACTCTTGATGGAGGGCAGGCCGTTCATCCTTCGACGGGGCCACCCAGGCAGGCTCAGGACGAACGGATAACGAACGCAGCGTCAAAACACCCGTTCGTGGTGAGCCTGTCGAACCATGAACGGCCTGTCCGCCAAAAAGGAAGCCGGGCCCAGAGCCGTCCCCCCTCCCCCTCAGCGCCGCCGCAGCACATGAATGAACTCATTCCCCTGCGTCTGCTGCTCCACCAGCTCATTGCCCGTCTGCTTCGCAAACGCCTGGAAGTCGCGCAGCGACCCGGTGTCGGTCGCCACCACCTTGAGCAGTTGGCCGGTCACCATCTCCGCCAGCGCCTTCTTGGCCTTGAGAATGGGCAGCGGGCAGTTGAGGCCGCGGGTGTCGATTTCTTTGTGGATGTCCATAGCGCTGCATTTTAGGCCGGCTGCGCGTTCTCGTCCCGGCGCCAGAAGTCGATGAACTCGGGCTCATGCCCGCGGCTGCGCAGCCAGGCGGCCAGTGCCTGCCCCGTGCCCGCGGGCCAGCACTGCACCTTCTCGGGCGCGATCAGCCGGTACTCGAGCAGCTCGGGCGACAGTTTCACCTGCCCCGTGGCCTGCACATGGTAGGCAATGATGACTTGATTCATGCGCAGGAACTCATAGGCGCCGATCAGCTGGTGCGACTGCACCACCAGCCCGGTCTCCTCGAGCACCTCGCGCGCAATGCCCGCCTCGGGCGACTCTCCCGCTTCCATGAAGCCGGTGATCAGCCCGAAGACCTTCTCGGGCCAGGCCGCGTTGCGCGCCAGCAGCACCCGGCCTTCGTGCTCGACAATGGCCGCGAGCACCGGGGTCGGATTGTTCCAATGCGTCCAGCCGCAATCGGGGCAGCGCAGGCGTTGCACCTCGCCGCCGTCTTCAAGCACCGTGAGCCACTGCAGCGCGCTCGCGCAGTGGTTGCAAAACCGTACTTCATACTGCATGCGCAGCTCCCAGGGTCAGATAAGCTGCCAGCGCAGCAGGGCCAGCCGTGGTGCTGATCAGGCAGGAAACACGCCGGTGGACAGGTAGCGATCGCCGCGGTCGCACACCACGAACACGATGGTCGCATTTTCCTCGCGCTTGGCAATCTCCTGCGCGACCCAGCAGGCGCCGGCCGCCGAGATGCCCGCGAAGATGCCCTCCTCGCGCGCCATGCGCCGGCACAGGTCCTCGGCATCGTCCTGGCTCACGGACACCGTCTCATCGACCAGCGAGGCGTCGTAGATCTTGGGCATGTATTCCTCGGGCCACTTGCGGATGCCGGGAATGCGCGAGCCTTCCTGCGGCTGGGCGCCGATGATGCGGATCTGGGGGTTCTTTTCCTTGAGGTACCTGGCCACGCCGGTGATGGTGCCGGTCGTGCCCATCGCGCTCACGAAATGGGTGATCTCGCCGCCGGTCTGCTCCCACAGCTCGGGGCCCGTGGTCTCGTAGTGCGAGCGCGGATTGTCGGGGTTGCCAAACTGGTCCAGTATCCGGCCCTTGCCCTGCGCCACCATCTGGTCGGCCAGATCGCGCGCATATTCCATGCCGCCGCTCTTGGGCGTGAGGATCAGCTCGGCGCCATAGGCCTTCATGGTCTGCGCACGCTCCACGGACAGGTCCTCGGGCATGACCAGCACCATGCGATAGCCCTTGATGGCCGCGGCCATCGCCAGCGCGATGCCGGTGTTGCCCGAAGTCGCCTCGATCAGCGTGTCGCCGGGCTTGATCTCCCCGCGCTCCTCGGCGCGGCGGATCATGGAAACGGCCGGCCGGTCCTTGACCGAGCCCGCCGGATTGTTGCCCTCCAGCTTGCCCAGCACCACGTTGCCGCGTGCCTTGTTGTCCTCGGCGCCAATGCGTTGCAGCGCAACCAGCGGCGTCTGGCCGATTGCGTCCTCGATGGTCAAATACGTTTTCATAAGCCTCAAATGTGCCATAATTCGCGTCTGCGCAGATTCAAGCCCGGGTGGTGGAATTGGTAGACGCAGGGGACTCAAAATCCCCCGCCGCAAGGCGTGCCGGTTCGATTCCGGCCCCGGGCACCATTGATGTGGCGCTATGAAATTTGAGTGAATTTCCTCGTAATTTCGGCGACCGTTTCCTTTAAAGCCTGCAGCCTTCATTGGCTGCAGGCTTTTTTGTTGCTGCAAATATCCGGCAACAGACCATATGGTCAGCGCGTCATAGTCCCGCTCACACCTTGCCCTGGCGATGCGGCTAAGGTCGAAGCTCGGTTTTCGCCCTTTCTGGTTTCACGTCGCAAGTTCTTGCTGATCTCCGCTTTTGCCCTGAATACGGATATGTACCTCACCTGGGTGGTGGAGTCCATCCGCGGCTTGGAGGCGGCTCTGGCAGCTTCTTTTCCGGTACCAATGGCATCGCACCAACCTCGGTTTACGGCATCGTGGACGACGCGTTCGGCAAGGGGATGGACCTGGCCGCCCAGCTTTGGGAGCAGGCCGGAAACCGTGGCTTGAGAGAGACCAGCATGGCAATCGGCGAGTACATCAATGCCGTGATCATCGCTGTAGCAATCCTCATCATTGCCCTGCCTCCAGGCGCAATGATCGTGATGGCAAAGGCCGTGTTGTCGATCATGCTCGGCATTGGTCCGCTGTTCGTGATGCTGTTGATGTGGGCGCCAACCAAGCAGTTTTTTGACCGCTGGTTTGCCGTCGTCATGACTTCGTTGCTTCAGATTGCATTGCTGGCGGCGGTGCTTTCGTTTGCCATCAAGGCCTTTCTGGCTTTCGTTGGGCCTGTCGATATTGATAGCGAACAGAATCCGCTTTTCACGTCCTTGCAATTGTTGGTGGTGGCGTCGGTGATGCTCTACGTTCTCTACACCGTCAACAACTATGCGGCGCAGCTCGCAGGCGGTATGTCTACTGCCGCCATCACGTTCGGCGGAATAGCCCGCAATGCGGCCGGCATGGCTTCGGCTCCCGGTCAAGCTACGGAAGGCGTGAACAACATAGTCAACCCCATGTCAACCCGCCTCGAGCCGCGCGCCGCGCGCCGGCCATCAGACGACAGCCCGGCGTATAGAGCACCTGGCCATGGGTCGCAGCGTTTGGGCGCGCAATCCTGCCTACCGGGCTGGTGTCATGGAGCACATGGCATCGGCCTGGGGGAAGCAGCCAGGCGGAAAAGTGGAGCAGTTAACCATGTTCAACCAGCGGGAACACGAGGCCCTGATGAGGCTTATGACACATGCCACCGGCTACACCACCGACAAGCCGGCGAATCGCGTACTGGCTGCAGGAGTGGGATCAGGCGGAGCATCCGCGAGCAGTGGGAACGCAGGTACCGTTTTTGTCGGCTGCTCATGCCCTCGACGTGGCCACCGTTTCGCGGGCCGCACTGCGCAATGAGCTTCGGCCAACCACGTTGGGCCGCGTGGAGTACGTCTACAACAT
>JBEVDH010000024.1:0-6474 GCA_040514115.1 Comamonas sp. | reverse complement strand
TGCGCGGCCAACTGCTCCACCAGATACACCGAGCGGTGCTGCCCACCGGTGCAGCCGATCGCCACCGTCACATAGCTGCGGTGGTTCTGCTCGAGCAGGGGCAGCCAGTGCTCGAAGAACTGCGCGATCTGGCGCTGCATTTCGTGCACCTCGGGCTGCTGGCGCAGGAAGGTCTGTACCTGCGCATCCTTGCCCGACAACGGGCGCAGCTCGGTGTCGTAGTAGGGGTTGGGCAGCATGCGCACATCAAACAGATAGTCGCAGTCCGCGGGCGTGCCGTACTTGAAGCCAAACGACTGGAACACCAGCGTCATCTGCCCCAGCGGCATGGTCAGCAGGCCCTTGACGTAGCTTTGCAGCTGCGACGGGCGCAGGCCGCTGGTGTCGATGACATCCGACTGCTCGCGCAGGCCGGCCAGCAATTCGCGCTCCCATTCGATGGTCTGCACCAGCGCCCGGCGGCCCTGCTGCAGCTCGTCGCCCGACAGCGGGTGGCGGCGCCGGGTTTCGGAAAAACGCCGCGCCAGCGTGCTGGTGGTGGCATCGAGAAACAGCGATTGCACCCGCACGCCCTGGCTGCGCAGCTCGGACAGTTGCGCCGGCAGCCGCGGCAGGCCGGTGGCGCTGCGGGCATCGATGGCGATGGCCACGCGGTTGCCATGGTGCGTGTGCTCCAGCGCGACAAACGAGCCCAGCAGCTCGGGCGGCAGGTTGTCGACGCAGTAGTAGCCGGCATCTTCGAGCGCATGCAGCGCCACGGATTTTCCGGAACCGGACATGCCGGTGACCAATACGATTTCAAGTGCCATGGCTCAATCCTTGCGCGCCGGCACCACGGCCTGCTGAAGCATTTCGCGCGCATGCGCCATCGTGGTCTCCGACAGCCGCTCGCCGCCGAGCATGCGCGCGACCTCGGCCACGCGCGTGTCCTGGGCCAGCGCCGTGACGGTGCTGGTGGTGGCCAGCTTGTCGCGCCGCTTGGCGACCACCAGATGGTGGTCGGCGCAGGCCGCGACCTGGGGCAGGTGGGTCACGGCCAGCACCTGCCGGTCGCGCCCGAGCCTGTGCATCAGGCGGCCCACGGTTTCGGCCACCGCACCGCCCACGCCTGAATCCACCTCGTCGAAGATCAGCGTCGAGGCTTCGCCGAGCTCGCTGGTCGTGACCGCGATGGCCAGCGAAATGCGCGACAGCTCACCGCCCGACGCCACCTTGCCGATGGGCTTGGGGCTGGCGCCCGGATGTCCGGCCACCAGGAACGCCAGCGCGTCGATGCCATGCGGGCCGGGCTCGTCGGCCACGGACTGGGCCACCTCGAAGCGCCCGCCCTCCATGCCCAGCCCCTGCATGGCCTGGGTGATGGCGCGCGACAGCCTGGGCACGGCCTTGGCGCGCTGCTGCGACAGCGCGCGCGCCGCCTGCTCGTACTGCGCCTGGGCGGCCTCGGCCTTGGCGCGCAGGCCGTCGACATCGACTACCGCATCGAGCTGGCGCAGCTCCTCCTGCCAGCCCGCATACAGCTGCGGCAGCTCGGCCGGTGGGCGCTTGTAGCGGCGCGCCAGCTGCATCCACAGCGACAGGCGGGTGTCGAGCTCGGCCAGGCGCTCGGGGTCGAGCTCGGTGCGGCGCAGATAGGCCTGCAGCGAATGGCGCGCATCGCCGATCTGCGCCAGCCCCGAGGCCAGCACTTCGGCAATTTCCTTGAATTGCGCGTCGAGATGCTCCTGGTCCTGCAGCTCGCCATGGGCGCGCGTCAGTGCCGCCAGGCCGCCGGCTTCATCGTCTTCGATGGCAAACAGCGCGCTTTGCGCCGTGTCGAGCAGCGCCTGCGCATGCGACAGCCGCGTGTGCTGGGCATTGAGCTCCTCCCACTCGTCCTCGCCCGGATCGAGTTTTTCCACCTCGCCGAGCTGCCACTGCAGCCGTTCGCGTTCGCGCTGCAGGCCGTCCTGCGCGGCAACGGCATGCTCGAGCGACTGGCGCGCGCCGCGCCAGTCGCTCCAGAGCTTGCGCAGCGGCTGGGTCTGCAAGCCCGCGTAGGCGTCGAGCAGCTCGCGCGCGGCGTCGGGCCGCGTGAGGCTTTGCCAGGCGTGCTGGCCATGGATGTCGAGCAGCTGCTCGCCCACGGTGCGCAGCTGCGTGGCGGTGGCGGGCGCGCCGTTGATCCAGGCGCGGCTGCGCCCCTGGGCGTCGATCACGCGGCGCAGCAGCAGCGTGTCTTCCAGCGCGTAGCCGCCCTGCTCGAGCCAGGGCTTGAGCCGCGCCGGGCACTCGAACTCGGCGCAGATATCGGCCTGCGGCGCGCCTTCGCGCACCACGCCGGCATCGGCGCGCGCGCCCAGCGCCAGCTGTACCGCATCAATCAGGATGGATTTGCCCGCGCCGGTCTCGCCGGTCAGCGCCGTGAAGCCGCCATGCAGGTCCAGGTCCAGCGCCTGGACGATGACAAAGTCGCGCAATGCAATACGTTTGAGTGCCATGGTCAGTTCATTCCCCCGTTCCAACCCAATTTTTTGCGCAGCGTGGCAAAGTAATTCCAGCCCTTGGGATGCAGGAAACGTACCGAATGCTCGGCCTTGGTGACCAGGATGCGGTCGCCGTGCAGCAGCGAGGCCAGCGACTGCATGTCGAAATTGGCGCTGACATCGCGCCCCGCCACCACCTCGATCGCGACTTCGGTCGCGTCCGACAGCACGATCGGGCGGTTGGAAAAGGTGTGCGGCGCAATCGGCGCCATCACCCAGGCGGGAATCGAGGGATGCATCATCGGCCCGCCCACCGACAGCGCGTACGCCGTCGAGCCCGTGGGCGTGGCGATGATCAGGCCGTCGGCGCGCTGGTTGGCGACGAAATGGCCGCCGACCTCGACGCGCAGCTCGACCATGCCCGAGGTGCCGCCGCGGTTGACCACGACATCGTTCATCGCCAGCGCCTCGAACACCAGCTGCTCGCCGCGCATCACGCGCGCGCGGATCATCGGCCGCAGGTCTTCCTCGTATTCCCCTTGGAGCATGGGCGTGAGGGTGGTCTGGTAATCTTCCAGCGGAATATCCGTGACGAAGCCCAGGCGACCCTGGTTGATGCCGATCAGCGGGGTGCCGTAGCGCGCCAGATGCCGACTGATGCCGAGCATCGTGCCGTCCCCGCCCACGACCAGCCCGAGGTCGCAATATGCCCCCAGGCCATCGACATCCATCGAGCGGTAGCCCTCGATGCCGGCATTGGCGGCCGAATCCGCATCGACAATGACTTCGCAGCCCTGGCCGGTGACAAAGCTGGCAATATCCTGGAGGGCTTGGCGCACGCTGTCGGGGTTGGCGCTGCTGGAGGCGGGCGACTGGTATTTCCCGATCAGTGCGACTCGGCGGAACTTAGACGTCATTTTGAAATTACATCATTAAAATCACTACATGCTCGATGACCGTGCCAAGTTGTTACTCAAAGCGCTGGTCGAGCGCTATATCGCCGACGGCCAGCCCATAGGTTCACGCACGCTCTCGCGTGCCTCGGGCCTTGAATTGTCGCCTGCAACCATACGCAACGTGATGTCCGACCTCGAGGAGCTGGGGTTGATCGTCAGCCCGCACACTTCCGCGGGCCGCATTCCCACGGCCAAAGGTTACCGTCTGTTCGTTGACACCATGTTGACAGTCCAGCGCGACGGCCTGCACGCGCCCGCGCTGCCCGCCGAGCAGCCGCAAAAAGTCATCGCCAACGCCGCCCATCTGCTGTCGAGCCTGTCGCAGTTCGTCGGAGTGGTGATGGTGCCCAAGCGCACCTCGGTGTTCCGCCAGATCGAGTTCGTGCGCCTGTCGCAAAAGCGCTTCCTGGTCATCATCGTCTCGCCCGAGGGCGATGTGCAAAACCGCGTGATCTTCACCGAAGTCGACTACACCTCGTCGCAGCTGGTCGAGGCCGCGAACTTCCTCAACGCCAACTATGCGGGCCTGGCCATGGAGCAGGTGCGCGAGCGCCTCAAGGGCGAGGTCGAGCTGCTGCGCGGCGAAGTCGCGGCGCTGATGCACGCCGCCGTCAACGTCGGCAGCGAGAACCAGAGCCACGAGGCCGACGTCGTGATCTCGGGCGAGCGCAACCTGCTGGCCGTGAGCGATTTCTCCAGCGACATGGACCACCTGCGCCGCGCCTTCGACCTGTTCGAGCAGAAGACGCAGATCCTGCGCCTGCTCGACATCTCGAACAAGGCCGAGGGCGTGCGCATCTACATCGGCGGCGAGAGCCATATCGTGCCCTTCGAGGAGCTGTCGATCGTCAGCGCGCCCTACGAGGTCGACGGCAAGATCGTCGGCACCCTGGGCGTGATCGGCCCGACGCGCATGCACTACGACAAGATGATCCAGATCGTCGACATCACCTCCAAGCTCGTGACCAATGCGCTGAGCCACCGGCGATAGGCTCTACAATAGCCAGGCTTTGCCAGGGCGCCTCGGGCGTCCAGGCATCGCGCCTTCGGGCCTCTAGCTCATGCTTGGTTAGAGCAGCGGACTCATAATCCGTTGGTGCCCGGTTCGACTCCGGGGAGGCCTACCAAGATTCATGTTGTGTTTCAAAGGGTTAGGTGATGCTGTTCACCACCCTCCCTTTCTGCCTTTTCCCTTCTGCTCAACGTAGGCTCAAGGGGAAGTGAAATGGCATCAATCGGTAAGCGTGGTGACAGTGGCACGTGCGCATCTGTGGGAAAGCCATCCTGCTGTCTGCAAGACTTTCAGTCTGCTCAAGGATGCTCCCTGCACCCTTTTCATCCTATCTCCATTCGCTTGGTTGGCAGGAATCTGCCAAGGCTCGGCGCTGCTCCCCACCATCCATGCGCCTGTCAGCGTAACGCCGGTGCTGCGCATTGCCATTAGGGCATCAGGGACAGGCTCTGGTGGGCCTGGGAACGGCCTATACTGCCTGCCACGCCCGCAGGCTCGATGTAGATCAAAGCGCCCGTGACTTCGGCCCGAGCACTACACCATCGCTCCTTGAGTGGACGGAATTGGTAACCGTAAAGGAGTCACCATGAAACGCATCATTGCAGTCTTAACGATGGCGGTTGTTCCCCTCTGGAGTGGCGTGGCATTGTCACAGGCGCCGGCGCAGTCCACCGCGCAGCCCGCCGCCGCTCCGGTTGCCGGCAGAGCGCCCCTGGGGGTCACCGTGATCGAGCTGGAAGCTGTTGTCGTAGGGTGGAGCGCCAAGCGAGACCTGATCGGCAAGACGGTGGTCAATGACAAGAACGAAAAGCTCGGTACGGTCGACGACCTGATCATTTCTCCAAGCAAGAGCAGCACCACGCACGCAGCCTCGTTTGTGATCATCGGCGTGGGTGGGTTCTTGGGCATTGGCAAACAGGAGGTTGCCATCCCAATGGAGCAGTTGAAGCTCCAGAATAAACAGCTGACCTTGCCTGGGGCGACAAAGGATGTGGTGAAGGCAATGCCACCCTTTGTGTACCAGAGCAGGTAATGCTGCCCTGCGGATAAATTGCGAACTATTTTCCGCAGGAAGGAAGACGAGCTGAACGTGGCCGGCACCGCACCGCGAAGCCCATGTGTTTTACTGACACATTGACTTTGACCGCCAGCCGGCCACGTGCCTTCCCGGCGAGCTGCTCCGGCTCATGAGCGACCGCCTCCGCCAATCTGATTTCCTGCGTAATTGTTTCCAATGGCCGGTCACCATCGGCCAGCTGCCCGTCTGGCCCATGATGGCCAGGCTGTCCTTGTAGTTCACTGTCGAACAGTCGAAGCGAACCGTCACATCGCCATCGGTTGGTGACCGCGCGTCGTCGAGCGGGATACCTGGGCCGTGGTCGTGCCGTCATCGTTCTTGTTGAGCAGGATTGCTGCGAACATGCTGGATCTCCCCGAGGGCGTGGACTAAGAGGGGCTGATGAGCCCGATCAACAAGATACGCCAATGCTGCCGGCACGGCGATCGGGCTGCCGTTCGGTTCAGGGGACGCCTGCACCGGCCGCGGAACGACGATATCGTAAGACCGATTCAACCTGCGGGGTGAGATCATGGCAGACATGCTGACAGTGAACCGGACGGCCAAGCCAAGCGATTCCAAAGGCTTTCAGCGAATGTTTTCGCCGGATCGCCTGACGCTCGGCGTGTTCTTCCCCATCGAGGCTTTCTCCGGCGACCAGCCGACGATGCTGGGCCAGGAGCGCCTGGCCCGCCGCGCCGAAGAGCTGGGATACGCCGCTCTGTGGTGCCGCGACGTTCCGCTGCGCGACCCCAACTTCGGCGACCTGGGCCAGGTCTACGATCCGTGGGTCTATCTTGGCTGGATCGCGGCGCAGACCAACCAGATCGCGCTGGCCACCGGCGCCCTGGTCCTTGCCTTGCGCCACCCCTTGCATACCGCCAAGGGCGTGGCATCGGTCGACCGGCTCTCGGGCAACCGCCTGGTTCTCGGCATTGCCTCCGGCGACCGGCCGGTCGAGTTCCCGGCCTTCGGCGTCGACTT
>JBEVDH010000148.1:0-6743 GCA_040514115.1 Comamonas sp. | reverse complement strand
CCAATCACGCGGGTGGCGGTGGAATCGAGCTTGGGCGGCGTTTCATAGGTATGGAATGGCGCCGGCGAAGGCACTTCCCATTCGAGCCCTTCGGCCGCTTCCCAAGGGCGCTGCGGGGCCTTCTCGCCCTTGCCGCGCATGGCGGGCAGCACCACGAAGAAGAAGAAATACACCTGGATCAGGCCAAAGCCGAACGCGCCGATCGAGGCCAGCATGTTGAAGTCGGCGAACTGCATCGGGTAGTCGGCGTAGCGCCGCGGCATGCCGGCCAGGCCCAGGAAATGCATCGGGAAGAAGGTGATGTTGAAGAAAATCAGCGAGCCCCAGAAGTGGATGCGCCCGCGGGTTTCGGAATACATCACGCCGGTCCACTTCGGCGCCCAGTAGTAGTAGGCGGCAAACATCGAGAACAGCGAGCCCGCGACCAGCACATAGTGGAAGTGGGCAACGACGTAGTAGGTGTCCTGCAGCTGGATGTCGATCGGCGCCATGGCGAGGATCAGGCCGGTGAAGCCGCCCATGGTGAACACGAAGATGAAGCCCACGGCAAACAGCATCGGGGTCTCGAAGCTCATCGAGCCGCGCCACATGGTCGCCGTCCAGTTGAACACCTTCACCGCCGTCGGCACCGAGATCAGCATGGTCGCGTACATGAAGAACAGCTGGCCCGTGACCGGCATGCCGGTGGTGAACATGTGGTGCGCCCAGACGATGAACGACAGGATGGCGATGGAGGCGGTCGCGTAGACCATCGACGCATAGCCGAACAGCCGCTTGCGCGCGAACGCCGGCACGATCTGGCTGATGATGCCGAACGCCGGCAGGATCATGATGTAGACCTCGGGGTGACCGAAGAACCAGAAGATATGCTGGTACATGACCGGGTCGCCGCCGCCCGCCGGGTTGAAGAAGCTGGTGCCGAAGTGGCGGTCGGTCAGCGTCATGGTGATCGCGCCGGCAAGGACCGGCATGACGGCGATCAGCAGGTAGGCGGTGATCAGCCAGGTCCAGGCAAACATCGGCATCTTCATCAGCGTCATGCCCGGCGCGCGCATGTTGAGGATGGTGACGATGATGTTGATCGAGCCCATGATCGACGAGGCGCCCAGCACGTGCATCGCGAAGATGCTGGTGTCCATGGACGGGCCCATCTGCAGCGTCAGCGGCGCATAGAGCGTCCAGCCCGCCGCGGGCGCGCCGCCGGGCATGAAGAACGAGCCGACCAGCATCGCGCCGGCGGGCACCATCAGCCAGAAGCTGAAGTTGTTCATGCGCGCGAACGCCATGTCGGAGGCGCCGATCTGCAGCGGGATCATCCAGTTCGCGAAGCCGACAAAGGCCGGCATGATCGCGCCGAACACCATGATCAGCCCGTGCATCGTCGTCAGCTGGTTGAACAGCTCGGGGTTCACGAGCTGCAGGCCGGGCTGGAACAGCTCGGCGCGGATCAGCAGCGCGAGCACGCCGCCGACCATCAGCATGGTGAACGCGAACAGCAGGTACAGCGTGCCGATGTCCTTGTGGTTGGTCGCATAGAGCCAGCGGCGCCAGCCCGTGGGCGGCGCATGGTGGTGGTCGTGACTATCGTGAGGCGGGTGGCCCGCGTGGTCCGGATGGCCCGCTGCCGGCCCATGGGTGTCGATAACTGCGCTCATCTTCGATTCCTTGGTACGTTGGGGCCGGCTTACTTGCTGCGCTCAGCGACGATTTCGGCAGGCTGCACCAGCTGGCCGGTCTGGTTCGACCAGGCGTTCTTGGTGAAGGTGGCAACGGCTGCAAGGTCGGTATCGCTGAGCTGCTTCCACGACGGCATCGCGCCGTTGGCCGCGCCGTGCAGCAGGATCTGGATCTGCGGCGCGTGGTCGGTATTGAGCACGATGGCCGAGCCGTCGAGCGGCTTGATCGGCCCGGCGCCCTTGCCGTTGGCCTGGTGGCAGGCGGCGCAGTTGGCCGCGTAGACCTTCTCGCCGCGTGCCTGCAGCGGCACCAGCTCCCAAACCTTCGTTGGATCATCGAGCTTGGCGGCCGCGAGCTTGCGCTGGCCATCGACCCACTGCGTGTATTGCGCGGGGTCGACCACCTTCACATGGATCGGCATGTAGGCATGCTCCTTGCCGCAAAGCTCGGCGCACTGACCGTAGTAGTCGCCGACCTTTTCGGCGCGAAACCAGGTGTCGCGCACGAAGCCGGGGATGGCATCTTGCTTGATGCCGAAGGCCGGCACCATGAACGAGTGGATCACGTCGTTGGCGGTGGTGATGACGCGCACCTTCTTGCCGACCGGCACGACCATCGGGTTGTCGACCTTGAACAGATAGTCGGCCGGGGCGTTGCGCACGTCGCCGCTGTCCGACATCGCGCGGTGGCTGCTGTCGAGCGTGGAGACGAAGCCCAGGCCCTCGCCTTCGCCATTGATGTAGTCATAGCCCCATTTCCACTGGTAGCCCGTGACCTTGATGGTCAGATCGGCATTGGTGGTGTCCTTTTGCGCGACCAGCACCTTGGTGGCCGGCAGTGCAATCAGGATAACGATGATGAAGGGCACGACGGTCCAGGCGACTTCGACGGTGACCGACTCGTGGAAGTTCGCGGCCTTGGCGCCGCGCGACTTGCGGTGCTTCCAGATCGAATAGAACATCACCCCAAACACGCCGACGAAGATCAGCGTGCAAATGATCAGCATCATCCAGTGCAGGTAGTGCTGCTCCTGCGCGATGCGCGTCACGCCCCGGGGAAGGTTGAGCTGGTTCACGGCCGGCCCGCCCGGCAGGTCCTGCGCCGCCTGGGCTGCGGCCGCCATGCCTGCGCCCGCCATCGCGACAAATGCTTTCAGCCTGGAAGAAATGCTTTTCATGGTTCTCACTTACGTCTAAGCCTCAAGTTATCCAATGGACCGGGTGGGCCGCGAGCGCGCCGCGCCGCGCGGCGCCCGGGCGCAGGGGCGGACATTCAAGACAGGAAAGCCTGGCGCGCTGGAAATCGGCACCAGGAAACACGCAGCACGCCGCAACCGCGTTGCCGATGCGGCAGCGTGGGTGGACCGTTTCAGACGATATCCATTCCATGCGCGAGCCAGTCGCCCATCAACCCGCTGGCCCGTCCCCGTGGCAAAGCGAAACACCAATTTTCTTCTCCCATCGTGGCAGCAACGCCAAGGGTTCCTTCCCTGCCTGAAGCGAGGTCCGCAGGGAAAGCGCTTTCGCGTGATTGCGCAGGCGACTTGCGCGCGCGCGGGATCCGCTCTTATGTGTCATAACAAAAATTGTATGTCGGCAAGCGGCCAAAGCAATGACCGAAAGTGATATTCGGACTAGCGCAAACCCGGGTTGCGTCCACCACGCAGCATCGTGCGCATGTCTTCCAGCGACACCGCGCTGCTTTCGCTCACGCGCAGGCGCGGCGCGGGCTTGTAGGCATGGCCGTAGACGATCTCGAAAGTCAGCGCCAACTGACCATCCTGCGCGGGCGTTGCCAGGCGCCGCTGCAGCGCATCTTCGAGCTCGCGGCGCCACCGGCGCCCGCGCAGGCCCGCGAAGCGCGCCGGGTGCAGATTGCAGCCGAGCTCGCGCAATTCCTGCAGCAGGCGCTGCGGCGTGGCAAAAGTGAGCGTGATGTGCTCCATGTCCATGACCGGCTCGGCAAACCCGGCTTGCACCAGCATGTCGCCCCAGTCATGCATGTCGGTGAACGCATGCCCGGGCACGGGCCAGCCGAGTTCCGCGTAGACCGCGTGCAGCTCGCGCAGGGTATCGGGGCCCAGGCAGGAGAACATCACATAGCCGTCGACGGCCAGCGCCTCGTGCCACTGGCCGATCAGCTGCTGCGGGTCGGCCGCGGTGTGCAGCGCCATGTTGGCCCAGAGCATGTCGACGCTGGCGGGCTGCGGCAGGCCGAACTGCACGGCGCCGCCCAGCCAGCGCGCAGGCTGCCACCAGCGCTGACCCAGCTGCTCGCGCGCCACGGCCGCGCGCCGGGCCACGCCTTCATGCACCTGCACGCTGGCCTGGGGGTAGCGCGCGGCCAGCAGCCCATGGGCCTGCAGCCCGCCGCGCACCGGCTCCCAGTGGCACCAGCGCTTGGGCGCGTTCACGATCCATTCCAGGCGCTCGTCCATGCGTCGCGCGATTTCCTCGTGCAGCCAGGGCGACAGCGGCGGCGCGGCCTGGTGCCAGCGCGCGGCGGCTACGGGATCGATGGTGGGAGGAAGCAGATCGGACATACAGACAACCAAGGCAAACAACGGAGAAGGACACTGCACGGGGCAGCGCCTGGCATGCCCCTGGCGCCATTGGGCCACAGCGCGAAAAAATTCGCCCGGCGCACGCCCCCGGCATATAGTGCTGGCCATGTTTTTGCGCCCTGCCTCATGGCTGCTCGAAGGCGTGGCCCAGCTGCGCCAGGCGCTGCCCAGCGAATGCGGCATCTGCGGGCGCTGGCCCGCGCAGCGCGTGTGCGGCGACTGCCTGGCACGCTGGGCCGGGGCGCAGCCGCGCTGCCGGCGCTGCGCGCTGGCGCTGGCGGGCGGCGCGCTCGAATGCGGCGCCTGCCTGCGCGCGCCGCACGCTTTCGATACTGCATGGGCCGCGGTGGATTATGGCTATCCCTGGTCGGTGCTGCTCACGCAATTGAAGTTCCATTCCGACCCGGGCGCCGCGCAGGCGCTGGCACAGCTGCTCGCGCGCTGCCCGGGCGCGGTGGCCGCGCTGGCCTCGGCCACGCTGGTCGTGCCGGTACCGCTGTCGCGCGAGCGCCTGCGCGAACGCGGCTTCAACCAGGCGGCGCTGCTGGCGCAGGCGCTCGCGCGCCTGCCGCAATCACCCTCCTGCGCGCGCGATGTGCTGGTACGCACCCGCGACACGCCAGCGCAAAGCAGCCTGCAGCGCAACGAGCGCCTGCGCAACCTGCGCGGCGCCTTCCACGTGCCGGCGCAGCGCGTGGCTGCGGTCGCGGGGCGGCGCGTGGTGCTGGTGGATGACATCATGACCACGGGCGCGACGCTGGACGCCGCGGCGCGCGCGCTGCGCCTCGCGGGCGCGCGTCACATTTGTGCCATGGTGGTTGCGCGCACGCCGCATGCGCCCCGACAATAGCGGCATGTTTCATATCGTTCTGGTAGAGCCCGAAATCCCCCCGAACACGGGCAACATCATCCGGCTGGCGGCCAATACCGGGTGTACGCTGCACCTGGTGGAGCCGCTGGGTTTTTCGATGGAAGACCGGCTGATGCGGCGCGCGGGCCTCGACTACCACGAGTATGCGCAGGTCAAGCGCCATGCGGGCTGGACCGTGTTCCTGCGCGATGAACAGCCCGACCCGGACCGCATGTTTGCCATGACGTCCCACGGCAGCAGCCCGCTGCATTCGGCCCAGTTCGAGGCCGGCGACTGGCTGATCTTCGGGCCGGAAACGCGCGGCCTGCCCGTGGCGCTGCGCGAGAGCTTCCCACCGGGCCAGCGCCTGCGCCTGCCGATGCTGCCCGGGCAGCGCAGCCTCAATCTGTCCAATGCGGTTGCGGTGAGCGTCTTCGAGGCCTGGCGCCAGCTGGGCTTCAACGGCGCGAAAATGGAGTAGCACCTCCTGAGCGGCTATCGCCCTGGGCGGGCCCCGGCTTTCCCCTGTCATCCTTCGTGGAGGGCCCGCTTACGTAGGGACGGCACCCACGGTGCGGG
This sequence comes from Comamonas sp., assembly GCA_040514115.1. Lineage (GTDB taxonomy): Bacteria > Pseudomonadota > Gammaproteobacteria > Burkholderiales > Burkholderiaceae_C > Comamonas. The sequence continues at coordinate 1,074 of JBEVDH010000148.1, read as the reverse complement.
GGGCACGCCCTTTGCCAGCGCTACAGATCACTCCCCGCTGCGTGGCTTTTACTGGGGCCCGCCGTAGCTTTGGATGATCGATTCGGCCACGCACACTGGCTTTTCGCTGCCTTCGCGCTCGATGGTCACCGCCCAGACCATCTGCAGGCCATCGGGTTCGATCCGCTCGGCCTGCTGCAGCGTCATGCGCGCGCGCAGGCGGCTGCCCACGGGCACGGGCGCCGGAAAGCGCACCCGGTTCAAGCCGTAATTCACGCCCATGCGGGCGCCGGCGAACGCAAATGCACCGTCAAAGAACTGCGGCAGCAGCGACAGCGTGAGGAAACCATGCGCGATGGGCGTGCCAAATGGCCCGGCCGCGGCACGCTGCGGGTCGACGTGGATCCATTGCTGGTCTCCGGTCGCATCGGCAAAACGCTGGATCTGCTGCTGGGTGATCGTGATCCAGTCGGTCACGGCCACTTCCTGGCCCAGGCAGGACAGTACTTCGGAGTAGGAGTTGAAGGTACGCATGCGGCCCACTGTAGTGGGCGCGGCGGCGTGGCGATGTCTGGCAGGCGACAAGCCGGCTCAAGTGCCTGGCACGCTGCGCTGCACGAAGAACAACCCCACGCCCACGGCCATCAGCAGCCCGCCAAACACCCGGTTTTGCAGCCGCAGCGCGCGCGGGCTGCGCATCAGGCGCCGCAGCGCGCTGGCACCGGCCGCGTAACCGTGCATCACGGTGGCATCGATGGCCAGCATGGTCACCGCGAGAATCAGCAGCTGCGGCGCCAGCGGCCGGCCCGGCGCCATGAACTGCGGCAGCACGGCGACCATGAAGAGGATGCCCTTGGGGTTGGTGGCATTGGTCAGAAAGCCGATCACAAGCCGGCTGCGCACGCTGAGCACGGCGGCAGGCGCGGTGTCAGTGGGCAACGGGCCGACGCTGGAACGCCATTGCGACAGGCCCAGGTAGATCAGGTAGAGCGCTCCCACCACCTTGACCAGGTTGAACGCCCAGGCCGATGCGGCGAGCAGCGAGCCCACGCCGACGCCGGCCACGACCAGCACCAGCAGCAGGCCCAGCTGCAG
>JBEVDH010000108.1:0-5477 GCA_040514115.1 Comamonas sp. | reverse complement strand
GGGGCTGGCGCAGGTTTTCAGCGAAGCGGGCGCGGATATCGTCCGCGCCGGCCCGGCACCCGGCCGTCCCTGAAAGGGCAGGGGCTGAGTGGGGCCTGTGCAAACAGCGAAAAGCCCCAAGAGCTTGCGCGCTTGGGGCTTGTATTTGGTGGTCGTAGCGGGACTCGAACCTGCGACATCAGCATTATGAATGCTGCGCTCTAACCGACTGAGCTACACGACCGATAGGCCGAAATTATATAGGAAGAAATTTCCTTTGCAGCCAGGTTGGAAATTTTATCCATAAGCGGAAACGGCGCCGAAAAATTTCGCTGCTGCAAAGAAAAAACCGCAGTGCTTTTGCAAACACTGCGGTTTCCTGTCTGGTGGTCGTAGCGGGACTCGAACCTGCGACATCAGCATTATGAATGCTGCGCTCTAACCGACTGAGCTACACGACCGAAGCCAGCAATTATATGCAAAAAATCGCGGCTTCACGCCGTTCAAGGAATTTTTCTTGCAAAAAATCTTCTGCTTCACTGGTGCGTGAACTTGGCGGGGCGCTTGTTCACAAACGCATCCATGCCTTCCTTCTGGTCCTGCGTGGCAAACAGCGCATGGAACAGGCGGCGCTCGAACATCACGCCGTCGCTGAGGCTGCCCTCGAACGCGCGGTTGACCGATTCCTTGGCCGCCATCACCGCGATCTGCGAGAAGTCGCTGATCTGCAGCGCCGCGCCCAGCGCTTCGTCCATGAGCTTGTCGAGCGGCACCACGCGGCTGACCAGCCCCGCGCGCTCGGCTTCGGTCGCATCCATCATGCGGCCCGTGAGCGCCATGTCCATGGCCTTGGCCTTGCCGACGGCGCGCGGCAGGCGCTGCGTGCCGCCCGCGCCGGGAATCACGCCGAGCTTGATCTCGGGCTGGCCGAATTTCGCGTTGTCGGCGGCGATGATGAAGTCGCACATCATCGCCAGTTCGCAGCCGCCGCCCAGCGCAAAGCCCGACACGGCAGCGATCACCGGCTTGCGGATGCCGCGAATCGCTTCCCAGTTGCGTGTGATGTAGTCGCCCTTGTAGGCATCGACAAAGCTGTAGCCAGCCATCGCGCCGATGTCCGCACCTGCGGCAAATGCCTTTGCGCTGCCGGTGATGATGGTGCAGCCGATCTTCTCGTCTGCGTCGAACGCCTGCAGCGCCGCGCCGAGCTCGGTCATGAGCTGGTCATTGAGCGCGTTGAGCTGCTTGGGACGGTTGAGGGTAATGACACCGACCTTGTCGGCTTCGGTACGGACTTCGAGCATTTCGTAGGCCAAGGGGAGATCTCCTGATGTAGTTGTAGAGGGCCTTGTCACTATAACGAAGGGGAGCGTGGAGGTGTTTCCAAGAGCCGGCCCTTCATCCTTCGACGGGCTCAGGACGAACGGTTCACTGGCATCACGTCCTAAACATTCAATGACGTTTGCCCTGAGCTGGTCTGGCCGGCCGCGTCGAAGGGCGTTTCAGGGCGTGAAGCGCACTCCCCTACGGATGTTCATCCCTCATCCCGCAACCACCGTTTCGCCACCCCCGCATCCGCAACCCCTAATCCCACATTCGCCGCCAGCGCCCCCTCCGGCTCGTTGAGCTCCAGCGGCAGTCGCAGCAACTGCTGATCCCGCGCCACCAGCGCCGTGAGCTGGCCGGCCTGGCCCGCGTAGAAGGACAGGTCCTCGAGCTTGGCTATGCGCCAGCCCGCACCGCTTTCCAGCTCGATCCCCAGCCATTCATCACCCGCCATGAAACCCGCGCGCTCGCCCAGGCCGCCGCGCAGCACGGCCTTGATCTGGATGCTGTGGTTCTCCTGCACGCGCAGGCCCAGGCGCTGCGCGGGCTGGGGCGGCTCGGGCTGCAGGCGCACGCCGTGCGCGGCCAGCAGTTCCTCGAGCGGCAGTTCCTCGGTGCCATGCACCCAGCGGGCCAGCTCATCGGCATAGCTGCGGCCGGCGAGCTGCTCCAGCACGGCCAGCACGTCGGCTTCGGACATCGGGCCGCCGCTGCAGCGCTGCCAGAGCGCGCGCATCACGGCGTCCAGCGAGCCCTTGCCCTCGCGGCGCAGCGTCAGGTCCAGGCACAGCGCGACCAGCGCGCCCTTGGTGTAATAGCTCACGGTGCTGTTGGCCGTGTTCTCGTCCTGGCGGTAGTACTTGACCCAGGCATCGAAGCTCGACTGGGCCACGCTTTGCAGCTGGCGGCCCGGCGTCTGCAGCACCTGGTTGACGGTCTTGGCCAGCAGCTTGAGATAGCGCGCCTCGTCGATCAGCCCGGCGCGCAGCAGCAGCAGGTCGTCGTAGTAGCTGGTGAAGCCCTCGAAGAACCACAGCAGCTGGGTGTAGTTCTCGCGGTCGTAGTCATAGCGCGCAAACGCATCGGGGCGCAGGCGCTTGACGTTCCAGGTGTGGAAGTATTCGTGGCTGATCAGGCCCAGCAGCGTCGTGTAGCCATCGCTGGTCTTGGTGTCGCCGGTGCGCGGCAGATCGCGGCGGCTGCAGATCAGCGCCGTCGAGTTGCGGTGCTCGAGTCCGCCATAGCCATCGTTGACGACATTGAGCATGAACACATAGCGGCCATGCGGCGCGCGGCTGCCGTCATGGGTGTGCCAGAAGCCGATCGCGGCCTCGCAGATCTTGCGGCTGTCTTCGAGCAGCCGGGCGTGATCGAAGGACTCCGCCGCGCCCGCGACGACAAACTGGTGGCGTACGCCGCCAGCCTCGAAGAAGCCGCTCCAGAAGCGCCCCATCTCGACCGGGCAGTCGACCAGCTCGTCATAGTCCTGCGCGCGGTACAGGCCAAAGCCCTGGGCGTCGATGCGCGCGGGCTCCAGGCCGGTGGCCACGCTCCAGCCGGACGTGGCCGGCGTGGCCGCCACTTCGAGGTTGTGCGGCGCATCTTCCTGCCCGTGCACGCGCAGGCACAGGCTGGTGCCGTTGAAGAAGCCGCGCTGCGCGTCGAGCCAGGCGGTGCGCACCGAATTGTCGTAGGCCGTGACCTGGTAGCTGAGCGTCAATGGCACGCCGGGCGCGCAGTCCATCTGCCAGCGCTGCTTGTCGAGCTGGCGCACGGCGACGCTGGCACCGGCCTGGGTGGCCTGCAGGCCCTGCAGGTTCCTGGCGAACTCGCGCACCAGGTAGCTGCCCGGAATCCAGATCGGCAGCGAGACCTGCTGCTGCGCGGCGGGCGAGAGCACCTGCAGCTCGACGGCAAACAGGCGGGCCTGGAGATCGTGCGCCGTCACGCGGTAATGCACGTGGGCGGGAGGGGAGTCGGGGTGGGTGGCGGGCATGGCGGTCACGTTCAGGGCAGGGCCCGGGCGCGCGCAATGCCGTGCCCGGTGCCGTAAAGGAAAAGGGCGCCGGGGCGCCGGGCGTCGAAACGCCCTGCAATCATGGTGCCGACAGGTGCTTTTCGACCTCGGCGGCGCTGATGGCGCCGGGCACGCGCGCGTTGTTGGCGAAGATCAGCGTTGGCGTGCCGGTGATCTTGTACTTGCGCCCGAACGCCAGGTTGCGCTGCAGCGCCGCGGTGTCGCAGCTCGCCGCCGGCGTGACCTTGTCGCGCAGCATGTGGTCGTGCCAGGCCTGCACCCGGTCCTTGGCGCACCAGATGTTGCGCGACTTCTCGGCCGAATCGGGGCTCAGGATCGGGTAGAGGAACAGGTGGATGGTGACGTTGTCGACCTTTTGCAGATCGCGCTCGAAGCGCTTGCAATAGCCGCAGTTCGGGTCCTCGAACACCGCCATCTTGCGCGCGCCGTTGCCCTTCACGATGGTGAACGCGTCCTTGAGCGGCAGCGCCGAGAAGTCCACCGAAGTGAGCTGGTTGATGCGGTCCTCGGTCAGGTTGCGCCGCGCCTTGGTGTCGATCAGCTCGCCCTGGATCAGGTAGTTGCCCTTGGCATCGGTGTAGAAAACGTCGGTGCCGATGCGCACCTCATACAGCCCGGCCATCGGCGTGGGCCGCACTTCCTCGATCTTGTCGAGCTGGGGAATGCGTTCGCTCAGGGTCTTGCGCAGGCCGGCATCCTGTGCCTGGGCCGTCATGCCGACGCTCAGCAGCGCCGCGGCCAACAGGGAAAAAATCAGTTTCATGGCAGGTGTTCCGTCTTTGTTAAGGGCAAATGCTTTCATGCCCCGATGCCCATCGCCTGGCGCGCCATCCAGGCCTTGATCGGGCCGCTGTGCTCGAAGCCCTTCATGCCCCAGTTGCGCAGCGCCTGCAGGGGCGCCTCGCGGCGCGTGAAAAGCTGCTGCAGACCATCCATCGCCAGGCCCATGGGCGCCAGCGCCGCCTTGCGCTCGCGCTCGTAGCGGCGCAGCAGGCGGGGGTCGCCGGCGCTGCGCCAGGCGTCGCGCTGCTGCAGCACGCGCGCCAGGGCCTGCGCATCGGCCAGGCCCAGATTCAGGCCCTGGCCGGCCAGCGGATGCACGTTGTGCGCCGCGTCGCCGACCAGCACCCAGCTGCGCGCATCGCCCATGGCGCCGCTCCAGCGGTCGGCCATGGCCTGCTGCAGCGGCCAGTCGACGCGCTCGCTGGCCAGCGTGAGCCGGCCGAGCGCGCCCTGGCTGATGTCTTCGAGCCGCTGGGTGAAGGCTTCGGGGCTGGCCGCCATCCAAGTGGCGACGTTTTCCTGCGCAATGGACCAGACCACGGCCACGGTCTGGCCCTGTGGGCCGTCGAGCGGCAGCAGCGCCAGGATGCCTTCGGGCGCGAGCCACTGGCGCGCGGCCTCGCCGTGTGGCAGCTCGCAGGTCAGGCGCGTGGCAATCGCATGCTGGCCGTAGGGGGTGACGGAGAACTCGGCGCCGAACTCGGCGCGGGTGCGGCTTGCGCGCCCTTCGCAGACGGCCGTGAGCGGCGCGGCCACGGGGGCCTCGACCACCTCGACCAGCGGCTGGTAGCGCACGGCTTCGCGCAGTCGGGCCTCGAGCGCGGGCACGTCGACGATCCAGGCCAGCGCATCGACTTCCTGCGCCTGGGCATCGAAATGCACGCTGCCATCGAGGTCGCCATGCACTTCCATGTGCCGCACCGCGGTGGCGTGCTGCGCGTCGGGCCAGCTGCGCAACGACTCGAGCAGCTGGCGCGAGGCCGCGTTCAGGGCATAGGCCCGCACGTCATGGTGCCCGGCCGTCGCCGCGGGGGACGCCACCAGCGCGACGCGCAGGCGTTCCCGGGCAAGCAGCAGGGCCAGGGTGCGGCCGACGATGCCGGCGCCGCGGATGCAGACATCGAGTGCGTTCGCCATACGGTGATTGTAGGAGCCGGGCACAATGCCGGCTGTCCTGCGCCCCGCGCCGTCCCGGAGAAACGCCTTGAGTGCCCCCGATCTTTCCGCCCGCATCGAACGGCTGTTCGTCTACCCCATCAAGTCCTGCGCCGGCGTCGAGCTGCGCGAAGCCGTGCTGACCGAGACCGGCCTGGACCTGGACCGGGCCTGGATGGTGGTCGACGAGGAGGGT
>JBEVDH010000019.1:0-8227 GCA_040514115.1 Comamonas sp. | reverse complement strand
ATATGACACGACCCCATCCCATCCCATCCCATCCCATCCCATCCCATCCCATCCCATCCCATCCCATCCCATCCCATCCCACTTTACCCCGCAAAAATCGCACAAGCAAATGCGTTTTCCTTCGTTGGCAGCCGTCCCCGCGCTGCCGATCATGGGGTTTTGCAGCCCTCAAGGAGACCGCGATGTCCGTGCAGATCATTGGCCTGATTGCCCCCCACGAAGCTTCCGAGACCATTGCCCGCAAGGGCCCTGCGGTCGATACCGATTACGTGCGCCTGCTGGCCCAGGCCCATGAGCACGCGGGCTTCGACCGTATCCTGGTGCCGGCCAGCGCCACCAGCCCGGACCCGCTGCTCACCGTCACCTATGCCGCGGCCCATACCCAGCGCATCCAGTTCCTGCTCGCGCACCGCCCGGGCTTTGTCTCGCCGACGCTGGCGGCGCGCCAGTTCGCGACGCTCGATCATTACACCGGCGGCCGTGTCGCGGTGCACTTCATCAGCGGCGGGTCCGACACCGACCAGCAGCGCGACGGCGACTTCCTGGGCCATGACGAGCGCTATGCGCGCACCGATGAATACCTGACCCTGTTGCGCCGCGTCTGGACCGAGACGCAGCCCTTCGACCACGAAGGCACCTACTACCGCGCCAAGGGCGTGTCGTCCGAAGTCAAGCCGCTGCAGCAGCCGCACCTGCCGATTTTCTTTGGCGGCGCTTCCGAAGCGGCGCTCAAGGTCGCGGGCAAGCATGCCGATGTCTACGCGCTGTGGGGCGAGTCGCTGGCGCAGGCCGGCGACCTGGTGCGCCGCGTGCGCGCCGAGGCCGCAAGCCACGGGCGCGAAGTCGCGTTCAGCATTTCCTTCCGTCCGATCATTGCCGCCACCGAGGAGCAGGCCTGGGAGAAGGCCGAGCAGATCCTCGCCGGCACGCGCGCCAAGCAGGTGCCGATCGCGCATGCGCGCGGCGCGGGCCCACAGCAAAGCGAAGGCGCGCGCCGCCTGCTCGCCGATGCTTCCAGGGGCGACCGCGTGGACGAGCGCCTGTGGACGGCGGTGGCGCGCGAGACCGGCGGGCGCAGCAACTCGACCTCGCTGGTCGGCACGCCCGAGCAGGTCGCCGAGGCGCTGCTCAAGTACTACGACCTGGGCATCACCACGCTGCTGCTGCGGGGGTTCGACCCGCTGCTCGACGCCATCGACTACGGCCGCGAGCTGATTCCGCTGATCCGCGAGAAGGTCGCGCAGCGCGAAGCCGCACGCACCCTGGAACGCAAGGCCGCCTGAACATGAAGCTCGAGATGAGCCCGGGGGACAGCGCCCGCACGCTGGCCGCGGATTTCGGCCAGCGCGCCGTGGCGCATGACCGCGATGGCAGCTTTCCCCATGCCAATTTCGCGGAACTGCAGCGCGCCGGTTTGCTGGCCCTGGCCGCGCCGCGCGAATGGGGCGGGCAGCAGGCATCGATGGCGCAGCTGGCCGAGGTCATCGGCGCCGTCGGTTACGGCTGCCCGGCCACCGCCCTGGTGCTGAGCATGCAGTATCTGCAGCAGCGCGGCATGGCGCGCGCGGGGTCGTTCTGGCCCGAGCGCCTCGCGCGCCAGCTGGTGCTCGAAGCCGTTGCCGGCGTGTCGCTGGTCAACGCATTGCGCGTCGAGCCCGAACTGGGCACGCCCGCGCGCGGCGGCCTGCCCGCGACGGTGGCGCGGCGCACGCCCGAGGGCTGGCGCCTGAGCGGGCGCAAGATCTACTCGACCGGCGCGCCGATCCTGCGCTGGCTCATGGTGTGGGCGCGCACCGAGGATACCGAGCCAATGGTGGGTACCTTTCTCGTGCGCGCGGACAGCCCGGGCGTGCAGATCGAGACCACCTGGGACCATCTGGGCCTGCGCGCGAGCGGCAGCCACGATGTGATCTTCGACGCCGTGCTCACCCCGCTCGACCACGCGATGGGCCTGGCCCGCGCGGGCGCGCAGGCGCGCGACGTCAATGCCCAGGCCGAGATGACCGTGCTGCTTGGCGCGCTCTACACCGGCGTGGCGCTGGCCGCGCGCGACTGGCTGCTGAACTTCCTGCGCGAGCGCACGCCGTCGAGCCTGGGCGCGCCGCTGGCGACGCTGGCGCGCGTGCAGGAGGCGGTGGGCCGCGTCGAGGCGCTGCTGCTGTCGAACCGGCGCCTGCTCGCGGGCCTCGCGGCCGACCTGGACGGCGGCGCGCAGGTGCCGCTGGCCGACAGCGGCCTGGTCAAGACGCTGGTGATGCGCCAGGCGGTGGAGCTGGTGCAGGAGGCGCTGGCGCTGACCAGCAACCACGGCCTGTCGCGGCGCAACCCGCTCGAGCGCCATCTGCGCGATGTGCTGTGCGGGCGCATCCACACGCCGCAGGAAGACAGCGCGCTGGTGCTCGCGGGCCGGCAGGCGCTGGAGCAGGCGCCGCGCACGGCCTGAAGCGGTGCCGGGCAGGGCCTGATGGGCGGCCGTGCCGGCCCCTGCGGGGGCGGGCGCATGGAATTTCTGCGGTTCGGGTGGCAAAGCCTGCCCATCAGCGAAAATGCACTTGTCGGTGCCGATATGTGCACTCCCGCCCCGCCTCCATGAAGCTGTCATGGGGCCAAAAAAGCCACCGTGATGTGCCCCTGCGTTGCCCGGAATTTCCTGCTGTGCGCGCGCGCCAGCCGCGTTGGGGGCGCGCGATGAGCAGCTCCCATTTCTCGGGCCGCGACCTGCTGGCGGCGCTGTCGGTGGTGGTGATCTGGGGGCTGAACTTCGTGACGATGAAATGGGCGCTGGCCGACTTCACGCCCTTTCAGCTCGGCTTCTGGCGCTATGTGTTCGCGGTACTGCCGCTGGTGCTGATCGTGCGCCGGCCCGATGTGCCCTGGCGCTGGATCCTGGCTTACGGACTGTGCCAGGGCGTCGGGCAATTCGGCGTGCTGTTCATCGCGCTGCAGGTGGGCATGACGGCCGCGCTGGCTTCGGTGCTGATGCAGACGCAGGTCTTCTTCACCGCGCTGCTGGGCGTGCTCCTGCTGGGCGAGCAGCTGTCCCGGCCGCTCAAGTGGGGCCTGGTCTGCGCGGCCGCCGGCCTGGGCTGCTTCGCCATGAACTACGTGGGCGGCGCCGCTGCCGCGGGCACGACCTTGCTGGGCTTCGTGCTGAACCTGGTCGCAGCCGCTCTGTGGGCCAGCTCGAACATCGTTGCACGGCGCATGCAGCAGGTCGCCGGCAGCTACGATGCGCTGGGCTTCGTGGTCTGGAGCGCGCTTGTGCCGATCGTGCCCTTCGTGCTGCTGAGCCTGGCCTTCGATCCCGCAGCGCTGCGCTGGCAATGGCTCGATGCGCCGCTGGCGAGCTGGCTGTCGGTGGCCTACCTGGGCTGGTGCGCGACCATCGCCGGCTATGCGCTGTGGACCGGCCTGCTCAAGCGCCATCCCGCAAGCCGCGTCGCGCCCTTCAGCCTGGGCGTGCCGGTCATCGGCCTCGCGGCGGGCATCCTCGTGCTGGGCGAGCAGGTCACGCGCTGGCAGTGGGCGGGCGGGGCGTGTGTCGTGATGGCGCTGGTGGTGGTGCTGCTGGGGGCCAGACGAAGGGCGCACTGAGGCGTTGCCCATTTTTTGAGCACCCCCCGCAAACCCAGCACTGGCGCCGTTTGCGCCAGTTGTTCCGGCAGTTATGCACAAGCTTGGGCACGGTCTGCAGGGATAACTGATCTGGAGGGAGGATGCCCCGCATGGCGCAGCTCCACCTGGCGCAGGAAGTGCGTCAGCAGCGTCACGTAGAGGGCGTCGCCCTGGCCCGCATCTTCCACGCCGAGGTCGAGATTGGGGTTGTCGTTGATCTCGATGACATATACGCCCGAAGCGGTGGACTTGAGGTCCACGCCGTAGAAGCTGTTACCGACCAGGCGTGTCGAATCCACCGCGGCGCGCAGCACTTCGGCGGGCACCTCGGCGAGCGGCACGGCCTGCACGCGTCCCTCGGTGTAATTGCCGTTGGCGGCGTGCTGCAGGATCTGCCAGTGTCCGTCGCACATGAAGTACTTGGCGGCAAAGACCGGCTGCCCGGCCAGCACGCCGATGCGCCAGTCGAAGTCGGTATACATGAACTCCTGCAGCAGGATGATCTCGGACTCCTTGAGCATGTCCCGGGCGATGTCCTGCAAATGCTCGAAGCTGTCGGCCTTCTTGACGCTGCGGCTGAACGCGCCATCGGGCACTTTCACGACCACGGGGTAGGTGATGCGGTCGTGCATGCCGGCCAGGGTGCGCCGGCTGACCATGTGGGTCGAGGGCGTCGCGATTGCGTTCTCGCGCAGCAGCTCCGCCAGGAAGGCCTTGTTGGTGCAGCGCAGGATGGACACCGGATCGTCGATGACCGGCATGCCTTCGGCCACGGCCTTCTTGGCGAACTGGAAGGTGTGGTGCGTCACGGCCGTGGTCTCGCGGATGAACAGCGCGTCGAAGTGGGTCAGCCGCGAGAAGTCCTTCCTTTCGATGGGCTCGACGGCAATGCCCATGTCGCGCCCCACGTCGACGAGTTTCTGCAGCGTCTTGAGGTTGGAGGGCGGCAGCGGGTCGTGGGGGTCGTGCAGCACCCCCAGGTCCATGCGCGGCGAGGGCATGGCGATCATCGGCCGCCAGCTGCGCCGGGTGTACTGGCGAATGGCCTGCAGGAACACCGCATCGCGCGCCGCGTCCACCGCGCGCAGGTCCAGTGCCTGCATGTCACCGATCTGCCAATGCGCCGACTGCTCCTGGCGCTCGAGCGTGATCTCCATCAGCGGGCAGCGGAACAGCTCGAAGCTCTTGCGCGCGAATGCCGCCAGGGCCGGGTCCTCGATGACGCCGAAGAACACATGCAGCGTGAGCGTGCTCACGCTGCGCGGTATCTCCTTGAGCGGCCCGATCAGCCGGTTGAGCTGCGCCAGCGCGGCCGGGTGCATGCGCTTGCGCTGCAGGCTGAGGATGGTGTCGACGCTCGGCGTCACGCGGTCGCCGCGCGCCTCGGCCAGCAAGGAGCAGTAGTAGCCCATGCTGAGGTAGCCGTAGCTGCGGCAGAGGTTTGTGACTTTGCGCCGCTGGCCGCGGGCCGAAGGATCTTCGACGACAAACTGGTCGGCGGTGATGATCTTGAGCGCCGGGTCGTCCCAACGGAAGTCAGCGCGCTTTTCCACGACGATCACATGTTCTGAAGACAATTTATTTCTTTCCACAAAGGATGACCGCCGCGGTGCGCCTTCGGCGTCCGTATCGGGCGATCTTTTTGAATTCGCTCAGGCTGATGGACATGCCGCCATCGGGATCGCCCGAGCGGGCCATGGGATCGAGCAGCCGGAACACCGCACCGTCGAAACCGACGATCACCACCCAGTGCGGTGTTTTCTCGCCGTGCAGCCGCCATAGGCTGATGAGCACGATCGGCAGGCGGCCCGCGCGCAGGTGTTCGATCAGGCTTTCGGGCGACACCGGGCGGGCATGGATCGGCACCCGGTGCTCCACCAGCTCGGACCGGAAGTCGTTTTCCACCAGCTCGATGACGTCCTTCTTGCGCTGGTCGCGCACGCTGTCCATGAACAGCGAGGCGCCGGCCGCGGCATACACCGAGACCTCGAAGCCGCGGCGCAGCGCGCAGCGCGCCAGGCCAAACGGCCCGCAGCCGCCGTGGCCCGCGGCCATGAAGACCGTCGTGGCCTCGCGCCACAGGCGGATTTCGGCCGCGCGGTGCATGGGCATGGAAGGGTCAAGGGCGGACATCGCCATCATCAGCGCGCAGGGCCCGCAGGTGAAATCGAGGGTCTGGGCATAGTGGCGCACCGCGTATCCCGCGCCGGCCTGCGCACCGTCGAAGAGGTCGCGCTGAAAGCACAGCGCGTCTTCGCCGTCTTCGTAATATCCGGGCTTGCGCCCCGACAGCGTGAAGCCGTGGCGCTCGAACAGGCGGTGCGCGGCGGGGTTGTCCAGCCGGCTTTCAAGCCGCAGCACCGCGCAGCCGGCCTGGCGCGCATCGCCCAGCGCCGCGCTCAGCAGCGCGGCGGCAATGCCTGAGCCGCGCGCGGCGGGCGCCACCGCAATGGAGTAAAGGCGCGCCACCGACGAGCCCTTGCGGCGCAGCACCACGCAGGCGCCGGCAAGCTGGTCATGGGAGCGGCAGACCAACACCCGCGCGGACGGGCTGGCCAGCAGGCGCTGCCAGCTGCGCGCAGAGATGGTGTCGCCCTCGAATGCCGAGCGCTCGAGCTGGTCCAGCGCGCGGCGATCTGCGGCGTGGGCGAGCACGATTTGCGGGTCGTGAAGAAGGGTTTGCATGCCGGGCCTCGGTGCGTCTGCGAGGCAGATCTTGAACATGCATCCAGTCTAGGAATGCGGCCATGGCTGCGTCGTAAATATGGCGTAACCAGGGCCGCCCGCCGCGTCAAATCGGCGCCAAGGTGGCGCTTGATGCCACGCGCCGACGCAGCGCCGACGCAGCGCCGACGCAGCGCCTATGGGCGCATGACGCCGGGCCGGCGAAGCCCTGCGTTTTCTCCTGCTTGCCATCGAGCGGCACGCGCGGCGGGTGCCGCCGGCGCCAGCAATGCCCGACCGCCGCGGTCGGCGCTCAGCCTGCCTCGGGCGTGATGCGGTAGGCGCAGCGCGTGGCACCGGCCAGCAGGTGCTGCTCGCGCGTGATGCGCGCGCCAGGGCCGACGATCTCCTGGAACAGCTGCAGCTCGGAGCGGCAAAAGCCCTGGCAGGTGCGCGCCGCGACGCAGATCGGGCAGTGGTCCTCGATCAGCATCCAGTCCTTCCCGTCGGGTTCGACGCGCGCCATGTAGCCCTCGGCGCTGCGGATGCCTGCCAGCTGCGCCAGGCGCTCGGGCAGCGCCGGCGCGGTGCAGGTCTTTTGATACAGCACGCGCGTTTCGGCTTCGCGTTGTCCGATCAGGCGGTCCAGCCCTTCGTCGCCAAAGAGCGCGCGCACCGAACCCAGCAGCTGGGCCGTGAGCTGCGCGTGGGTATCCGGAAAGCGCCGGTAACCGGCTTCGGTCAGGGCCCAGTTCTGGCGCGGCCGGCCAACACCCGACATCGCCTCCTGGCGGCCCTCGATCAAGCCCGCCGCCACGAGCTTTTGCACCTGCTGGCGCGCGGCTTCGGGGGTGGTTTCCAGCAGCTGCGCCAGCCGGGAGGTCGACGCCGAACCCTGGGATTTGAGATGGAACAGGATGCGGTCGGCTGTGGAGACGGGCGCGGGCACGGACACGGGTGCAGAATTTTCAAAGGATTGTCTTGCGTAATTCATGGCGCTCTTTTATTATCCAAACACTTCCTTGGATATTAATCCAGCCCTGTCCTTCTGTCGATAACGTTCCATGCCTGCTACCTCCCTTCCTTCTCCGGCCGCCGCTTCCTGGGCCAGCCTGTTCCAGGGCCGCAATGGCCTGTTGGCCCTGGCATTGACCGGCGGCGTTGCGCTGCATGCCGTCAATGTGCATATCGTGACCACCGTGCTGCCTTCGGTGGTGCAAGACATTGGCGGGCTTGACTGGTATGCCTGGAACACCACGCTGTTTGTGGTGGCTTCGATCATCGGTGCGGCGCTGTCGGTACGGTTGCTGGCGGCGTTGGGGCCGCGCGGCGCCTGCCTGGCGGCGCTGGCGGTGTTCACGCTGGGCTCGGCCATCTGCGCATCGGCGGTCTCCATGCCCTGGATGCTGGCCGGGCGCAGCGTGCAGGGCCTGGGCGGCGGCGTGCTCGCGGCGCTGAGCTATGCGCTGATCCAGGTGGTGTTCGCGCCGGCGCTGTGGCCGCGTGCGGTAGCGCTGGTGTCGGGCATGTGGGGCATTGCCACGCTGTGCGGGCCGGCCGTGGGTGGGCTGTATGCGCAGGCCGGGCATTGGCGCTGGGCGTTCTGGACGCTGCTGCCGGTAGCGCTGGCACAGGCGCTGCTGGTCGCGGTGCAGCTGCGTCCGGCGTCGGGCGCACAACCTGCCGGCGGCGCACAGCCACGAATCCCGGCGCTGCAGATCTTGCTGCTCGCGACGTCGGTGCTCGCGGTTGCGGCGGGCAGCCTGTCGGCGCAACTGGGATGGCAAGGCGTGGGCGTGGCCTGCGGGCTGGCGCTGGGCGCGGCTGCGGTGCTGGTCGACCGCAAGGCGCGGGTGCGCCTGCTGCCTTCGGGAGCCGCTGCCTGGGGCTCGCCGCTGGGCGCCATCTACGCGAGCGTTGCGCTGCTGCTGGTGGGCACCACCACGGA
>JBEVDH010000131.1:0-14349 GCA_040514115.1 Comamonas sp. | reverse complement strand
ATTCGAAGCCTGGGACAAACCCTGGCCAGTGGCGCCGGCCCCAGCGCGGCAGTGCTCCCACCCGGCCGCGCGCCGCTCGCGCCGATCGGTGCGGCGGCGCACGCCCCTTCAGCCAGCCGGGCAATCAGCGGCGCGCGGCACGCGGGTGCTCCATGAAAAAGCGCAGCATCTCCTGAGTCGCATTCACCCCGCGCGGGTCCGTGTGGCTGCCGCGCGCGTCGCCCCCCGCCCAGGCGTGGCCGGCGCCATGCAGTATCCATTGCTCGACCACCGTGGCGCCAGCCGAATGCGGCGCGGCTTCAGCGCTGCGGTAAAGCGTGCGCGTGTAGCGCTGCCCCGCCGCCGACTGCCCGCTTTGCACCTGCCGCGCGCTTGCGCCGCCGGGGTGGCCGCGCGCGGCCAGCGCGGCATCCGCGAGCTGCTGGGCATTGCGCGCATGCACGGTCTTGTCGGCATCGCCATGGAAAACAATCAACGCCGGCAACGATTCGCCGCTGCGCCCCCGCCCACCACGCTCCTGCGGCCCCAGCTTGGCGCCGTTCTTCATGGCCGACAACGCGCCCATCACGTTGTGCGCGGCGCCCGCTTGCAGGCCCGAATGCACGCCCACTGCGGCAAACAGATCCGGGTATTCACGCGCCAGCAGGGCCGCCATGGCGCCGCCAGCGGACAGGCCCGCGACGTAGATGCGCTGCTCGTCGACCGCGTGGCGGCGCATGACATCGCGCACCATGGCCACCAGCGTTGCCGGCTCGCCGCCGCCGCGCGCCTGGTCCTGCGGGCGAAACCAGTTCCAGCAGCCCTTGGGATTGGCGTCCGGGGATTGCGCGGGATACAGCACCAGGGCGTTCACCGCCTGGGCCGCGCCATTCATTCCCGTGCCGGTGGCAAAGTCCTGGGGGTTCTGCGTGCAGCCATGGAGCATCAGCACCAGAGGCATGGGCGCCGCGCCGGCACTTGCGGCGCCGGTGGGTACATAGAGCCAGTAATGGTCCTGCGCCGCCCCGGGCTGCGCCGCGAACGCGATGCGCTCAAAGCTGCCCGGCGCCTGCGTGACGGGGGCACCCGCTGAATCGGGGCGCGCGCGCGCCCTGCCGTGGTCAACGACTTCCACATCCTGCACATCGGTTTCACGCCCACGCGGGGGATGCCATGCGCGCGCCGGGCGCGGCGCATTGCGCTGTGCCGTGTCCGCAGGGCCCGCAGCGCCGCCTGCCTGGGTGTGCCGGTGGGCGATCGTCCCGCCCAGCGCGCTCTGGATGGCCTGCGTGGCCTCCATCAACGCGCCGTGCCGGATCATCGGGGCGGTGGTCGCGAACAACTGTCTGAGGTCGGTGGTCCAGTCCATGGGAAGTCCTTTCGGGGCGCGTGGCCCCATGCATCAAGCAGTGGCACAGCGGCGTGCGCTCGAAAGCGCGCCGCAGTGAAACCGTGGTTCAGTGAATGCGCCCCGCCAGCGCGGCCTTCACGGCGGCACTCGCATGGAACGCCCCGAGCACCGTGATCGAGGCAATCGTCGCGTGCGCCAATTCCGGCGCTACGTCGTCATCGATCGACGCCAGGCCCAGCACCCGGATATCGAGCTGCTCGCCCGCCGCCTGGGCCGCGCGCAGCTCGGCGCTGCCAAAGCGCTGCATGCCCAAGACCAGCATCTTGCGGGCCACCATCTGGCGCACGGTGTCTGCCTGCGCGGCCAGCTGGTTGCGAATTGCTGTGCGAATGAAGTCGGTCCGGTTGGAATACACCCCCTCGGCCACCAGCAGATCGATGTGACCGAGATCCACGAAGCCGAGATTGATCGTGACCTTCTCGGAGTCGGCTCCCTTGGCTCGCGCCGCAGGGAAAGGCATCAAGTTGCTCATTTCACCCTCCAATTACCATCCATATGGATGGTGTGTGGAGGTATTTTGCATGGATTCTGGCAGCAGGGTTAATTTTTGTTGTTGCCGCATGCTGTGTTGCCGGGCGATTTTTCATGGTTTGTGCAAACCACCTGGGCGCTTGCAGGCGCGGACCGGGCCGAGGAGGTCTGCGAGCTGCTGACGCGTCACTCACCCGCAACCAGCCCGAAGAAGCGCAGTACGGCACAACAGCGCGTAGAAGTTCCGTCTGCAGCAGCGCGCCGGGCGTGCCGGCCGCCACATGGGTGCAAAATGCTGCCACCCCACCCCACCCCACGCCACCGGCTGGCGCGCAGCCTGCGCCACCCGCAACGAATCCTTGAAATGGCCCCATCCGTGCCCCATTCCCCGCAGATCAAGATCCCCGCGACCTATATGCGCGGCGGCACCAGCAAGGGTGTGTTCTTTCATCTGCATGACCTGCCGGCCGCCGCGCAGCAGCCCGGCGCGGTGCGCGATGCGATCTTTCTGCGCGCGCTGGGAAGCCCCGACCCCTATGGCAAACAGATCGATGGCCTGGGCAACGCCTCGTCGAGCACGAGCAAGGGCGTGATCCTGTCGCGCAGCAACCAGCCTGGCCATGACGTGGACTACCTGTTTGGCCAGGTTTCCATCGACCAGCCCTTCGTGGACTGGAGCGGCAACTGCGGCAATCTCTCGGCGGCGGTCGGCCCCTGCGCCGTGCATATGGGGCTGATCGATGCGGCCCGGATTCCGCGGCACGGCTGGCTCACGCTTCGCATCTGGCAGGCCAATATCCGCAAGACCATCGTCGCCCACGTCCCCATTGCCGATGGCCAGGTGCAGGAAACCGGTGACTTCGCGCTCGACGGCGTGAGCTTCCCCGCGGCCGAAGTGCCGCTCGAGTTCCTCGCGCCCGCCCAGGATGCAGACCCCGCCGATGGGGGAGGCAGCGCGATGTTCCCCACGGGCCGGTTGGTCGACCGTCTCGAGGTGCCGGGCGTGGGCAGCTTCGAGGCAACGCTGATCAATGCCGGCATTCCCACCATTTTTCTCAATGCCAGCGACCTGGGCTATACCGGGACCGAACTGCAGGACACGATCAACAACGATGCCCAGGCATTGGCGCGGCTGGAATGCCTGCGCGCCCATGGCGCGCTCAGGATGGGGCTGATCCGGACGCTGGCCGAGGCGGCAACGCGCCAGCACACGCCCAAAATAGCCTTTGTCGCCCCGCCGCTGGGCTATACCACCTCGAGCGGCCAACGCATCGACGCCGGGGACATCGACTTGGCCGTGCGCGCGCTGTCGATGGGCAAGCTGCACCACGCGATGATGGGCACCGCTGCCGTTGCCATCGCCACGGCGGCGGCCATTCCCGGCACCCTGGTGAACCGGGCGGCGGGCGGCGGCACACCCGCGAGCGTGCGTTTCGGCCACCCCAGCGGGACGCTGCGCGTGGGGGCCGAGGCCCGGCAGGTCGAGGGCGAATGGGTGGTCACCAAGGCGAGCATGAGCCGCAGCGCACGCATCCTGATGGAAGGGCTGATCCGCGTGCCCGCACAGGTGCTGTGCGCCTGAGGGCTTGCGGGCATGCCCTGGGTCAGCGGCTTCAGCTGGACTTCATCCGCCGCCACAGCGTCGCGCGGCTGATGCCGAGAATCTCGCAGGCCCGGCCCTGGTTGCCGTCGACGCTGTCCAGCACTTCGCGCACGCGCGCGCGCTCGGCGTCCCTGGCCGTGTCCCTGAGCCGGGCCTGGCGCGCCGCCGCCGGGGCCGCGAGCGGCAATGCGCACGCGCATTCGGGAAAGATCTCGACGAGCCGGGCCGCATCGAGCTGCAAGGCGACGTGCTGCGCCCCGCCCACCTCCCGGTCGCCGGCCGGCACGCACAGATAGTGCTGGCACGCCAGGAGCCGTTCCACCCAGTTGTGCAGCTCGCGCACGTTGCCGGGCCAGAGGTGGTGCGCGGCATGCGCCAGGATGGCGTCGAGCAGTGTGTGCAACTGCTGCGCCGGCGCGCCGCTGGCCGCACCGGCCATGCCCAGGCGCTGGGCCAGCAGGGCATGGGCGAGTTCCGCGACATCCGCCGGCCCGCGTTCGCGCAGCGCCGGCGTGCCAATGCGCAGCACGGCCAGGCGGTAGTACAGGTCCCGGCGGAACTGCTGGCGCTCGACTTGCGCCTCCAGGTCGGCGTGGGTCGCGGCAATGACGCGCACATCCACGGGCACCGGCGTGGTCGATCCCACGCGCAACACTTCACGCTCCTGCAGCACGCGCAGCAGCCGTGACTGCAGGGCCAGCGGCATGTCGCCGATCTCGTCGAGAAACAGCGTGCCGGTATGCGCCGCCTCGATCAGGCCCGTCTTGCCGCCGCGGCGCGCGCCCGTGAAGGCGCCGTCTTCATAGCCAAACAGCTCGCTCTCGAGCAGGCTTTCACCGAGCGCCGCACAGTTCACGGCCAGGAACGGCTGGGACGCGCGGCCGCTGGCCCGGTGGATGCCCTGTGCCACGAGTTCCTTGCCGGTGCCGCTTTCGCCGCGGATGAGCACCGTGGCATCGCTGGCCGCCACCTGGCGCGCGAGCTCGCGCACGCGCTGCGCCGCCGGGCCGCCGCCCAGGAAGTCTTCGATGCGCCAGCGCACACCGGCGCCGCGCTGGCGCTGGTCGGCACGCAGATTGCGGTCGGCGCGCTGGATTCCCGCCGGGTCGCGGCAGACGATCAGCGCTCCGGTCACGGTGCCGTTCTCGACAATCGGCGCGCGGCGCACGACCAGCGTGCGCAGGGCCAGCTGCACCACGTCCTCGCCGCTGTAGCTCCCCGCCAGGGCCTGCGCCGGGTTCAGCGCCGGCGCCACCGCATCGAGCCGGCGGCCATGCAGCGCTTCGGCCGGCGCGCCCAGCATCGCCGCCATGCGCGGGTTCAGCGCGCAGATGCAGCCGCGCTCATCGACGGCCACCACGCCATCCTGGAGCTGCCCCAGCACGGTCTCGAGGCGCTGGTGGCGCCCACGCTCGGCGCTGCGCTGGCGCGCCAGCAGCATCGCATCGCCCAGCGCCTGGCGCACCGAGCTGTCCGAATACAGCAGCACGCTGCGCAGCCCCGACTGCTCGGCGAGATCGGCCACCAGGCCCGGCGCCACCACAGCGCCCACGCGCGCGGCACGCAGCTGGTGCACGCAGTCGGCCGCATCGTCCGGCCCGAGGTAGGCAATCTGCACCAGCCCCAGGCCAAACAGCGCGTCGAACTGCGTGACGGCCGGCGACAGCGCCTCGAAGGTCACGAGGCCGACGTTGGGCGCCTCCTCGGTGGTTTGCAGCTTGGCCTGGTGCAGGGCCTGCAGCAGGTCCAACCCCCGCACTTCCACCATGGCCACGGGAACTTCCACGCGCTCGCGGATCCAGGCGCCGCTCGCGCCTGCCACCACCAGCGAATCGATGGGTTGGCGCCGGTGCAGCGCATGCACCTGGGCCACTGCCTCATCGAACGAGGCAGCGACATGCGTGAACCGCGCCTGGCCGGACCACGGCCGCGCCAGCCGCTGCATCACGCGGCCGATGCGGTAGCGACCCACGGTCACGATATGCGGCAGATGCAGGCTGCTGCCGTCAGCGCCGGCAGCGGCGTCGGGGACTGGCACACTTGCGATCGAATCCAGCACGGTTATTTCATTCATGAATTCGATTGTTTCATGGATGAAACACCTCGAGCACCTCCGCTGCCGTTTCGCTCCTTATCGCAGGGCGAAATATCAAGAAAATCAATGACTTATCCACGCCCGGGTTTACCCCAGAGGCGTTGGCATATGACTTGCACTGTCGGTGGTACATCAGCCCGCTTCATGAGGCTGCAGGAGATATCGATGTTTTTGCCCCGTCGCACCCTTCTTGCCCAGGCCGCCGCCCTGTCCGTGGTGGCCGTCCTGTCCAGCCCGGCCCAGGCCCAGGACTGGCCCACCCGCCCCATCCGCCTGGTCGTGCCGTTTGCCGCCGGTGGCGCCAACGACCTGATGGCGCGTGCCGCCGCTGAAGGCGCGTCGAAAGTCCTCGGCCAGCCGGTGATGATCGACAACCGCCCGGGCGCCGGCGGTACCGTCGGCGCCGATATCGTCGCCAAGGCCGCACCCGACGGCTATACGCTGCTGGTGAGCGCTGCCGGCGTCATCTCCAACAGCATGATCAAGAAAAAGATGCCGTTCAAGGACGATGCGCTGCAGCCGCTGGTGATGATCGGCGTCGCCCCTTCGGTGATCGTCGTGCCCAAGAATGCGCCCTACGAGAACCTGCGCGATTTCGTCGAAGCGTCCAAGAAGGGCAAGGGCTTCAACTTCGCCACCGCCGGCACCGGCAGCACGCCGCACTTCGTGGCCGAGATGCTCAACGTCAAGTACGGCGCCAAGCTCCAGCCCGTGCCCTACAAGAGCGGCTCCGAAAGCACCACGGCCGTGCTGGGCGGCCAGGTCGAAGGCACCTCCGAGGCCAGCATCATTGCGCTGCCCCACATCCTGCATGAAGGCAAGTTCAAGCCCTTGGCCACCACCTGGACGCAGCGCATTTCCGCCTATCCGCAGCTGTCCACCGCCGTGGAGCAGGGTTTCGCCGATCTGCAGATCGCGCACTGGGCCGGCATTCACACGCCCAAGGGCACCCCGGTGGCCGTGATGGACAAGCTCGCCGCCGCCGTGGACCAGGCCATGAAGGATCCGGCCACGGTGCAAAAGCTCAAGGGCCTGGGCATCGAGCCCATGGGCGGCACGCGCGCCGAATTCGCGAAGTTCGTGGATGCGGAGCGCAAACGCCTGGGCGAGATCGTCAAGGCCGCCCACATGCAGGAAGACTGACCCCGCCGCGACCGCCATCGCCCCATGCGCAGCAGCCCCTCAGCGCTGCTGCGCCAATGTCCTCCCCTTTCAAGGCAGATCCATGATTTCCCGCCGCAGCGTTTTTTCGTCCTTCCCTATTGCCACTGTGGCCACCGCATTCGCCCTGCTGGGCACTGCCCCCATGGCCGGCGCCCAGAGCGGCCAGAACGCCAGCAACTGGCCCACCCGCCCCGTCAAGCTGATCGTGCCATACGCCGCCGGAGGCTACGCCGATACCCGTGCGCGCCTGATTGCCGAATCGCTGGGCAAGGCGCTGGGCCAGTCCGTGGTCATCGAAAACCGCGGCGGCGCGGGCGGCGTGACCGGCACCGATGCGATCGCCAAGGCCACCGATGGCCATACCTTCGGCTTCGGCTCCCCCGGCCCGCTCGTCACCAATCCGATGCTGATGAAAAAGATGCCGTATGACGCCAGGACGGAGCTCAAGCCGATCATCCTCATCGAGCAGGCGCCGCTGTTCCTGACCACGGCGCCCAGGCAGCCGTTCAAGAACGTGCAGGAACTCATTGCCCATGCCAAGGCCAAGCCCGGCGAAGTGACTTTCGGCTCCTCGGGCGTGGGCGGCGCCCACCACCTCTCGGGCGAATTGCTGGCCTTCCAGGCCCAGGCACCGATGACCCATGTGCCCTACAAGGGCGGTGCGCTCGCGGCCACCGACCTGATGGGCGGCCACCTCGTCATGATGTTCGAGATGGGCTACTCGGCGCTGCCGTCCATCAAGGCCGGCAAGATCAACGCGCTGGCCGTGTCGAGCAAGAAGCGCCTGAGCGTGCTGCCCGATGTGCCGACGCTGGACGAAGCCGGCATCAAGGGTTTCGAGTCCTATAACTGGCTGGGCATGATCGCGCCGGCAAGCACGCCCGACGCCGTGATCGCCAGGATCAACCAGGGCGTGAACAACGCCCTGAAAAACGACGCGGCATTGCGCCAGATGATCGAAGGCAGTGGCGGGATGATTGCCGGCGGCACCCCCGCCGCCTACGGGCAGTTCATCGAAGCCGAGCGCGCCAAGTGGGGCCCGGTCATCAAGAACGCCAATATCACGCTCGATTGACGCGCCCGGCCGCGCCAGTTCCCCCCTTGTTCTCCAACACCACCGGCTACTGACCTCCCATGAACCCCAAGCAAAAACTCAGAGCCCTTGCCGATGCGCGCCGCGGCGTCATCGTGCCGGGCGCCTTCAACGCGCTGTCTGCCCGGCTCGTCGCCGATCTGGGCTTCGAGGCCATCTATGTGACCGGCGCCGGCGTCACCAACATGTGGTGGGGCATGCCCGACCAGGCCTTCATGGGCCTGAGCGATATCGCCGACCACACGGCGCGCATCCGCGACGCCGTGGAACTGCCGCTGCTGGTCGATGCCGACACCGGCTTCGGCAATGCCGTCAACACCTACCACGCCGTGCGCACGCTCGAGCGCGCCGGCGCCGACTGCATCCAGCTCGAAGACCAGGTCTCGCCCAAGCGCTGCGGCCACTTCAATGGAAAAGACGTGATCGAGACCAGCGAAATGCTCGGCAAGATCCGCGCCGCGGTCGACGCCCGCCGCGACAGCGGCACGCTGATCATGGCGCGCACCGACGCTGCCGCCGTGCATGGCTTCAACGCCGCCATCGACCGCGCCCAGGCCTTTGCCGAAGCCGGTGCCGACATCCTGTTTGTCGAAGCCGTGACCAAAGAGGAGGAAGTGCGCGCCCTGCCCCAGCGGCTGGACCGCCCGCAGCTGATGAACATGGTGATCGGCGGCAAGACACCGATCTTCAACGCCGACGAGCTGGGCCAGCTGGGCTTTGGCTTCGTGCTCTATGCCAATGCTGCGCTGCAAGGCGCCGTGGCGGGCATGCAAAAGTGCCTGACCATCCTGCGCGACGAACACAAGGTCGACGAGGATCCGGCCATCGTTGCCCCGTTCCTCGAACGCCAGCGCCTGGTGAACAAGGATTTCTGGGATGGGCTGGAGCAGAAATACCGCTGAGGCCGCAGGCGCTGCCCGCAAAGCCGGCGTGGCGTCCGCAAAAAACCCAGGTCACGCGGATCTGTATGAATCAACAGTAAAATTCAGGGCTTGATAGCTTCAACAAAAAATCCAGACATGTCCGTAGAACCCGAGCAAGCAGTCGCCCCCATCTTCGAGGACCGCCTTTGGCATCACAACGGCTGGGAAGCCCGCGTCATCAAGAATGAAGACGACGATGGCTGGGCCGTGTCAATGACCCAGGACGGCCAGGCCGAGCCCGCACTGGTCGGCCCATGGACCATGGGCCGCGACAAGAAGAACCCCAAGCCACTGGACGTGTCGGCCTTCAACACCCTGGTCAAGACGGCCCACGAAGTACTGCGTCGGGCCGAGCAACACCAGGCAGCGCAGTTGCACAAGGATATACAGATCGACGTGCGCGGATCGCGCGTGACCGTATCGCTCGATATCGAGCCCGATGAGGACAATCCCTCCGCCACCCTCACCGCCACCGCGGCGGACGGCAGCGAGCTGGCCAAGGTCCGCGTCAGGCCGGACCACAGCCTCACCCGCGCATCTGCGCAGCGCTGGGCAGACGCCGGCTACCCGCGTCCCAAGGAGGACTGAGCTTCATGACGGGCTCTGCGCACGCAGGATGAGGCCCAGATAGACCAATCCGGCGGCCAGACTCGTGTGCCCGCTGTACGCCACCAGCCCGAAGCTCCAGCCCCAGCCGCGCACCGCGGCCCCCAGGCACACCAGCAGCAGCACCCCGCCCGCGGCCCGGAGCCACCGGGTGCTGCGCGCGGATAGCAGGCGCCCGAAGCACAGCGGCTGCTGGCGTTCGCTGGCGCCAGCCAATGCGCACATTCCCGCGGTGCAGCCCGCGAGCAGCAGCAGGTGCATCATGCGGCCTCTCCGGTGCGCGCTTGCAGTTGCGCCGCGCGCGCGCGCGGCCCGGCAGGCGCCCGCGCGCGCTGGCGCAGAGTGCGCAGCGCCAGCGCCGCGTGCAGCGCGGCGAACGTCCACAGCGCCAGGTCCATGCCGGCAAACACCCAGTCGCCCTCGGCCAGGCTGCGCCACAGCGGGCGCGTGGTGGTGAACGCGTTGAGCACCGGCAGCAGCGCCAGCACGGCCGTGGCCAGCCACAGCTGCTCGACCCAGGCGCGCCGCGCCGGCCGCACCAGCGCGTGCAGCAGCGCCAGCGCCCAGACGGCGAAGAACGCGTGGATCTCCCCATCGGCGCGCTGGGGCAGTTGCGCGGGCAGCAGCCGGTTGGCCCAGAGGAAGCCGGCCATGGCGATCGACAGCCCGGCAATGGCGGCGATGTTCAGCCGCTCGACCAGCCAGAAACCGAAATACGGCCGCTCGGGATCGGCCAGCTTCGCGCGCCGCTTGACGGTCCACATCACCAGGCCGGTGCCCACCATCGCGGTGCCGGCCAGGCTCACCACGAAATACAGCCAGCGCAGCGAGAGGTCGCTGAAACGCCCCAGGTGCAGCGCATACAGCACGCCGCGGGTCTCGGCGGCCGGGCCGACACGGTCGTGCGTCTCCAGCAGCCGGCCGGTGCTGCCCTCGAACAGCAGGTACTGGGGGCTCATCGACACCCGCTCGGCGCTGCCGCGCGCCACCGCCACGCGCGCTGCCGCGTCGCCGGGCTGGTTGATGGTCACGCTGCCGATGTTGTGCTGGCCCCAGACGGCTTGAGCCTGGCGCACCATGGCGTCGACCGGCGCCAGCGCCGCGCTCTGCCCGCTGGGCTTGCCCGGAGGAATGAAGACGCTGAGCTCGTTGGTGAGCTGCCTTTTTTCCGCGGCGCTCTGGATGGCCGCCTGCTGGCCCCAGGGCATGTACAGCGCCATCAGCGTGACCAGGCCAGTGTAGGTGATCATCAGATGGAACGGCAGCCCGAACACCGACAGCGCGTTGTGCGCGTCCAGCCACGAGCGCTGGCCCTTGCCGCCGCGGAAGGTGAAGAAGTCGACGAAGATCTTCTTGTGGGTGATGACGCCGCTGACGATGGCCACCAGCATGAACATGGCCGCCAGGCCCGCCAGCCAGCGGCCCCAGACCGCGGGCAGGTAGTGGAACTGGAAGTGAAAGCGAAAGAAGAAGTCGCCGCCCTGGGTCGCGCGCGCGGCGGCCGCCGCGCCCGTCACCGGGTCGAAATTGCCTTCGGCAAAACCGCGCCGCCCGGGCTGCATCGGCGCGGTGCGCCAGAACGAATAGACGGTGTTGCTGCGCGCATCGGGCATGCGCATGCCCCACTGCAGGCTGCCCGGCGCCATCTGCGCGAGCGTATCGGCCACGCGCTGCGCCGCGGCGGCCGGGTCTGGCAGTTCGAACTGGCGCGCGATCTCGGGCCGCGCCCATTGCGACAATTCGTCCTTGAAATAGCTGACTGTGCCGGTGAGGAACATCGCATACAGGAACCAGCCCAGCAGCAGGCCGGTCCAGGTGTGCAGGTCCGACATCGTCTGGCGCAGGCCCGCTGCCTTGGCCGGCACGGGTAGAGGTTTTGGCATGGAGTCGAGGCTCAAAAAGGAAAGTGCACAGTCCCTGCGGACCAGGACGCGAGCAGCAGCGGCAGCGCCGCGATCAGCAGCCCGGCCCAGGCGCGGCGCGCACTGCGTGCCGCGAACACCCAGACCACCGCGCCGGTGTAGACCACGAAACTCAGCAGCATGCCGGTGAGCACGCCCTGGGTCTTGTCCATCGGCAGGGCCAGCGTGGCCAGGCTGGTCAGCGCGGCCAGCGCATAGCCGCCCAGCAGCGCGGCCACGATGCGCGAGAGCAGCGCGGCGATGCGCCGGGCGTCGATACGCGGGGCGCCCATGCGCCGGGCGTCGATACGCGGGGCGCCCATGCGCCAGCCGCGGCCGGGCAGCAGGCTCATTTGTTCGGCGCGGCCGCCGGCAGGGCCGGGATCGGCTCCACGCCGTCGGGCTTCACATAGGTGAGCGAGGTGACATAGCTCACGGCATCGAATTTCTCCATGCCGCCCGCGCCCGCGCGCTCGCCCGGGGCGGCGTCGTTGACGCTGACCTCGGCCACGTAGGTGCCCTTCCAGGGCATGTCGAACTGCACCAGGCCCTGCGCGTCGGTCTGCGCCTCCTTGGCCCAGCCGGACTGCGTGACCAGCTCGACCTTGGCGCCGGCCTTGGGCTGGCCCAAGAGGTACAGCCGGAACTCGCCGGCCTTGCCCGTGGGCACCAGGTCCAGCGCCAGCTTCGGGGCCTGGGCCGCGAAGCTGGTGATCAGGCGCGCCGCCGGGTAGTAGCGGTTGAGCGTTTCCTTGCCGTCCTTCTTCCAGGTATAGAGCGGGTAGCGCTCGTCCGCGGCCACGATGGAGTCGCCGCGGGCCGCGCCGAACGGCAGGGCAAAGCCGTCGGCGGTCTTGCGCACTTCGCCGGCCCTCTCGCCCGGGCCGGCGATCAGCATGGCCGTGGGTTGGCCGAACTTGTCCAGCAGGCCGGGCGAGGCTTCGCGCAGGTTCTCGCCGAATTCGCCGAAGCGCAGGGTGGCGGTTTGCTGCCCGGCGGGCTGTTCGATCCAGATCTGGTGCGCCTGGGCGCCCTGGGCCAAGCCCAGCAGGGCCAGCGCGGCGGCGGCAATGGTGTTGATGCGGTTCATGGGGGTCTTCCTGAAGGGTTAGAAATCGACTTGGGCCGACAGCATCAGCGTGCGCGGCGCGCCCACGGTGGCGTAGCCCGCGGCCGTCACCCAGTAAGCCTTGTCGGCGATGTTCTCGAGATTGGCGCGCAGCACCACCGGCTGGTTGCCGAACTTGGTGGCATAGCGCGCGCCCAGGTCCACACGCGTCCACGCCGGCATGCGCAGGCGGTTGGCCGCGTCGTACCACATCGCCGAGGTGTTGATCACGCGGCCGTTGAGGCTCAGGCCCGGCACCCAGGGGGTATCCCAGTCCAGACCGACATTGAAGGTGCGCTCGGGCACGCCGTTGGCGTCATTGCCCTGGTTCACGCCGCCGGTGGTCCTGGTCAGCTTGGCGTCGCTGAAGGCGGCGCTGGCCATCAAACGCAGGCCGCGCTGCACTTCGCCATAGGCCGTCAATTCCACGCCGCGGTGGCGCTGCTCGCCACCGAAGCTGTAGACCAGCGTGGCGGGATCGGTCATGGAATTGGGCTTCTTGATTTCATAGAGCGCGATCTGGGTCAGCAGGCGGCCCCAGTCGGCTTTGGCGCCCACTTCAACCTGCTTCGATTTCTGCGGCGCAAACACCTGGCCCACATTGGCCGTGCCCGCTCCCGCCGTACCGCCGGCCGACAGGCCCGAGGTGTGGTTGGCGTAGACCGAGACATTCTGCGTGGGCTTGAAGACCACGCCCACCAGCGGCGTGACCGAGCTGGCGTCGTAGGGCGTGGAGCCGTTGACGCTCTTGTTCTCGATGGACTGGTGGCGCGCGCCCAGCGTCACCAGCAGCCGGTCGTTGGCGAACGCCAGGGTATCGACCACCGCGATGCTGCGCTGGGACCGCTCGGCCGACTTGGCGGGCGTGCCGCGCGCAAAGTTGATCGCGGGCAGCGGCGCGGGGTTGTAGATATTGGAGGCGACGCCGGCCCTGTCCGTCAGCTGGTAGAAAAAGCCGGTCTCGCGCTGCAGGCCATTGGCCGTCACCACCACCGTGTGGCCGACATCGCCGGTCTTGAAACGCGTGCGCAGGCCCACGTCGGCCGCGGTGGTCTTGTTGTACTCGTCGTAGTAGCCGTTCTGCACCCTGAAGTCGCCGGCGGAGTTGATGCGCGTCGACGCGGTCGGGAAGTCCTGGTCGCTGGTGCCCTCGCTATAGCCAATGCCGCCATAGACGGTGGTGCTGTCGTTCAGGTCGTACTCGATGCGCGTGAGCGCGGTCTTGGCGTCGTCCGTGAGCTTCGCGCCCGGGTAGAAGCTCCGGCGGGGGTCGGGCACGCCAGGCAACTCGGTGATGCCTGCCAGAAAGCCGGCTTGCGGGCGGTAGCCTACCGACTTGCCCTCGTTGTAGAGCAGATCGGCCGACCAGCGCAGGCGGGCGCCGGCGTAATCCACGCCCAGCGTGCCCAGGCCGAGCCGCTGGCGGCCGCCATCGATATTGCCTTCGCCGTTGCGCCACACGCCATTGGCGCGCACGCCCCATTCGTTGTCTTCCCCAAAGCGCCGTCCGACGTCCAGATGGGTGCCGAACTGCGCCTTGCCCATATAGCTGCCGGTCACGCGCGTGAGCGGCACATCGCCGGCGCGCTTGGTCACCACGTTGATGGCGCCGCCCACGCTGCCGGACGGCCCGATGCCGTTGGTAAACGAGCCCGGCCCCTTGAGCACCTCGACGCGCTCGATCATCTCCAGCGGCATGCGCGTGGCCGGCGCCAGGCCATACAGGCCGTTGAGCGCCACATCGCGTGCGCCGATATTCAGGCCGCGCACCTGGAAGTCCTCGCCGAAGCCGCCGCGCGCCTGCAGCGTGCGCACCGAGGCGTCATTCATCACCACGTCCGACACCGTCAGGCCCTGCTGGTTCTCGATCAGCTCCGAGGTGTAGTTGGTCGTGCTGAACGGCACATTCATCAGGTCGGTGCGCCCGAGGATCCCCAGGTCGCCGCCGCGCGCGAGCTGGCCGCCGGAATAGGTCTTTTGCAGCCCGCCGATGGC
>JBEVDH010000003.1:0-10770 GCA_040514115.1 Comamonas sp. | reverse complement strand
CCGCTGCCCGCGGCATGCGCGAGCAGCGCCACCAGCGCAAACGCGCACACGGCGCCAAAGAACGCGCCGGTGGTCATCGAGATCGCGCCAGCGCCCAGCCCGGCCACCGACACCAGCACCGCGCCCGTCGAGGCGCCGGCCGAGATGCCCAGCAGATAGGGCTCGGCCAGCGCATTGCGCAGCAGCGACTGCAGGATCACGCCCGAGATCGCCAGGCCCGCACCGCAGCTCGCGGCGACCAGCGCGCGCGCCAGGCGGTAGTTCCAGACAATGCCCTGGTCGATGGGATCGACCGGATACTGCGCACCGAACAGTTGGTTGACCAGCACCTCGAAAACGGTGCCGGGCGGCAGGCGCGTCTCGCCAATCGCCACGCCCAGCAGCACGGCCACGCACAGCAGTCCCAGCGCCGCGGCGCTCAGCAGGAAAATTCGCAGCACGAAAACCTGCCTGCGGTCACCGCGCCGGGGCCTGCAGCGCAAGCGCGGCATGCGCAATCTGCTCGATGCCATCGACCATGCGGATCGAGCCCTGCAGCGCATCGGCATCGACAATCACGATGCGGTTGTGCTTCACCGCATCCATATGGCGCGTGACCGGGTCCTTCTTCAGGAACTCGAGCTTCTTGTGGTGGTCATCGGCGGGAAAGCGGCGGCGGTCCATGCGCGCGATGATCAGGATCGACGGGTTGGCCTTGGCAATGGTTTCCCAGCCCACCGTGGGCCACTCCTCGGCCGACGTCACGATGTTGCGCAGGCCCAGCGTCTGCAGCATGTAGCCGGCCACGCCCTTTTGCCCCGCCATGTACGGGTCGATGGCCAGATCGGCGCTCGAGAACCACAGCGCGGCCGACAGGTTCTGCAGCTTCGAGGATTTGAGCTCGGCCACGGCCTGGGCCTGGCGCTGCGTGAGCTCCTGCACCAGCGCCTTGCCGCGCGCCTCGACATCGAAGATCTGCGCGAGTTGCGCAATGCTCTTGTAGAGCGCGTTGACGTCATAGGCCGCGGTGCGCGTGCCGTCGGCGCCGCTGAGGTTGTTCTTGCCTTCGCAATCCGAGGGCATCGCGTAGGTGGCGATGCGCAGGTCATGGAACTGCTCGCGCGTGCCGACCACGCCTTCCTTGCCGACCATCCACTCGAACTGCGACACCACCAGCGCCGGGCGCTTGCCGATCACGGCCTCGAAGCTCGGGTCGTTGTCGGCCAGACGCGCCACTTTGTCATCGACGGCCTTGAAGCGCGGCTGCACCGCGTTGAACCACAGCGAGGTGCCGGCCACCTTGTCGCCCAGGCCCAGCGCATAGAGCATCTCGGTGCCGGCCTGGCCAATGGTCACGGCCGATGCGGGAGCCTTGTCGAACTTCAGCGTGTAGCCGCAGTTGAGCACCTGCAGGGGGTAGTCGGTGGCGGCGGCGTGGAAGCTGGCCGCGGCCAGGACAGCAGTCAGTGCAGTGGCGGCAAGGCGCGGGATCGGCATCGGGCAGGTCTTTCCAGAAAAGGCCGGCAAGGGTTTTTCTGGAAGGGAGCAAAACCGCGAAGCCATGCTGGCGCCGCGCAGGCGCTGCGCGGGCCGGCCGGATGTCCGGGACATTGTTCACTTCCCGGACACCCCGCCGGCAATGATTGATTCGCTCTCCGGCAGGTCTCCTGACTGGCAAGTCATCGCAGGCGCGCCGCCTTCCCAAACTTGCGTTCAGTGGCGTGTGGCGCGCTCGCTCGTTGCCTACAGTTGCGGGGGCAGTTCCATTGAAAGGTGCGCGTGGCTTGCGGCTGGCGCACCATGGGATTCCCTCACGCCCCGGCGTTGGCCGGGTGCATGTCCTCGCGGAACCAGAGGTCGGTACTGTAGCCGATTTGCCAGCCGGTGCAGGGCGCAGTCACGACCCCAGGGCGATCTGCCGGAGGGCATCGCCTGACGCTCAACAGATGGCAAGGCATGCCAGCAACGGCTGACAACCAGGCTCGGGCATGGCGGCTACTCTGCGACATCGATCGACGTATCTTCTTCGGGTGCGCCTCCATGCCAGCACTGCCCCTGCCCCGCTTCTACCAGATCACGCCCGAACCCTCGGACCCACCGGACTGCAGCAGTTTTCTGCGCCAACTGGACGCCACGCTGTCTTGCGGCATTGCACTGGTCCAGCTCCGCGTCCAGCGCCTGGACCGGCCCGACCATCTGCGTCTGGCCCGGCATGCACTGGAGCTGTGCCGCGCGCATGCGGCCAGACTGGTCTTCAACGGCCCCGTCGACATGGCTCTGGAAAGCGGCTGCGACGGCTTGCATCTGAACAGCCGCACGCTGCTGTCGCTGCAGCAGCGGCCGGTGCCGCAAACCATGCTGCTGTCGGCCGCCTGCCATGACGCCAGGCAGCTTGCCCAGGCCCGCCGTATCGGAGTGGATTTCGTGACCCTGTCACCGGTTCTTCCAACGCGGACCCACCCTGAAGCCAGCCCACTGGGCTGGCAGCAGTTTGCAGCGCTCGCTGGCGCTTCGGCACTTCCCGTGTTTGCCCTGGGCGCAATGGATTTGACGATGATGAAAAAGGCCAGGGCTTGCGGCGCTTGGGGCATTGCGGCTATTTCAGCGAGCTGGCAAGGTATTGGCCAGGGACCCTCTGCATAAATCAGCGCCAGGGCTGGCAGTGCAGATCGGGCTGGGCTGCCAGGCGCGGCCGGCCAGGCGCGGCGGGTATCTATGGCTCGGTTTTCCATCGAGGATCAAGATCCTGATTGGCGAGCCCATCCATGTCACACCGAAAGAAGATATCGACCACATCAGAAACCATCTGCACCGCCTGCTGCAAGAAATGATTTTCAATATTTCCTGAATATCCATGCCAAACGATCTTCTCGACCGCGTCCGAACCCATGTCGTAACGAAATTCGACGCCGATGTCGTCGCCCATGACTTCCATCATATGGAGCGCGTCGAGGTCAATGCGCTGCAGCTGGCCCGATCGGAAGGCGCTGATCCACTGGTGGTTTGCCTGGCCGCGCTGCTTCACGACTACCACCGATTTCACGAAGCAGCGCTGGGCCGGCATGTTTCTCCGGAGGAAGCGCAGCCGCAGGTGAACGCGGTCTTGCGCGACTTCGGCGCTGGCGAGGACCTCATTGCCCAAGTGGCCGAGTGCATCGCTTTCACGGAAAGGTACTTCTGCGCCGGTGACGACATCGACCTGTCCGGCTACTCGATCGAGGCAAAAGTCGTCAGGGATGCCGACATGCTGGACGCTTTGGGAGCCGTGGGCATTGCCCGCGCGTTCATGTTTGGCGGCCGCCTGGGACAGCCGATGTGGTCGCCAATGCCCGTCAACCAGCAATTCGCTCATGGAAGGACCCACTCCGTTGTCCATCACTTCCACGAAAAGCTGTTTCAGCTGACGCAGGAGATGTTGACGCCGCAAGGCAAGGCCATGGCAGCGCAGAGAACCCGATACATGGAGGAATTCATCTCCCGCCTGATGCAGGAAATCAATGCATGACGCACCAGGGCGTTGCCTGCCAGTGGCCTAAGATCCGCCATGCCCTGCCCGACCTCCTTGCGTATCGAAGCCGTGGCTGCGCGCCATGCCGTGTTCGACTTCCTCCACAACGCCCGTGCCCAGATGTTTGCTGGCCGTGTCGATACCGCAGCGATTGCGCCCGACCTGCGCGATTTCGAACAGATTTATGCCAGCGGCCAGGGCCGAATGCTCGCCGCCTACGATACCCCGCATGATGTTCTGACCGGCACCATTGCCTGGCGTGCCTATGACCAGCGCTTTGCACAGCTCGATTTGTCGGGGCCGCGCGTGGTCGAAGTGGTGCGACTGTTCGTTGCACCCGACTATCGGCGCCAAGGCATCGCAGAGGCGCTGTTGGCTGCGCTGCGAGAGCAGGCAATCGCGCAGGGCATCGAAGTGCTCTATCTGCACACCCACCCGTTCCTGCCCGGCGCGCTGGAATTCTGGCAGCGCCATGGCTTTCACGTCATCTGCCAGGACACGGACCCCGAATGGCAGACCATCCATATGCAATGCGCGCTGCAATGACCCGCGCCAGCCGCGGATGAGGTCCAATCCTATAATCGCCGCAACCGTACAGGAGTCCTGCGCCGAAGTCCCGGCCAGGGTGAAACGGGAAGTCCGGTGACCCCGCGCGCATGCGCGGCCATTCCGGCGCAGCCCCCGCTGCTGTAAGCCTGACAGACACAACGCAATGCCACTGGGCCACCGCCCGGGAAGGTGCTGTGCGCTGGATGACGGCAAGCCAGAATACCGACCTGTACCAGCTTTTCAGCCGTTGCCCCGGGGTGTGGGCGGCCTGCTCACGCTCCGTGGCCGCCCCTGTGCCCGCGGGCGCCTGGCATGCCGTCTCAGTCCCTGGTGCTCTTTGATACCAGGAGATTCCATGACCCCATCCGCCAAGATTCCCGCGACCATCGTGACCGGCTTCCTGGGCAGCGGCAAGACCACGCTGCTGCGCCACATTCTGCAGAACGCGGGCGGGCGCCGCATCGCGGTCATCGTCAACGAATTCGGCGAGCTGGGCATCGATGGCGACATCCTGCGCAGCTGCGGCATCGGCTGCGACGACAACGGTGTCGAGCAAGCCGGCCAGCTCTATGAGCTCGCCAATGGCTGCATGTGCTGCACGGTGCAGGAAGAGTTCTACCCGGTGATGCGCGAGCTGATTGCGCGGCGCGCCGACATCGACCATATCCTGATCGAGACCAGCGGCCTGGCATTGCCCAAGCCCCTGGTGCAGGCCTTCAACTGGCCCGAGATCAAGAACGCCTGCACGGTCGATGCCGTGATCACCGTCGTCGATGTGCCTGCCACCGCTGCGGGCCAGTTTGCCGCCAACCCGGCCGCCGTCGACGCCCAGCGCCGCGAAGACCCGAACCTGGACCACGAGTCGCCGCTGCATGAGCTGTTCGAAGACCAGCTGATGTCGGCCGATCTGGTCGTGCTGAGCAAGCTCGATCTGGCCAGCGCCGAGGACCGCGCCAAGGTCGAGGCCATCGTGCGCGGGGAAGTGCCGGCGCAGGTCAAGATCGTTGCCGCGGATCAAGGCAAGATTGACCTGGGCGTGGTGCTGGGCCTGTCGAGCGCGTCGGAGGAAACCATCCACGAGCGCCAGGGCCACCACGGCGAAGGCGAAGACCACGACGAACATGACCACGACGAATTCGACTCGATGGTCGTGAAGCTGCCCGCGGTCGACCGCGACGCGCTGCTGGCAACGCTGGCGCGCATCGTGTCCGAACACACCGTGTATCGCATCAAAGGCTTTGCAGCGATCGCGGGCAAGCCGATGCGCCTGGTGGTGCATGGCGTGGGCACGCGCTTCGACAGCTATTTCGACCGCCGCTGGGCCGCGGGCGAGACGGCGGGCACGCATCTGGTGCTGATCGGCCACGATCTCGATGAAGCCGCGATCACGGCCGAACTCAACGCCCTGGGAGCGCGCTGATGCATCTGCTTGCCGTCCAGCCCGGTGGCTTTGTCGATGACGAGGCCTTTGTCGCCAGCCTGGGCCAGACGCCGGCGCAGGTGGTGGTCCTGAGCGCGGCGGACACCACGCTGGCGCTGCTGGCCGCGGCATATGCCCAGCTGCGCGGCGCCCTGGACGGCGAGCAGTTGCCCACGCTGCGCCTGGCCAATCTGATGAATCTGCGCCAGCCGGCGTCGGTCGATCTCTATGTCGACGAGGTGCTGCAGC
The DNA here is from genome assembly GCA_040514115.1 of Comamonas sp. GTDB lineage: Bacteria > Pseudomonadota > Gammaproteobacteria > Burkholderiales > Burkholderiaceae_C > Comamonas. The sequence goes on along the minus strand of JBEVDH010000003.1, from coordinate 5,065 downwards.
ATGCGCGCGTGATCGTCATCGACCACCTGGGTGGCGAAAGCTACTGGCCCTATGGCACCGAGCGCATCCGCGAGATCTGCCGGCTCAAGGGCATCGCGCTGGTGATGTTCTCGGGCGACACCACCGAGGATCTGAATCTGCTGCAAAAGAGCACGGCCTCCATGGAGCAGTGTCGCAGCCTCTGGCGCTATCTGCGCGAGGGCGGCGCGGCCAATGCGCGCGAGATGCTGCGCTATGTGTGGCATGCCTTTCTGGGCGGCACGCAGCCAGCGCTCCCCCCGCGCCCGCTGCCCTCGGTGGCCGTCTACCACCCTGAAGACGACGCGGCATCCGCCGAGCGCTGGCAGCAGCTTGGGCCCCTGCAGTGGCAGGCGGGCGCGCCCGTCGTGCTGGTCGTGTTCTACCGCGCGCATCTGCAGTCGGGCAACACCCAGGTGTTCGAAGCCCTGAGCCATGCGCTGCTGGCACGCGGCATGAACCCGCTGCCGCTGGCGCTGCTGTCGCTCAAGGACGCGGCCTGCATGGCGACGCTGCACCAGCTGTGCGAGGCGCACCAGGTGGCGCTGATTCTCAACACCACCTCGTTTTCGCAGTCGTCACTGGAAACGCCGGGCGACCATGCGCTGGCCGGCGATATTCCGGTGCTGCAGGTGATCATGTCCGGCGCCAACGAGCAAAGCTGGCTTGACGACGCGCATGGCCTGCAGCCGCGCGATATCGCGATGCATGTCGCGATGCCCGAAGTCGACGGCCGCATCATCACGCGCGCGATCAGCTTCAAGGGCCTCTCGCACCGCAGCGAACACACGCAGTCCGATGTCGTGCAGTACCAGCCGCATGCCGAGCGCCTGGCCTTTGTGGTGGAACTGGCCCAGCGCTGGTGCCGGCTGCGCGCCAGGGCCAACGCGGACAAGCGCCTGGCGTTGATCCTGGCCAACTATCCGACCAAGGAAGGCCGGCTGGGCAATGGCGTGGGGCTCGATACCCCGGCCTCGGTCATGCATATCCTGCAGGCGCTGCGCGAGCAGGGCTATGCGATCGATGCCCTGCCCCATGACGGCGATGCGCTGATGGGGCAGCTGCAGCAGGGCATCACCAACGACCCCGACTCCTGGGCCTTGAGGCCGGCGCAGCAAAGCCTGGCGCTCGAGAGCTACCAGGCGTTCTTCGCGAGCCTGCCTGAAGCCAACCAGCAGGCGGTGCTCGAGCGCTGGGGCGCGCCCGAGGCCGATCCGATGCTGCGAGATCGCCGCTTTATGATTGCCGGGCTGCGCTGCGGCCAGGTGTTTGTCGGCATTCAGCCCGCGCGCGGCTACCAGCTCGACCCGGCCGCGAGCTACCACGATCCCGATCTGGTGCCGCCGCACTACTACCTGGCGTTCTACCACTGGCTGCGCAGCGACTGGAATGCCGATGCGATGGTGCATGTGGGCAAGCATGGCAACCTCGAATGGTTGCCGGGCAAGAGCGTGGCGCTGTCCAACACCTGCTGGCCCGATCTGGCGTTCGGCCCGATGCCGCATCTGTACCCGTTCATCGTCAACGACCCGGGCGAAGGCACGCAGGCCAAGCGCCGCACGCAGGCGGTGATCGTCGACCACCTGATGCCGCCGCTCACGCGCGCCGAAAGCTACGGGCCGACGCGCGATCTCGAGCGCATGGTCGACGAGTATTACGAGGCGATCACCATGGACCGCCGGCGCGCGCAGCTCTTGCGCCAGCAGATCCTCGACCATATCCTCAAGCACGACCTGCACCAGGATCTGGGCGTGGCCGCGCCGCGCGGCGCCGAGCAGGAGCAACTGCTGCTCAACAAGACCGATGCCTATCTGTGCGAGCTCAAGGAAAGCCAGATCCGCGACGGGCTGCATATCTTTGGCCAGTCGCCCGCGGGCCGGCTGGCACGCGACACCTTGCTGGCGCTGGCGCGCCACCCGGTGGGCAATGGCAAGGGCGCGAACAACAGCTTGATCCACGCGCTGGCGCTGGACCTGCAGCTGGGCAGCGATTTCAATCCGCTCGATGCGGCCTGGGAAGCGCCCTGGAGCGGCCCGCGCCCCGACGTGCTGGCGCAAATCGACAGCCAGCCCTGGCGCCATGCGGGTGATACGCGCGAGCGGCTCGAACTGCTGGCGCTGGACTGGCTCGAACGCCCGCTGGCGGAAATCAGTGACCAGCATCCCGCCATGGCGCAAACCCTGCAGGTGCTCGAGAGGGTGCAGCAGGACCTGCGCCCGCGCCTGGAGGCCTGCGGCCCGCAGGAAATCCTGCAGCTCAGCCGCGGGCTCGAAGGCCGCTTCGTGCCCGCGGGCCCGAGTGGCGCGCCCACGCGCGGGCGCCCCGATGTGCTGCCCACGGGGCGCAATTTCTTTTCCATCGACACGCGCGCCGTGCCCACGCCCACCAGCTGGACGCTGGGGCTGCAGTCGGCGCAGCTGCTGATCGAGAAATACACGCAGGAGCACGGCGACTACCCGCGCACGCTGGGCCTGTCGGTCTGGGGCACGGCGACCATGCGCACCGGCGGCGACGATATTGCCCAGGCCTTTGCGCTGCTGGGCGTGCGCCCGAAGTGGGCCGATGGCAGCTGGCGTGTGGTCGACTTCGAGGTGCTGCCGATGTCCGTGCTGGGCCGCCCGCGCGTCGACGTGACGCTGCGCGTCTCAGGCTTCTTTCGCGATGCGTTCACCAATGTGATCCGGCTGTTTGACGCTGTCGTGCAGAAGGTGGCCGATCTCGAAGACGAGGATGCCGACACCAACCCGATCCGCGCGCGCGTGCTGCTCGAAGCCGAACAACTGCGCGAACAAGGCATGGACGCCAAAGACGCGCGCCACCAGGCGGGCCTGCGCGTGTTTGGCGCCAAGCCCGGCAGCTATGGCGCCGGCCTGCAGGGCCTGATGGATGGCGGCAACTGGCAGACCGACGAGGACCTGGCCACCGCCTACCGCAACTGGGGCGCCTACGCCTATGGCCAGCACGACAACGGCACGCAGTTGCCCGAGACCTTCGTGCGGCGCCTGGGCGCGATGCAGCTGGTAGTACACAACCAGGACAACCGCGAGCACGACCTGCTCGATTCGGACGACTACTACCAGTTCCAGGGCGGCATGGCCGCGGCCGTGCGCCACTTCAGCGGCCAGCAGCCCGATCTGTACTTTGGCGACCACAGCAACCCCGCGGCGCCGCGCATGCGCACGCTGCAGGAAGAAATCAGCCGCGTCGTGCGCTCGCGCGTCACCAACCCGAAGTGGATCGACGGCATCAAGCGCCATGGTTACAAGGGCGCGGCCGAGGTCGCGGCGACGGTGGACTATCTGTTTGCGTTCGATGCGACGGCGCGCGTGGTGCGCGACGACCAATATGCGCGCGTGACCGATGCCTTCGTGGCCGACGCCGACACGCGCGACTTCCTGCAGCGCCACAACCCGGCCGCCTTTCATGGCATCTGCGAGCGGCTGCTCGAAGCGGTGCAGCGCGGGCTGTGGCAGGACAGCGGCGACTACCAGGCGCTGCTTGAACAACAGCTGCTCGAAGCCGAGCAGTTTTTGGAGAACCGATGAGCTTTCCTTTGGCTTTTCCCTTCACTGCCCTGCAGGGCCAGCAGCAGTTGCAGACCGCACTGCTGCTCGTCGCCGTCGATCCGCTGCTGGGCGGCGTGCTGGTCGAGGGCCCGCGCGGCACGGCCAAGTCGACCAGCGCCCGGGCCCTGGCCGAGCTGCTGCCCGCGGGCCGCTTTGTCAACCTGCCGCTGGGGGCGACCGAGGAGCAGCTGGTGGGCTCGCTCGATCTCGAAGCCGCACTGCAAGACAGCGCCGTGCGCTTTCGCCCGGGGCTGCTGGCGCAGGCGCACCAGGGCATTCTCTATGTCGATGAGGTGAATCTGCTGGCCGATGGGCTGGTCGATCTGCTGCTCGACGTCAGCGCCAGCGGCATCAACCGCGTCGAGCGCGATGGCGTCTCGCACCAGCACCCGGCGCGCATCGCGCTGATCGGCACCATGAACCCGGAGGAAGGCCAGCTGCGCCCGCAGCTTCTTGACCGCTTCGGCCTGTTTGTGCAGCTGGGCAATGTGCCCGATGTCGCGACGCGCAAGGCCATTGTCAAGACGCGCATGGCCTTCGATGCCGACCATGAAGCCTTTATCGCGCGCCACGCGGATGCGCAGCAGGCCTTGTCGCTGCGCGTGGCCGCCGCGCGCGACAGTGTGGCCGCGCTGCAGTGGTCCGATGCCGTGCATGACCATGTCGCGCAGCTGTGCCAGCAAGCCGGTGTCGAAGGCGTGCGCGCCGACCTGGTGATGCTGCGCGCCGCGCGCGCGCATGCGGCGCTTGCCGGGCGAGGCGAAATCACCTTGGCCGATGTCGACGCGGTAGCGGAACTTGCGCTCGCGCACCGGCGCAGCCATGCGGCGGGCACAGGAACTCCGCCGCCCAGTGCACCGGACCGGAACCCGCAAGACACTCCGCCGCCACCGGCGCCGCAGCCCGGCAATGGCGAGACCGAGGGCCAGGGCAAAAGCCAGGAGCCAAGCTGGGGCGCCATGCCCCCGCCCCAATCGACCGCGCTGCACGCCGTCAAACCGCTGAAGGCGCTTGCACCAAAAAAAGCCTGACGCGCCCTGCGCTGGCCGGCCAGGCCAAGGTGGGGCGCGGCAGCAATACCGCGCGCAAGGGGCGCCTGAACGGGGCGCCCGGCACGCGGCTGGACTGGGTCAAGACACTGGTGCGCAAAGGCCAGCGGCCACTCCAGCGCGATGACTTGCACTACCGCCCGCGGCCCGTGGGCAGCCAGGCGCTGCACTGCGTGCTGCTGGACATGTCGGCCTCGATGCTGCGCGGTGACAAGCTGGCCCTTGCCAAGGGCTGCCTGCTGGCCTTGACCGAGACCTTCTATCGCCGGCGCGAGCACCTCGCGGTGATCGGCTTTTCAGGCGACAGCGCGCAGCTGCTGCAGGCCCCAGGCAAGGTCAGGGCCTTCAATGCCGCGTGGATCGCGCCGCTTTGCGGCGGCGGCGCCACGCCCGTCGAGTCGGCCCTGCAGCGCGCGCAAACCGTGATGCAGC
>JBEVDH010000092.1:0-23095 GCA_040514115.1 Comamonas sp. | reverse complement strand
GCGCGCGGCCCTGGCCGACATGGCCGGTTTCGCTGATGCACAGCGGCCGCTGGTAGCGCTGCCAGAGCGCCGCGGCCAGCTGGTGGAAGGGGCGCCGGCGGCGGTCCTGCAGGTGCCAGTGCAGCCGTGCGCCGGAGCCGTGCTCCCACTGGTTGTCGTGGTAGTAGTTGATGCCCAGCACATCGAGGTAGCGCGGCGCGCCGCCCAGTTCGGGGGCCTTGCGGCCGCAGAGCATGTCCCAGGCCTCGAACTGGCCTTCGGCTTCGCGCTCCACATCCGCGCAGGTGCCCGGGCCCGCGCCCAGCGGTGCCTCGACATGGATGACGGGGTCGGTATGCACGATGCGCGCGCCCGGGGCCACGCGCCAGACGGCATCAATGCCGTGCAGCGCGGCGCGCACCAGCACCCGCTTGAGCTGGGCGCCGCGCTCGGCCCCGCCCGGCACATAGGGATGGATCAGGCCGGTGTGTCCCGCGGCCCAGGCCAGAAAGGAGATTTCATTGATCGGCTGGTAGACGGGCGCCGGGCCAGGCACGCCGGTCAGCACGGCGGCCACGGTTTCGCAGTGCGCCGCGAAGGCGGCGATGAATTCGTCGGGGCGCTCGAACGGGTCCAGGCGCTCGGGCCAGCCGTAGTGCATCAGCGACCAGATCACCTGAATGCCATGGCGCGCCGCGAGGCGCGCATGCTCGCGCAGGGCCGGGATGCTCCAGGCACCGCCTTCGTCGAACAACCGCCAGCCAATGCTTTCGCGCACCACGCGGATGTCCAGGCGCGCCAATGCCGCATAGTCCTCTTCCAGGCGCGCGCGGTGGCCGTTGCGATGGTTGGGGTCCAGCGGGTGCCCATGGCCGTTGCGGTGGTCGGCGCCCTCGAAACCGCCCATCCAGAAACCGTGGAAGAAAGGCGGGTGCCGGCGGCTCCAGTGGCCGGGATCGTTTGAAAGAAGACTAGCGCTTTGCATGCGCGGCGCCAGGAAGCGTAGTGGCAGCACCGTCCGGGAAGATGGACAAGATCTCGCAGGCCGTCAGGCACTCCGGGCCAGGCGCGATGAACGCCCGTCCGGATGATTGCCGGATCACTCGTCGTCGGAGCGGGGCCTCGTGAAGAGAAGACATGAACATCCTGCGGGAAGAGAGCGTACGCACAGTAGAAGCACGAATCGTGCTCAACTATGGTGCTCCCAAAGGCACGGTGTATCTGTAGGTGAAAGCTGTATCCGCTCTTCAGCCAAAGGCGCGCTTGGCGCCGGCTTTCATCGATGATGCCCGGCACCCGCCCGCCCGCCTGCCCAGCGGGCGAGCGACTCAGCGCCCGGTGATGACTTCGTAGTCGATGGGCTTGAAGCTGCCGTTGTTGGAGTTTTCCGCCGAGCACGAAGTCAGGCCGCAGATCAGGTCCATTTCCGCGCGCAGCTCGATGTACTGGCCGGCTTTGGAGGTGGGCGCCTTCACGGCCACCTTGCCATCGGGCTCGACCACGACGTTCATGAAGACATTGAAGGTGGTGCCGATCTGTTCGGGCCGGATGCCAAAGGGCGCCAGCGCGCGGTACAGGTTCTCGAAGCAGCTCGGGTGGTGGCCCTGGTGCTGGTAGAGAATCTCGAACATCTCCTGGCTGCAGGGGGTCAGCAGGAAATCGTGGCGCCCGACCTGGTCCTCGAGGAGGGTGAACATCGGCCGGCTGTCGTTGGAATACAGCGTATCGCCCGTGCTCAGATAGATCTTCGACGCGTAGTCGATGCTGCGTCCCGAGGACAGGCTGCATTCATGCTCGCCATCCTTGAACGCAAACAGATCCGCCACCTGCTGGCCCAGCGGGTCGCAGATGCGCAGGATGTCGCCGGCACGCAGCTTAAAGGCGACCCCGGACTGGGGCGGAATGCGCGTCACGGCGCTGCAGGTTTCATGCATCTTGCTTGGCTTTCGAATGAAAAGGACATTGCCAGTCGGCTTCGACGGCGCGGCCGGAATATTGACGCGCTTCGGAGGATTCGCCAAAGCGGGCCAGCACCGGATTGATCGAGCCTTGCAGCGCGGTATCGCGCGCGCGGATGGCATCCTGCAGGCCGGTGTACTTGCCGTATTGCTTGAGCAGCTCGAACTGGTCGTGGAAATTGAACACCAGGCAGGGCATCGGCGCACGGCGCGCGAGGCGCGAGGCGCCCGGGTGCATGCCGACCACGAAGAACGCGCGCCCGCCGACGCTGAACGAAAACTCGTTGCGCTCGGGATCATCGGTCACCTCGGGGGCCCAGGCAATGTCGCGCGCGCAGTCGTGCTCGTGCAGGGCCCCGAGCTGGCGCCACAGGCGCTGCTCGAAGCTGCGCTCGTCCAGCAGCTCGCGCTTGAAGGCGGCAATGAAGGTCACCGGAACCATGCCCGGTTCGGGGTAGTCGCGCGAGTACTGAACCAGCGCCGCATGCAGCGCCGGGGTGAAGGACGGATCGCCCAGCACACCGAATTCCTGCAGCTGCAGACGACCCTTGTTGAGTGCGGATTTGGCCCCGACGCAAGGGAACGTAGGGTCGGCGATGAAGTCACGCATCAGCTGCCCGGGGGCGGACGTGCGGTGATCGGTAGGTGTGAGATGGGCTCGCATGGACCTAAGGTAAGCCCATCCCCGGATGCTTCCAGTGCGCGCATGACCGGCACGGCCGTCGGAGGTCGGGCCCGTGCTCTGTAGGCCTGTTCCTGCCGTCAACCGATGGGCAAAGCGACCGCTCCCGACCACCAGGCCTGCATCAGTAGGAGCCCACCTACCAGCGGTCGAGGACAAATGCTGCACTGCAACATTACAAACACGGTGACATTGCAAGGGAGCTTAAAGTGGATGCCTCTGCCGGCCCTGAGCCTGGCGCCAACGAAAGAATGTGTGAACTATCTGCTTCAGAAAATGCGGGTGCAGGCCAGCCAATGGACCCGCAAGGGCCTGCGCTATGCCGCCGCGGCCCCTGCGGTGCGGGGCATGGCCACCGCGCCGCTCCCGGTGGTGCCCGACGCCGGGCAGTGGCTGTCGCCCGATGCAGACGCGCTGGTGCAGCTGCGCGAAGCCGCCGCCCCGCCGGCGCCAGGCCCCGAGCAGTGGCTCGACGGCAGCTTCACGCACCGCGGCCGCACGCTGGACTACAAGCTCTATGTGCCGCCGCAGGCCAGCGCAGCGCTGCGGCCGATGGTCGTGATGCTCCATGGCTGTACCCAGGACGCGGCGGATTTTGCCGCCGGCACGCAGATGAATGCCCAGGCGCGCGCCCTCGGCGTGGTGGTGCTCTATCCGCAACAGAACCAGCGCGCCAACCCGCGCAAATGCTGGAACTGGTTCCACCCGCAGCACCAGCAGCGCGGCCGCGGCGAGCCGGCCGTGCTGGCGGCGCTGACGCTGGAGATGGCGGCGGCGCACCAGGTGGACCCGGCGCGCATCTACGTGGCAGGCCTGTCCGCGGGTGGTGCCATGGCCGATATCCTCGGGGCCGTCTACCCGGAGGTGTTTGCGGCCGTGGGCGTGCATTCGGGGCTGCCGCGCGGCAGTGCCAACGATGTGATGTCGGCGCTTTCGGCCATGCGCAGCGGCGCGCCGGCCGCGCTCGCACCGGTCGCCGGGCCGCCGACCATCGTCTTTCATGGCGATGCCGACAGCACCGTGCACATCAGCAACGGCGTCTCCATCATCGACGCGGCATTGAAGGCCCGGGGCCTGGGGAATGCAGTGGTTGAGCCGGTCGCAGGCGAGACCTCCCGGGGCCAGCGTTACAGCCAGAGCGTCTACCGCGACGCCAGCGGCCGCACCCTGGCCGAATACTGGCAGCTGCATGGCGCCGGACATGCGTGGTCAGGGGGCCATCTCGACGCCAGCTACACCGATGCGGCCGGCGTCGATGCGACGGCGCAGATGCTGCGCTTTTTCCTGGAAAACGCCAAGAACCGATAGGCGTTTGCCGCGCCTGCAGGCCGGGTGCCGCGCAGGCGTGGCGGGCGCACGCGCGCGCCGCAGTGACGCGCCAAAGGTCAAATGATTTGGCGTATTCTGCGGGGCTATGCATGCCCCGATCCTCCAGGAGTACCGACTCCTTCTTGAAACCCAGGGCCCGGCCGGCCTGAATTTCCTCAATTCCCGCGTCCCGCACCGTTACACCGGCATCTTCCGTCTGCACGAAGGGGCGCTGTACAGCACCTTCCTGCACGACAAGCTCGGCGAGATCATTCCCGAATTCCTGCAGGTGGTGCCGTTGCAGGACAGCTTCTGTCATCTCACCATGCGCAACGGCATGTTCAAGACGGCCGATTCCACGCATGAGCCAAGCCTCGAGGGCCACAAGTACCAGGGCGTGCTGCGCTCCTATGTCGGCCTGCCGCTGGTCAACAACCAGGGCCATCTGTATGGCACGATCTGCCACTTCGACGAGCAGTCCCTGGTGCTGGCCGACGAGGAGTTCGAGATCTTTCGCAAGGCCGCCAAGCTGCTGCCGGGCTATCTCCACAAACCGGTGCTGAGCGCGGCGGCCTGAGTTCAGCCCAGCGGCCCGCCCAGGCGCGAGGGCGCGTTGTCCAGCAGGCCCTTGGCCTGCTCGCCTTCCGACCAGGCCAGCAGCGCATCGGCGGGCATCGGCCGGGCAAAGAAATAGCCCTGCAGCTCGTCGCAGTGCATGGCCAGCAGGATATCGCGCTGGCCCGCGGTTTCCACGCCTTCGGCCACCACGCGCAGATTGAGCGCATGCGCGAGCTTCACCACCGCATTGACCACCGAGCGCGCATCCTCGCTGAACTCGAGGTCGTTGACGAAACTGCGGTCGATCTTGAGCTGGCGCGCCGGCAGCTGGCGCAGATAGTTCAGGCTGGAATAGCCGGAACCAAAATCGTCGATGGACAGGAACACGCCAATGCGTGCCAGCCCGTCAAAGGTGCGCTGCGTGGCTTTCATGTCCTCCATGGCCACGGTTTCGGTGATTTCGCACAGCAGCTGCGAAGCCGCCACGCCATGCTGCGCCATTGCCTGCTCGATGCGCGTGACCAGGCTGTTGCCGCGCAGCTGGTGCGCGGAAATGTTGATGGCCACGCGCATGTTGGCGCCGCTTTTGCGCCACTCGGCGATCTGCCGGCAGGCCTCGTCGATGACCCAGTTGCCCAGTTGCCCGATCAAGCCAAAGCGCTCGGCCAGGGCAATGAACACGGTGGGGCTGACCATGCCGTGGTGCGGGTGATTCCAGCGCAGCAAGGCCTCGACGCCGCAGATCTGTCCGTCCTGGCCGTCGATCTTGGGCTGGTAATGCAGCGACAGCTCGCCGCGCTCACGCGCAAGGCGCAGGTCGTTTTGCAGCTCCAGCTGCGTCGACGCGTCCGACCCCATGTGCGGCTCGAACAGCACGTGGCAGCTGCCGCCGGCGCGCTTGGCGGCATACATCGCGGCATCGGCATTGGCCACCAGCTTGCTGCGCTCGCCGGCGCCGGGGTGGATGGCAATGCCGATCGAACAGGCAATCTGCACCTGCCGGCCCGACAATTCAAAGGGCTTGGACAGCGCCGTCAACGCCCGCTCGGCGACAATGACGCAGGCGGCCTCGTCGGCCACGTTCTCCAGCAGCAGCAGGAATTCATCCCCGCCCACGCGCGCCACGGTATCGCCTTCGCGCGCCTCGAGCCGCAGCCGGTCCGCGGCGCAGCGCAGGATCACGTCGCCAGCGGCGTGGCCAAAAGAGTCGTTGATGGGCTTGAAGCCATCAAGGTCGATAAACAGCACCGCCAGCCGGTCCACCACCGCGTCGTGGTTGCTGCGCTCCAGGCGCAGCAGCGCCTGGCGCAGCCGGTCCTCGAACAGCAGGCGGTTGGGCAGCCCGGTGAGCGGATCGGAGAAGGCACGGTGCTGCAGCTCGTCATTGGCCGCCTTGAGGCGCAAATTGCTCTCCAGCAGCGAATCGGTCAGGCGCTCGGCGGTGCTTTGCAGCCGCGCATCGAGAATGGAGGTGAACAGCGTGCTGATCAGCAGCATGCCGGTGGCCACCAGCACCAGTACCGTGAGGCCCGGCCCGCCGAGCTCGCCCGCGCTGCGGCATACCGAGCCGACAGCGAATTGCGCCGCGCCCATGCCGGTGTAATGCATGCCGCAGATGGCCACGGCCATGACGAACGAGGCCGCGAGCTGGTAGCCGAGCCGCTGGCTGGGCTTGACCTGGCGCAGCAGCTTGAACAGCGTCAACGCCACGGCTGACGCCAGCACCGCGATCAGCACCGACAGCGCCACCATCCAGGGGTCCCAGACAATGCCCGGCGCCATGTCCATCGCGGCCATGCCGATGTAGTGCATGCCGCTGATGCCCGCGCCCATCACCAGCGCCCCGAGCGCCAGCTGCGCGCGCCCGAATTGCTCGCGGCTGGCAAGCCCCAGCGCCACGCCTGCCGCGCCCACGGCCGCCAGCCAGGACAGCAGTGTCAGGCCGCCGCCAAAGCCGATGGCGATCGGCAGCTCGAACGCCTGCATTCCCAGGAAATGCATCGCCCAGATGCCGGTGCCCATGACCAGCGAGCCCGCACCCCACCAGACCAGGCCCAGGCGGCGCTGCGTGCTGCGCACGCGCCGCGCCAGATCCAGCGTGACGTAGGAGGCCAGCATCGCAATGCCAAAGGATGCAGCCACCACCAGCAGGTTGTGGCCGGAGGGCATGAACGTATTCATTCGGGAAAAATTTCCAGTTGGAAGCACAAAGCTGCATTGCGCCGGGCCACAGCGAGCGGGCGCCGGAATACCGGCGCCCTGCAAAGTCGAAATAGGGGGAGCGTACAAAGCCAGGCAGGCAGCCCGGGTGGCGGCGCTGCGCAACGAAATACCGGCCTGGTGGCAGGCCTTGCTGAGGATATTCCATCAACAGCCAGGGCAATGACGAGGATAAAATTCTCGCATGACCGGGGACTTCGCGCTGGATCCGAACGTAAAGTAACAATATCCTGCCCGCTATTGGCGGCAAGAATTGTAGGCGCGCGTCGCTCGGACAGTGCGGCGCAGCAGGCGCGCGCTGGCTGCGCGCACCCACTGCCGCTCAGCGCTCGAGGCGGTTCATCGCGAAGAACAGCACCGTATGCGCCACCGCATCGGCGTTGACGTCCAGTGCGGGTTCATTGGTATTTTCCAGGTTGTCGCAGGCCCGGTGGTAGCAGGGATCGAGCGGCTTGCCGGCCGTGCCGCCCCAGGTGTCGGCTTCCTGCTGGGTCTTGGTGCCTTCGGCGCCGGTGAAGATGCCGCCAAACGGCACGCCGATGTCGGCAAACGGCTTGTGGTCCGAGCGCCCGCCGGAGTTCATGGGCTTGGAGGCCAGCTTGCGCGCGGTGTAGAAGTCGCTGAAGGTATTGACAATCCGCGCCGAGGCCTTGGGGCTGGAGATGGCCTGGCTGCCCGCCGAGCCGTCGCCCCCATAGACGTAGTACACCGGGTTGGGCGAGCCGATCATGTCGAAATTGAGGTACAGGCCCAGCTTGGCGCGCGCCGCCTCGTCCAGGTTGCGCACGTAATGCCGCGAGCCCAGCAGACCCTGCTCCTCGGCGCCCCACAGCGCAAAGCGCAGCTGGTTCAGCGGCTTGACCCGCGCCATCTGGCGCGCCGTCTCCAGCACGGCCGCCACGCCCGAGCCATTGTCATTGCTGCCGCCGCCCGCGCGCACCGAGTCCAGGTGCGCGCCCACCATCGTGACATGCGCGGGGTCGCCGCTGGTGGATTCGGCCAGCAGGTTGTACGTCGTGGCCATGCTGCGCGAGGTCCGGGTCTGCAGGTGCAGCGTGCGCCCCCCCGGGGGGCGCTTGAGCAAGTCGCGGCCTACATCCTGGCTGACCAGCACCACCGGGAAATGCTGCGGCGAATCGGCCGACAGATTGCCCGCGGGCGGCAAGTTGTCGAGGCTGTAGATCACGGCGCCCGCGGCACCGGCGTGCTCTGCGGCCGCCACCTTGTCCTCGAGGTCGCATCCGCCGCGGCGCAGCAGCGCAATGTCGCCGCGCGCAAATCCCGCGTAATCGGCGGCCGTGCAGCCTTCAGGCCCGCTCGGTGGGTTGGCCGCAGCGGTGACTTCGGCGCTGCCCGCGTAGTCGGGCACCCGGTGCGGCAGCGACTGCGATGCCAGCTGACCGGGCGCGCGCAGGATCGAGGTCTCGACGCGCGAGACGGGAAACTCGAACGGCTGCACGCTCACGCTGTAGCCGGCCTCGGTCAGTACCTTCTTGGCGTAGGCCAGCGATGCATCGAAGCCCGGCGTTCCCGCCAGGCGCGTGCCCGCATTGGCCTGCGCAATGTCCGCGAGCGCGGCCTGGTGCGCGCGCACGCCGGCGAGCGTGACGCATTCAAGCAGTTGCTCGGCGGTGTCGTTGGGCTGCGTATCGCAGGCGTTGTGGGGTGCAGCGCGGGTGGGCGCCGGCCCCGGCGCCACCAGACCCGGGGCGGCGCCGCCAACGTCAGGCGCTGCCAGCGGCTGCGCCGGATTGTTGTCTCCGCCGCACGCCGACAGCTGCAAGGCTGCCGCGGCCAACAGGAAGCAGGACCAGCGCGTGCTGCGCGCTGGAATGGGAAGCGGTGACGTGAGGTGGGTCATGGACGTTCCTTGTTTACAGCGCCCGCATGATCGCAGGCCGGCACGCCTGCCGCCCTGCATCACCTTGCCCGCCTGTCAAACCCTGCGCAGGCCAGGAGTGTCATCCGCCCGGCGCGTTCAAGGCCCGCCTGGCAGCCGGCACGCAGAGGCAGTGGACCTCGCGCCAGGCGCCTGCGATCCACTGCGCCAGGGCTCACGGGGCGGATGGGCGGCTTGCGATCGGAGGCAGGATTTACCGACTGTTTCGACCTGCGGCGCGGTCCCGGCGCCGCAGGCCCGGCCTCACATTGCCGCGGAGGCAGGCGACGGGCGGCACGGCGCATAGGCATCCAGCGCGCCGCGGTAGGTGGGGCTGGCAACGTCCAGCAAGCCCAGCACCGTGTGGTAGTAGAAATCATGGGTGAGCGCACGCGCCGCGCCGGCGCGCAGGCAGCCCGGCTCGGTGTGCGTGCGCGCGGCCAGCGTGCCCGGCCAGGTGATCCAGGCCACGTGCTTTTGGCTGTCGGGGGCAATGGCATAGGGCAGGCCATGCAGGTAGATGCCGGCCTCGCCCAGCGACTCGCCATGATCGGACACATAGACCAGCGCCACTTCGTACTCGGCCGCCCGCGTCTTGAGCCAGTCGATGGTGCCGGAAAGAAACGCGTCGGTTTCGACAATGCTGTTGTCGTAGACGTTCATCAGCTCCTGCCGGCTGCAGTCGGAGGTCACCTGCGTGGTGCACTCGGGCAGGAAATGCTTGCTGCGCGGCGCCGAGCGGCGGTAGTAGGCCGGGCCATGGCTGCCCATCTGGTGCAGCGCCACCACCGCGCCGCGGGCGCGCCGGTCCGCCGGAATGCCTTGCAAGGTGGCGTCGAGCTGTTCGAGCATCAACCCGTCGAGGCACTCGCCATCGGCCCCGCACCAGTGCGCGCGCTGCGCGGGCGTGGCCTGCTCGAAGGCCGAGGCATGGGCAATGCGGTCGCACACGCCCTTGCAGCCCGACTGGTTGTCCAGCCAGGCGACGCCCAGCCCCGCGGCCTGCAGCACGTCCAGCAGGGTTTCATGGTTGGCCTTGCGCGATTCGAACGCCTTCTTGCCCAGATGCGAGAACATGCAGGGCACCGAGGCCGCGGTGTTGGTGCCGCACGAGCGCACATTGCTCCAGCTGATCGCGTCCTGGCGGCGCAGCTGCGGTGTCGTGTCCCGGGCGTAGCCATTGAGGCCGAAATGGTCGCCGCGCGCCGTCTCGCCCACCACCAGGACCAGCAGCGGGGGCTTGCGTGCAGCCACGCCCGGGGGCAGGGCCGCGGGCAGGCCGGGCGCGGGTTGCGCACCGTAGCTCGGGCCGAGCGCCGCGCCGCCCAGGATCGAGACAAAGGGCCGCGCCGGCATCAGCAGCGGCTTGAGCGTCACATCGGCCAGCGCCACGATGCCCGAGATCGGGTTGATCAGATAGCGCAGCTCCATATGGTTGCGCAGCAGCGGCGCGAGCTGGCGGTACATGCCGGCCACGCCGACCGTGAGCAGCACCAGACTGGCCAGTACCAGCAGCAGCGAACGCCAGCCGCCGCGGCGCAGGCTTTCGCGGCGCCATGCCACCCCGCGCCACAGCCAGACGCTGGGCAACCCGCCAAACACCAGGATATGCACCAACATCGCCGGCCCGAGCAGGGCCAGCGCCTCGCTGGCATTGGTCTGCAGCACATTGCGCAGCATGCCGCTGTCCATGAGGATGCCGTAGCGCTGCAGATAGTACTCGAGGCCGGCGGTGGTCAGCAGCGTGCCCGTCCAGGCGATGCGCCGGATGCCGGGCCACGACCACAGCATGAACCACCAGTAGGTGGCGCAGGCCACCAGCCCGGCAATGGCCGCGCGCTGCCAGCCCCAGGGATCGACGAAGTCCTCGAGCTGGCCGAGCTTGGCCCACAGCGGCGCGTTGAGCACCAGCGTGCACCACAGCGTCAGCAGCAGCGCGCCCCAGCGCGGCGCAAGCGCCAGCGGCCGCATCTGCAGCGCGCGGGTCCGGACGAGGGAGTTGCGGGGCGCAGCGGTGGCCGCAGCGCGCGAAGAAGGAAGGGCAAGCGTGTTCACCGCGGCGAATGTAGGCCGCGGGCATGAACCTGCCCTGAACCCGCCGTTCAGCTTTGGTTCAGGTCGGTGGCGGATACTGGGCGCTCCCGCTACCATGGGCGCTGCCCTTTTTCTTTCCCACTTCATGCGCATCCTGCTGGTCGAAGACGACGCTGCCCTGGCCAATGCGGTCCTGGGCTACCTGCAAGGCAAGCAGTTTCTGGTCGATCTGGCCGTTGATCTGCGCCAGGCGCGCGCCATGGTGCCGCTGGCGGCGTATTCGGCCGTGCTGCTCGACCTGAACCTGCCCGATGGCGACGGCCTGCAGCTGCTGGCAGCCATCCAGGCACAGTCCGAGCCGGCCTCGGTCATCGTGGTCACAGCGCGCGACCAGGTCAGCGACCGCATCCGCGGGCTCGACGCCGGCGCCGACGATTATCTGATCAAGCCCTATGACCCCGAAGAGCTGCTGGCGCGGCTGCGCGCCGTCGAGCGCCGCCGCAGCCACCAGACGGGGTCGGTGGTCACGCGCGGCGGCATCACCATCGACCTGGGCCGCGAGGTGGTGAAGTCCCAGGGCTTTCCCGTCGTGATGACGCCCAAGGAATGGGCGCTGCTGCGCGTGCTGGCCAGCCGCGCCCAGCAGGTGCACACGCGCGAGCGCCTGCTCGACGCGCTCTACCAGTGGGATGACAGCAGCGACAGCAACACGCTCGAAGTCTTCATCAGCCGGCTGCGGCGCAAGCTGGGCACGGCGCTGATCCAGACCGTGCGCGGCATCGGCTACCGCCTGGCGCCGCCGTGAAGGCGCCCATGCGGCGCAGCCTGGTGGCCCAGCTCACGCGCTCGCTGCTCGCGGCGGTGGTGCTGGTCTGGACCCTGGGCACCGGGCTGGTGGCGTGGTATGTGAATGGGCAGATCCAGCACAACTTCGATTTCGAGCTGGCCGAAAGCGCGCACCGCCAGCTGTTCGCGTTCCAGGGCCATGTGCCCGGCAACGGGGACCTTCCCGAAATCATGCCCGAGGCGCCCGACCTGACGCACGATGCGCCGCTGCTGCTGCAGCTGCGCGACCGCACGGGCCGGGTGCTGGTGCGCAGCGCCGCGGCGCCCGCCCAGGGCCTGACGCCGACGCTGGTCGAGGGTTTCCACGACACCGCCGACTACCGCATCTTCACGCTGCTCGAGCCCCGCCGGCAGCTGTGGCTGCAGCTGGCCGACACGCTGGCCGAGCGGCGCGAAGCCAGCCGCAATACCCTCACCGGGCTGGTGCTGCTGCTGCTTTTGTTCCTGCCGGCGCTGGCCCTGATCGTGCGCTGGGTCGCGCGCCGGCAGCTGCGCAGCCTGCTCGAGATGCAGGAACAGATCCAGGCGCGCAACGGCCGCCATCTCGAGCCGCTGCACCTCGGCAACTATCCGCTGGAGCTGGCCCAGGTGGGCGAAGGCGTCAATTTGCTGCTCGAGCGCCTGCAGGAGGCCTTGAACGTCGAGCGCTCGCTGGCCGCCAACGCCGCGCACGAGCTGCGCACCCCGCTGGCTTCGGTGCGCCTGCGCCT
The DNA here is from genome assembly GCA_040514115.1 of Comamonas sp. Taxonomy (GTDB): domain Bacteria; phylum Pseudomonadota; class Gammaproteobacteria; order Burkholderiales; family Burkholderiaceae_C; genus Comamonas. Next base: position 10,921 of record JBEVDH010000092.1, on the reverse strand, counting down.
GCACACCGCCATCGACCAGGCCGGCGCTGCAGCCACCGCCAGCGTCCCGGTCGCCGAAGCCAGGGCCGTGCTGCAGGCGCTCGAGACGCTGTCGCACCGCACCGAACGCCTGCTGCAGCTGTCGCGCGCCGAAGCCGGCGACACCGCGCGCTTTGCCGCCGTGGACCTGGTGCAGCTGGCCGGCACGCTGGCCCAGGAGTTTTGGCAGCAGCCGCGCGCGCTCAAGCGCCTGGACTGGCTCGCGCCCGAAGACCCGGCGCCGGTCTGGGTGCAGGGCGACATCGACAGCCTGGCGATTGCGCTGCGCAACCTGCTGGACAACGCGCTGACCCACACCCATGCCGCGGTCGAGCTCAGCGTGGAGCGCACGCCGGTCGCCGCGCTGGTGGTGCGCGACCACGGCCCGGGCGTGGCGCCGGCGCAGCTGCCGCATATACTGCAGCGCCATGTGCGCGCCGACAGCCAGCGCCTGGGCTACGGCCTGGGCATGTCCATCGTCAGCTCGATTGCGCTCAAGCATGGCGCGGCGCTGGCACTGCACTCGCCCCTGCCCGATGGCAGCCCGGGGCTGGAAGTGCGGATGGAGTTCGCCGCCGTGCCGGGCGCCGTTTTTTAGCCGCTGAATTTTTGCATCAGGCGCTGGAGCTGCGCCAGCGCCGCCTTCAAACCCAGAAACTGCGCTTCGCTGCCATAGGCAATGGCGCTGAGGCTGTGCGCCAGCATCAGGTTCAGCGGCAGCCCGAAGTCCTCGACCGCGCATTGCGCGTCGAACAGCTTGCCATGGGGGCTGGCCTGCAGCCGCTGCACAAGGGTGGCCGCCGTCGGGCAGTAGCCCACCACCGGCTTGCCCCGGGCCAGCGCATGGGACACTTCCCACACGGTGCCGCTGTCGGGCTCGAACCCGCGGAAGTCGCGCAGGTTGGCCACCACCGCATCGGCGCGCTCGATCAGCGCGCAATTGGCCTCGAAGATCGCCAGCGACTGGCGCGCGGGCTGGGGCGGCAGCTGCGCATCCAGCGGAAACAGCCCGGTGAAGCCGGCTTGCTCGCAGACCGCGAGCATGCGCCGGCCATGCGCGCGCGCATCGGGATAGAACACTTCGGGGCCGGCAAGATAGACGCTTGGGGGCATGGGAATCACCTCATCACCAAATGCAGGGCCGCATGCCTGCCGGCCCATGGTAGCCGCCGTGCAGACCGGGCCGCTGCCTGCCGCACACCGCCGGTGCGGCCGGCAAAGAGCGGCGCGCCATGCCAGCGCGCGTGCCGCGGCCTTGCCGCACGGCTGCCCCGGGAGGGCGCGGTGCGCTGTCGCACAGCCACAGGGAACAAGGCCAGGGCGTCAAAACGCCCCATGCGCCCCATGCGCCTCAAGTCGGCGTGCTGTGCGGCGACATCGGCCGTACATCGGCCTGCACGTCCAGCGGCTTGAGCACGCTGACCGCCGGCATTTCCAGCGATGTGCTGGTGAGCGGCAGCTCGAAGCGCAGCGAACAGCGCGCCGTGAGGTGGCTTCTGGCATCCACCGGGGAGGGCGAGTTCGGCTGCAGATATTGCTCGGGGTTCTTGCCGGGCTCCCATTGGTAAAGCACATCGAGTCGAATGCCGCCACCTTGCAGCGCAGAAATCGAATGCGACAGCGAGCCGCCGTTGAACATAAACCCGCGCGTGCCGTTCGGCCCCAGGGGCTCCTGCATCAGCACGGGCATCAGCGGCATCGCCACCTGCTGGTTGGCAAAGCGGCTGATCCACTCGGCGGCGGCGGGGTTGCCCTCGCACAGCTGGACCAGACGCTGGGCGGCGGCGTCCATGTCCTTCGCGCCCGCGCCGCTCTTTCCGCCATACATCCTGCCCTCGATGGTGATGCCGTCGCGCATCCAGTCCCGGACGGCCGTGGAATGCAGGCCGCGCGGCACCGTCGCGGGTTGCTGCAGGGGCGTGTCGGTGGCCAGGTTGCCCGTGAGCGTGACCGCATCCTGATGAAATTGCCGTATCGCCTCGCTTTGCGGGGCCTTGGCGCGCATGACGTAGGAGGCAATGCTTTTGACCAGGGTCAGCGGACTGCGCACGATGGCCACCAGCGCGTTGGACAGCCCCGAGAGCATGGCCTTGATGGTCTGCATGGCAGACTGCGCGCACCGGCGCTCCGCGCCCGATCCGACGGCAATCTGCCGGCCGGCAAGCGCCCCCTGGCCGATGCGCGCCTCGCCCACGGCCGCGGGCAGCGCACTGGCGCCGGCGTCGCCCAGAACTTTTTCGGGGCCCGGGTGCGGCAAGACCGGGGCCACGCCACGCGGCGAAATCGAGTTGATGCTCATGATCAGCCCCGCAAGCCGCTGGCGGCAGGAAAGAATGGGGCCAGCAGCGCGCTGCCCTGGCCCTGCACGATGAAGTCCTGCCAGGCATGGCCCATATCGACGGTATGGGCCAGCAGCACCGCCAGCTTGTCGGCATCGAGATCGCGCAGCAGCCGGCGCGCGCTCAGACTGACCCTGTCGTCATCGGGCAGCATGCCCAGGGTCGCGCCCCCGGTGCCGCTCCACAGATGGTTGGCCTGCAGCATGGCGCGGGCCGTTGCCGTCCATTGATCGGCGCGGGGCGACGCCAGCAGGCAGCACAGCAGCACCTCGGCCTGCGGTCCTTCGCCCTCGAGTTGCAAGCCGATGGACAACCCGTCGATGTCGATTTCCTCAGTGGCCAGCAGCGCCGCTGCCGGGAGCCCCACTTCGTGCGCCAGCTCGGTCAAAAGCACTTCGTAGGACGTGGACAAATGCTTCCTTCAATCAATAGGCAACCCCTTGAGTAACCTATCGCCAGCAAAAGTTCCATCCATGCAGCTGCCTTGTCTAGCCCTCGAGCAATGCCACCAGCGTGACGTGCTGCAAGCTGGCCTGCAGCTCGCGGCCGTCATCGATGTACTGGAGCCAGGCCACGCCTTCGGCGGGCGGGCGGCGCTCGAGCATCAGGCGCGCGATGCGGTCTTCGTGGCGCACATGCACCACGGCTTTGCGGACCTGGTCCGCAACCACCGGCTTGCCGGTCTTGGGGGAGGCGGCCTGTGCCGAGGCGGGCGCGGGTTGCGGCGGGGCCTTGCCATTGGCGGCATTGGCCGCAGCGGGCGCAGAAGCCGCCGCTGCCGGCAGGTCCTTGGTATCGAGGAACTCGCGCAGCAGCTTGACCGAGCCGCGCGTGATTTCCTGGCTGGCATCGCCCAGCCAGGAAATCACATCCTGCGGCGTCTTCTTGTACGCCGTCATCAACTCATTGACCACGGTCACGTCGCGCACGCGGCCCGAGCTGAAGACCTGGGCCAGCGGCTCGGGCAGGTCCAGCAGCGTCACATGCTGCGAGATGAATGCCGGCGACTTGCTGATGGCCTTGGCGATCTCGCCCTTCTTCATGCCCTTGGCGAGCTCGCGGCCGATGAAGTCGGCGATCTCGCGCGCCGTCAGCTCGTTGCGCTGCAGGTTCTCGACCACCTGGTCGGCTTCGTTGTAATCGTTGTCGATGAAGCCGGGAATGACGTCCAGGCCCGCGCGCTGCGCGCCGCGAAAACGCCGCGCGCCATGGTTGATCAGGTAGCGGCCCGAAGCGCCGGGGTTCTCGCGCACCGAGATCGGGGTCTTGACCCCGCGCAGGGCAATCGAGGCGGCCAGCTCGTCGAGGCTCTGGTCGGAAAATCCCGGGTTGTCCTTGGTGCGCGGCTGGTGCGGGTCTTCGTCGATCAGCGCGATCTCCAGGGCCAGCGGACCGCCGCCTGGCGCCTGGGCTTCAGGCCCCGCCAGCAGCGCGGAAAGGTCGCCCATTTCCGCCAGGCCCAGGCCGCCCATGGCCGCGGTGGGAGCATGGGAAAAATTTTGCTTCTTCGCTGCAATTTTCATTGAGCAATCTCCATTTTTTCAAAGACATGGGCCGCCAGGCTGCGCACTTCCTGCGTCGCCTTGCGGGCCGCGGTCTTGCGAATCTTCCACACCGGAACACCCGAAGCCAGCGCGTCGGCAATGCTGCTGCGCAGGCCGATGCTGACCGGGACAATCAATTGGGGATAGGCCGCGCGCAGCTCGGCCAGGTGGCGCACATGGCGCGGGTTTCTTGCATCCACCTTCGACGGCACCATGCCCAGGAACTGCAGCGACTTGTTTTCCTTGCGCACGTTCATGATGGTGGTGAGCATCATCTTGATGCCCTGGATGCTGTAGGCCTCGAGTTCGATGGGCGACAGCACGCAGTCGCCCGCATACAGCGCCGCGACCAGGGCCACGCCCAGGCCCGGCGCGGTATCGATCAGGCAGATGTCGAAGCCCTGGGCGGCCAGTGCCTCGATATTGGCCCGCATGTTCTTCTTCGCCTTGGGCAGCGGCAGGAACACGGCGTTGGCCAGCTCCGGGTCGGCCTCGATCAGCACCAGGCGCGGGCCGTCGTCCTCGGCCTGCGCCGCCTGCTGCCAGCCATCGGCCGGCACCGGGCCGAACAGCTGGCTGGAACGGATGTCGATCTTGTACTGCCCCAGCGTGTAGGAAGCATTGGCCTGGGTGTCGAGATCGATCACCGCCACGCTCAGGCCGCGCTCGAGAAAATCAAACGCCAGGTGCACCACGCTGGAGGTTTTGCCGACACCGCCTTTTTGCTGCGCTACGACCAAGGTCTTCATGTTTTTAATCCGTTGTTCCTGGCCTTTGCGTGCTCGGCCCATTGCTTGACGATGAATGCCTGGTGCTGAGGCAGCACGGCCGACACCCGCTCATATCCCGCCGGAAGGTGGGCGCGCCAGATGCGCTGCACGGCCTGGGATACCGCACCCTTGCTCAGGCCCAGGGCCTGCACGAACGAGGCCTGGGTCTGGCCCCGCACCAGCACCCCATGGGCAATAGCCAGGGTCTGAGCGCCCACCTCCAGGCCCTCAATGCACTGCTGAAACTGCGCCTCGCTGAGCCGTTTTCCCATGGCATCCACCGATTTTTTACCAGCCCTTGCCACGGCGCGGGGCCTGGCAAGGGTTTAGCTAAACTTCATTCCAAGCGGCAGATTTTAGCTGCTAAAAGCACCGGAACCGGCCTGCCGCGGCATTGTTTTTCCTGGGCCGATGCGGTTCAGGAAACCTTCACCGAACGTCCGATGAAGTGGATCGGGCCGGTCGGGCGGCCGGTGGGCGAACCGGTGCGCGGCTCGAGCGTGAGCTCGAACAGCTGATTCGGCTGCACGCCCGGAATCCGGTCCAGCGGAACCTGCACGCTGTGGCCGGGCTCGATCAAACCCAGCGACACCGGTGCATTCCAGCTGTCGGCCTTGGTCCACAGCTCCAGTGCCTTGTCCTCGGGGACCTCTGTCACCGCCAGCGGAATCAGCTCGATCTGCCGAGTGCTGCTGGTCTGCATGACCCAGCCGGGGGTGCGGTCCTCGGGTGCCACCAGCACCACCATGAAACGTGTGCCGGGCTGGGGCGCCGCGGCCCGCACCACCAGCAAGGCGGCGAGCAGCGTGGCCAGCGCAAAGCCGCCGGCCGTCAGCCCGCGCCACAGGCGCAGCGATTCGAAGTCGCGCCACCAGGGCAGCGGCTTGGGGCGCGCGGAGCTTGCGCGTTCGGGCGCTGTGGATGCCGGCTCCAGGCTGCGCGCCACGCGCGCCCACAGATGCTCGGGAGGCGCCACCGGCTCGACCAGCGACAGCAGCGGCACGAAGCGCTGCTCCCAGGCCGCGACGGCCTCGCGCAGGGCAGGGTTGCCGGGCAGTTGCGTCTCGACCTCGCGCCGCTCTTGCTGCGACAGGGTGCCCAGCACATATTCACCGGCAAGCGCCTGCAGTTGCTGCGCCTCGCCGCCGTCCTGGGAAAAATGCTCGAAAGTGTTCTGATTCATGACATGCAAGCCCGCAGGGCCAACAGACTGCGCTGGATCCAGGCTTTCACCGTGCCCAGCGGGGCGGCCACGCGCGCCGCGATTTCCTTTTGCGACAGACCCTCGACATAGGCATACAGGATGCAGTCTCGGCGCACCGGCTCGAGCTCGGACAGGCAATGGCCCACGCGCCCGGCGCTGTCTTCCCATTGACCAGAGCGGCTCACCGCCTCCCATGCGGCAAACGACGCCTGGTCATCGATGAGCTGCAGCGTCTCTTGTCCCACGTCCGCGTCGCGGCAGTCGTCGCGCCGCGCGTTCAGGGCCAGATTGCGCGCCACGCTGTAGATCCAGCCACGTGCCGAGCCGCGCGCCGGGTCGAAACTCGCGGCGCGGGTCCAGATATTGACGCAGGCATCGTGCAGCACGTCTTCGGCCAGCGCGCCATCGCGCACGATGCGCCGCACCACGCCGAACAGGCGCGCGGCTTCCTGCTCGTAGAGCCTTTGCATCGCGCCACGCTCGCCGGCAGCGCAGGCCTGCAAGGTGGCTTCGTAGTTGAAATCTTCGACGGGAACAGGCAAGTGGAGGCTCCAGACAAAGGAATGGGGGCGGTGCGCAACGCGGCGTTACGGCCTGCAAGCTCTGGATGATGCCATGGAGCCGGCCCCTTGCGGCAGCTGCGCCGCGCCTTTAGCCGAAGCGAAAGGCCGACAGCTGGGTCTTCATGACCTGCTGCGAATAGACCTTGCGGCCGCGCTCCAGGCCCGCCGCACCCGCAGCCACCAGCAACGGCATCAGGTGCTCCTCATGGCCCGCGGGGTGGCAATGGTGGGCAAACGGCGCCTGGGCCCAGTCGCGCAGCGCAGCATTGCGCTGCTGCGGCTCGGCCTCTACAGCCGTGGTCAACCAGTCATCAAAGGCCTCGGAAGGCGCGGTGTAGCGTGCATCGCCATAGCCGCGCATATTGTGAAAGCTCATGCCGCTGCCAATGATCAGCACCCCCTGGGCGCGCAGCCCCGTGAGCGCCGCGCCCACCGCGAGGTGGGCCGCCGGGTCCAGATCGGCGCGCAGCGACAACTGCACCACCGGTATATCGGCTTCGGGGAACATCACCTTGAGTGGAATGAACACCCCATGATCCAGGCCGCGCGCCGCGTCCAGACGGCTGTCCAGGCCCGCCTGCGCGATCCGCTGCACGATCTGCCCGGCCAGTGCCGGGTCACCGGGCGCGGGATAGTCGAGCTGGTAGGTATGCGGCGGAAAACCGGAGTAGTCATAGATCAACCCGGGCTGCGCGCCGGCGGTGACGCTGAAACCCGGCGTCTGCCAGTGGCCCGAAACCAGCACGATGGCCCGGGGCCGCGCCGCCAGCGTGGCGGCCACGCCCTGGAGGAATTGCGCCATGCCACTCCAGGTATCGGCCGGCGACCAGTCCATGAAGAAGCAGGGGCCGGCGCCATGCGGCACGAAAAGCACCGGCTGGAGGGCGCTGGCGGCAGGGGAGGCATCGATGGAAGACATGGCGTGGGATTCCTGAAGTGCAACGGTAAATGCGATGAGCCATGATATTTCCTATTCATCAAAGCTAGAATCCCCCATCCATCATCAACAGCTCCCACCACCAGTGAGAAATAAATGCTCGATCGCGTCACCGGCATGCGGGTGTTCATCGAGGCCGCCGCCCACGCCAGCCTGTCGGCCGCGGGCCGGATCCTGGGCATGTCGCCGGCCATGGCCACCAAGCATGTCGATGCGCTTGAAGTCCGGCTGGGCGTCAAGCTGCTGCACCGCACCACGCGCCGGCTGACGCTGACCGACGCCGGGGCGGACTACCTGGCCGCATGCCGGCGCATCCTCCAGGAGCTCGATGAAGCGGAGTCGGCACTGGCGGCGCGGCGCACCGAGGCGGTGGGCCGGCTGCGCATGAACCTGCCGCTGTCCTTTGGCACGCGCTTCATCGCACCTTTGCTGCCGGAATTCAGTCGCCGCTATCCGAAGGTGCAGGTGGAGCTGGGACTGAGCGATGCGCAGCAGGATCTGATCCAGGGTGGCTGGGACCTGGCGATCCGCATCGGTCACCTGGCCGACAGCGCGCTCAAGGCACGGCGCCTGGGCGACTGTCCGATGCGGGTCTGCGCGGCGCCGGATTATCTGGCGCGCTGCGGCACGCCGCGGCGCGTGAGCGATCTCTCGGGGCACAACTGCCTGAGCTATACCCTGTCACCCATGCAGGCGCGGGGCAGCTGGGCCTTTGGCGCGCGGGGCGAAATCCAGGTGCCGGTGCAAGGCAACCTCAAGGCCAACAACGGCGATGCGCTGCTGGCGGCCGCGCTGGGCGGCCAGGGGGTCATCTACCAGCCCGACTTCATTGTCGCCAACGCCCTGACACAGGGCACGCTGGTGGCACTGGAACTCGATCAGCCGGTGCTCGATCTGGGGGGCCTGCATGTGCTGTTCCCGCCGGACCGGCGCCCACCGGCCAAGGTCAGGGCAATGATTGACTATCTCATCGAGAGCTTGCCCCCTGCCTCGGCTGCGCCGCCGATGGCAGGGTGACTGCCGACGCCGGCAGCCGCCCCGGGCAGTGGCCCAGGGCCGAGCGTGCTTACTTCCAGAAAATGTAGTCGGCCTGGTACATCACTGTCTGGCGCTGGCCCTTGTTCCCTGCAGCGCAGGCCATGGCCGGTGCCACGCCGCCCTTGAGGGCCACACGCTGGATGTAGGTCACGCCGGTGAGGGCGCCGCTGCCCATTGCGGGGTTGGCCTTGACCAGCTGATAAGGCAGGTTGCCGTCGCCCGAAGGCGCAACGGCCAGCTGCGTGGCGGTGACCTTGGAGCCGTCCAGCGCTTCCCAGGTGGCGGGAGGTCCGTAGTAAGTGCCCACTTTCTTTCCCATGCGGTCCATCAGGTCCGCTTGCGGGCCGACAAAGAACCACTCCATCTGGCCCGGTGCATTGGCCTTGTCGCGGCACTCATAGGTGATCTGGCCACGGCCCGTGGTTTCCCACGCCACCTTGTTGCCCGCCGGCACGCGGATGCTTTCAGGCACGCTGGTGGGATTGAAATGCTGCGACTTGTCCATGGAGCCACAGGCCGTGAGCAGAACTGCCGAAGCGATCAAGCCAACGGGTGCGAGGATGGAAGAAGAAAGCGTTTTCATGGAGATTCTCCGGAAAAGGTAAGTGGGTGGGAAACCATGCAGCTCAGGCAGCTGCTGGTAGTACTACCCGGCAAAGAGGCGTTTGGATGCAGTGCGGACAAAATAAATTTCTGTTTCTTTCGTTTGCGCGTTAATGCCTCTCCAGTGCTGGCGGCTAAGGGTGACAAGTGGTCCTGGCAGCTGCTGTGCATCAATCCGGCGGCTCACAGCTTGTCATTGGCGAGCCTTAAGGGAGCAGCCGCCAACGCCAGGCATACAGGCGCATTGCGATCGCAGCCGGCACAGGCCGTCGTCAATGCGGTCCCGTCGTGCAATGGGGGCGCCATGACCAGCCCCGCGCCGCGCTTTGCGCAGATGTCACAGCAAGCCTGCCAGGCGGGCGTTGGCGGGGCGCGGAACGTGGCATACGCACCTCCTCGCAGCTGGCCGCAAGGGATGTCGACTGGCCATGCTCGATGGTCGGCAGTGAAGTTGTCCCTTGCAACCCGCAACGCACCGACCGCTGCCGCCGTGCTCCATGCCGATTTGCCATGGCGGCCGGCAGACGGCAGTTTTGCATGGGGTTGTTTGCCGTTCCTCGTGGAGTTCTGGAAAAAAAGCACGCACCGCGGGTTGTTCTCTTTAGATTGTGGTTTTAAAACCCTGATTCAGAGGCGTCAGCGCTGACATCTGGTGGCGCCAAAGTTATCCACATTGATACGCGATGGCCGTTCACGCATCGCGCCGGGCAATCAAGCGTCCGGCAGCGATGGCATCAAGGAAGGACTGGCACATCGGGCGCGCGGCGCGTCGCCCCGCACGTTCCTCGAGCAGCATGCCGCAGGCATCCACCGTGACCACCAGCTTGGCATCACGGCTCCGGAACGCCTGTCCGGCAAGGGCCGCCGCCTTTTCCTGCAGGTAACTGTGCTGCCGCTGTTCGGAGGCTTCGGTGGCTGCAGCCTGGGCACATTGACCGAAGTCGCGCTTGCTGCCCAGCAACGCGCGCAGATAGGCGTACAGACGCCGACCCTCCAATTGCTCCAGGTACTTGCGTGTCGCGCCCACCACATCCGACAAGCGTTGCTTGGCCTGTTTGGCAAGCTTCATCAACTGCAGCACGCCAGTGCCCTGCAGGCCGCGCTCGTGCACCAGCCAGGCCAGATCGCAGGGCAGCTTGAGCTTGCCAAAGGTCTCGAATTGCGCGCCCCCGGGCGCGGCGCATGGTGCGGCCGCTGCGGGTGCGCTGCGCTCGGGACGCAACGCGGGCGCGAGCGCCGGTGCCTTGCCCGCATGGGTGCGGTCGGTCAGCAGCAGGGCATCGAGCAGCTTGAGCGTGGGAATGAGGGGAGAGCTCGAGCCGCGCAGGCCGGCCCGGGCCTTCTGCGCCCTTTCGATCAAGCCGCGCTCCTCGAGCCACTTGACCACACGGTGAACGGTTTCCACCGATTTCCCCGATTCTTGGGCAATTGTGCTGCGACTGGCCACAATCGGCGAATTCAGCCGAATCAGGTTGATTTTCTTGATGATGCGGAAAATCACCCGGAGATAGCCGTCGGGCATGTCTCTGAACAAGGGGGACTCATCGAGCGCCGAGCAGGCGCGCGCAATCATCGAAGGGTAGATAGTAGGGGCGAGCATTTCCATCGCGGTCTCCAAAGGACACGAAAATCCCTTGACGACTTCTGCGCGGTTCCCTTACTATTCGCTCGTTCGGAGAGCTTTTGACCGATTTCCGTCGGTTGAAGGGAATTTGCGAGGAATCGTCAAGATTCACAAGGAACCCTCAAAGTTGGCGCTTTGAGGGTTTTTTGTTGTCTGAACGAAAGTGGCTGAACTCAAGTCATGGTCGTTCTCCGGTTTTCAGGGGCCCAGACGCACCGAACCCCGCTCTGGGCGGGGTTCGGTTGGGGTGTTTATGCGTATAAACAGTTGGCGGTGGTCGA
>JBEVDH010000031.1:0-15059 GCA_040514115.1 Comamonas sp. | reverse complement strand
TGTCCACGGGCAATTGCCCGTCATCAATGAAGCGCGTCAGCGCAGGCCAGCGCCTGAGGCTGTAACCAAGGCCCTGGCAGTTGCCGAGCTGGCCGGCAGCTTTTGCCGCTGCACGACGGTTACGCTCGCCAAGACCGCTGTCAAACTTCCTGGCGCATCAATGTGCGTCACTGGAATTGCATCCTGGACAAACGCCTTCTTGGCGCTCCACCACCGACAAGCCTGATTCATGGGCGCAGGGGACCGGCGGCTTTCTGAGCCCCAACCCAGCGCCTGCGGCGCCACTCGTATTCACAGTGCGATACGAAGTCCTGCCCCTTTCCGAAAACGAAGCGATAGACCGTTTTCTACCTTTCAAGTGAGCGCAGCAAAAAAACTTTGCCAGTGCAAAAAAAAGCCACTATGATGAAAATGTGACCAGGTGGTCACTTTTTGAAATTCTGCAGAAAATGCGTGGCCGCAGTGAAGCCGCGCGTACTGGATTACTAGAGCCAAGCCCCGGGCGACGTGGGCTGAAGACCATGGAGAAACGTAGATGTCACGTCGTGAGCAGACCAAACAAAAAATAATGCAGGCCTTGGAAGAGCAGATACGCGAGACCGGAATGAGCGGCCTGGGCGTCAATGCGATTGCCAAGCGCGCGAGTGTGAGCAAGGAGCTCATCTATCGCTACTTCGATGGCCTGCCCGGCCTGTTGCTTGCCTGGATGAGCGCGCAAGATTACTGGACCGGGCATGCGGGTACGCTGCAGGCCGACGAGTCCAGCAGCCGCACGCCCGCCGACCTGATCCTGACGATGCTACGCGCACAGATTGGCGCGCTGGGCAGCAACGAGGTGCTGCGCGAAGTCCGGCGCTGGGAGTTGATAGAGCGCAATGACATCACCGCCCAGCTCGCCGACCGCCGCGAGCGTTCTGCGCGTTCCTTCATCGACCGTGTCGATGGCCTCACGCAGGAAGCCGACATTCCCGCGCAGGTGAGCGTGATGCTGGCCGGAATGCTTTACCTGATGCTGCGTTCCAAGACCGAGAGCCACTTTCTGGGCGTGCCGTTGCGCACCAACGAAGGTTGGGAGCGCATCTTCGGCGCGATCGAAAGCATGGTCGGCCATCTGCCAGAAAACATCCAGACCCAGTCGCTCGCCACTCTCGAGGAAGAGCGCAACAACAAGGAAAATTCGCAATGAAGCGTGCCGCAGACCTGCTGGTCGAAACCCTGGCGCTGCACGGAGTGAACCGTGTCTTCTGCGTGCCAGGCGAGAGCTACCTGAGCGTGCTCGATGCCTTGTCCGAACGTGACGATATCGAGACGGTGACTTGCCGGCACGAGGGTGGCGCGGGTTTCATGGCATTGGCCGATGCGCGCCTCACGGGCCACCCCGGCGTGGTGTTCGTGAGCCGCGGGCCGGGTGCGATGAATGCGAGCATCGCGATCCACTCGGCCCAGCAGGACGCGGTGCCGCTGGTGGTGTTTGTCGGCCAGGTGGAGCGCGTGCATCGCCATATGGATGCTTTCCAGGAAGTGGACTACGAGAAGGTCTTTGGCAGCATGGCCAAGTGGGTGGTCGAAGTGCGTGATGGCGCGCGCCTGGCCGATACCGTCGCGCAGGCATTCCACGCTGCGGCCAGCGGCACGCCCGGCCCGGTGGTGGTGGCGCTGCCCGAAGACATGCTTGAAGATCTCAGCGACGGTGCCGCCGCCGCTCCATTCGCGCTGCCTCAGGGCGGCGCTTCGGCCGCGCAACTCGCGCAGGTGGCCCAGCTGATCGCACAGGCGCAGCGGCCGCTGCTGATCGCGGGTGGGCTGCTCAAGGGCGAAGCCGGCCAAGCTGCGCTGCGCGCGGCGGCCGAAGCGTTTGGCCTGCCCGTGGCCACGTCCGTGCGCCACGCCGATGTGCTGCCCAATGACCACCTGCTGTTTGCCGGCCATCTGACCTACGGCGCGCCGCGCGCCCTGGCCGAGGCCGTGGCCGAAGCCGACCTGATCCTGGCCGTGGGCACGCGCCTGGGCGACGTCACTACCCAGGGCTACTTGTTCCCCGCCGCTCCTCGCCCGGCGCAGACCGTGGTGCAGGTCTGGCCCGATCCGCGTGCCGTGGGTCATGTGCGCGCCTTGACGCTGGGCCTGACGGCCGACCCCGCCACTTTCCTCGACGGCTTGCGCGAACTCGCGCCCGCCCGGCCGCGCGAAGAGCACCTGCGCTGGGCTGGCCAGCTGCACGCCGTGGCCAGTGGCCTGCGGCGTTGGGACGGCCCGCTGGACGCTGAAGACGGCGTGATCTTCGCGGCGATGGTCCAGGCCGCAGACCGCATGCTGGCCGACGACGCCATCATCACCATCGACGCCGGTAATTTCGGCGGCTGGCTGCAGCGCCTGATGCGCTTTGGCGGCGGACGCCGCATGATTGCGCCGTCGTCGGGCGCCATGGGCTATGGCGTGCCCGCTGCCGTCGCCGCGAGCCTGCGCTGCCCGGATCGCCAGGTGGTCTGCTTCGTGGGCGACGGCGGTTTCCTGATGACCGGCAACGAGCTGGCGACGGCGATGCAGACCGGCGCCAAGCCCATCATCGTGGTGGCCGACAACGGCAGCTACGGCACGATCCGCATGCACCAGGAGCTGCATTTTCCCCGGCGCGTCAGCGCCACGGCGCTGGTCAACCCCGATTTCGCGGGCCTGGCGCGGCAGTTCGGCGCGCTGGGCCTGCGTGTCGATCACAGCGACCAGATTGAGGGGGCCTTGCGAGAAGCGCTCGCGGCCGACCGCGCGGCGCTGATCGTGGTACGCACCAGCCTGACGCACATCTCGGTGGCCAGCACCATCGCGCAACTGCAGAAAGCTGGCTGAGCCATGCGCATCATCGTCATTGGCGCGGGAATCATCGGCATGACGTCCGCGTATGCACTGGCCCGCGAAGGGCATGCGGTCACGGTCGTCGATGGGGCAGCGAGCGCGGGCATGGCCACGAGCCGGGCGAACGGCGCCCAGCTGAGCTACAGCTTCGTCGCGCCGCTGGCCGATGCCAGCGTGCTCCCCAAGCTGCCGCTGTGGCTCACGCAGCGCGATGCGCCGCTGTACTTCCGCTTGCGCGCCGACCCTGCGCAATGGCGCTGGGCGCTGCGCTTCCTGCTGGCCTGCCGCGCCGGCGTGGCGCAGCGCAGCACGGCCGAACTGTTGCAGTTGGGCGCGTACAGCCGCGAGCTGACACACGAAATGGCCGAGCGCGCGTTGCTGCAGTTCGACTTCTCTTCGCGTGGCAAGCTGCTGGTGTACCAGGACACCAAGGCCTATGAGAGTGCGATTGCGCTGATGCAGTTCCAGGCCGACCTGGGCACCGAGCAGCATGCGCTCACGACAAGCGAATGCCTGCGGCAGGAGCCGGCGCTGGGGGGTATTGCAGAGCGGATAGTGGGGGGCATTTTTACGCCCACCGAGGACGCCGGGGACTGCTTTGCGCTATGCCAGGAGATGACGCGGCACCTGGAGATCGAGCATGACGTGAAGTTTCTCTTCGACACGCGCGTGCAGCGACTGCAGACGCGGGCGGGCAGGGTGGTCGCGCTGCAAACGCAGCACGGCGCTCTGGACGCCGACGCTTATGTGATTGCGAACGGCGTCGGGGCGCAGGACCTGTGCCGGCCGTTGGGCTTCGATCCGCTGATCTATCCGCTCAAGGGCTACAGTCTCACTTACGAACTGACGCCCGGCAGCAGCGCGCCGCATACCAGTCTCAGCGACGTGCACAACAAGGTGGTCTACGCGCGCCTGGGCAACCGGCTGCGCGTGGCGGGAATGGTCGATGTGGGCACCGAGTCCGACGCCCGCAGCCCGCAGCGGTTCGCCACGCTCAAGGCGCAGGTGCAAGACTATCTGCCGCACCTGAATGCGGCAGCTGCGCCCGAGGAGTGGTCTGGACTGCGGCCCGCACGCCCCGACAGCAAGCCGCTGATCGGCGCCACGCCCTACGGCAACCTGTGGCTCAACGTCGGTCACGGCGCGCTGGGGTTCACCCTGGCGGCGGGCAGCGCGGGATTGCTCGCCGACCGGATCGCACGGCGCCCATCGCGGATTGACCCGACCCTGTTCCAGTTGTAGCGCGAACGCACGGCACACGCCTGTGAACGACCCTTTCCCTGTCCGAGGTGAACCCCTGATGACATCCACTTATGACACGGTGATCCGCAATGCCAGCGTTGTCGATGGAACCGGCGCGCCGCGCTTCGACGCAGATATCGCGCTCGACGGAGGACGGATTGCGCGCATTGGCGACCTCGGTGGCGCACGCGGCCGGGAGGAAATCGACGGCCGGGGCCTGACCGCCACGCCCGGCTTCATTGACTCCCACACCCACGATGACCGGGAACTGCTGTCGCGCGGCGACATGACGCCCAAGGTGAGCCAGGGTGTCACCACCGTGATCGGCGGCAATTGCGGCGTCTCGCTCGCGCCCATGCGGCACACGCCAGGAACCGCGCCGATTCCGCCGCTGGACCTGCTCGACGGTACCGGCGAATGGTGCCGCTACCAGCGTTTCAGCGAGTACCTGCAGGCGCTGACCGAGCAGCCGGCTGCGACCAATTGCGCGATGCTTGTGGGGCACACCAACCTGCGGGTACTGGAGATGGACGATCTCTACCGGCCCGCCGAGCCGGCCGAAATCGTGCGCATGCGTGCGCGCGTCGCCGAGGCCCTCGAGGCCGGCGCCATCGGCGTATCGACCGGGCTGGCCTATGCTCCGGCTGCGGCCGCGACAACGCAAGAAGTGATCGAAGTCTGCAGGCCGCTGACCGGCGTGCAAGGCCTTTACTGCACCCACATGCGCGACGAAGGCGACACCGTGGTCGACTCGCTCGAAGAGACGTTTCGCATCGGTCGCGAGCTGGGCGTACCGGTGGTGATTTCGCACCACAAGCTGGTGGGCAAGGCCAACCATGGCCGGTCGATCGAGACGCTGGAGATCATCCGCCAGCGCATGGCGTACCAGCCGGTATGCCTCGATTGCTATCCCTATAACGCGTCGTCGACGGTGCTCACGCAGACGCTGGTCCATAACGCCTCGCGCACGCTTGTCACCTGGTCGCGCGCCTTGCCGCAGTTCGCAGGGCAGGACCTCGAAGACGTGGCGCGGGATTTGGGTTGCAGCGTGTCCGAAGCGGTGGACCGGTTGCAGCCTGCGGGCGCGGTCTACTTTCGCATGGACGATGCCGACGTGCAGCGCATCTTGCAGTTCGACGACACCATGATCGGCTCGGACGGACTGCCTCACGACGAGCGCCCCCACCCCCGGCTCTGGGGCACGTTCCCCCGCGTGCTGGGCCTGCATTGCCGCGAGCTGGCTTTGTTTTCGCTCGAGACCGCGGTGCACAAGATGACCGGCCTGACCGCGGCGAAATTCGGTCTTGCCGACCGCGGCGTACTGCGCGAAGGCGCGCCCGCCGACCTGGTGCTGCTTGATGCCCGCAGCGTGATCGATCGTGCGACGTTTGCTCAGCCGACGAATGTTTCTGAAGGCATCCATTGTGTCTGGACCAACGGCGTGCCCGTATGGCGCGATGGCCGCGCGACCGGGCACAGACCTGGGCAGGTGCTGCGCCGCACGCCTTAACCAACACCGCGGTTTCCCCCGTTTTTTGTAACGCCGTTTGCAGGGCGCGCGCAAGCCTGCGCGTGACTTTGTGGCGGCACCTTTAGGAGAGCTCCATGACAAGTCGCCGCACATTCCTCGCCAAGGCCGCCGCAGCTGGCGCATCGCCCTGGATACTGCCCGCGCAAGCCCAGTCGCCGCTGCCGGGCAAGGTCGTCAAGATCATCGTGCCGTTCCAGCCCGGTGGCGCTCCCGACATGATGGCGCGTTTGATCGGCACCGAACTGGGCAAGCTCTGGAGCCAGTCGGTGATCGTCGAGAACCGCGCGGGCGCGGGCGGCAGCATAGGCACCGAATTCGTCGCCCGGGCGCCCGCAGACGGCGCGACTTTGCTGCTCAATGGCATCGCCACGCACGGCATCAATCCTGCGTTGTACAAAAACCTGAGCTATGACCCGGTGCGTGACTTCACGCCGCTGACCATGATTGGCACGCTGGCGAACGTGCTGCTCGCGGGCAAGAATTTTCCGGCCAACAACCTGCAGCAGCTGATCGACCTGGCGCGCGCCCACCCCGGCATGTACTCGTACTCGTCCGTGGGCAACGGCACTTCGCCCCATCTGTGCGGCGAACTGCTGTGCCAGATGGCCGGCATCAAGCTCACGCATGTGCCCTACAAGGGCAGTGCGGCGGCGCTCAACGACATTCTCGGCGGTCAGGTGCCGCTGGGTTTCGATAACCTGACGACCGGACTGCCGTTCATCAAGGATGGCAAGGTGAAGGCGCTGGCCGTGACCACCAAGGCTCGCTCCCCGCTGCTGCCCAATGTGCCGACGCTCGAAGAGTCGGGTGTCCCCGGCTATGACCTCACGGCCTGGGCCGGGATCGTGGCGCCCGCCAATCTTCCACCCGCGCTGGCACAGAAGATCAGCGCGGACATCGGCACGATCCTGCGAAAACCAGCCGTCGCCCAGCAACTGCTCACGCTGGGCGTGTCGGCGAGTCCGAACACGCCGGCCGAGTTCGCGGGCTTCATCTCGACCGAGATCAGCAAGTTCCGTGCGCTGGCCCACAAGGCCAACCTGCAGATGGGTTGACGCATCGGTGATCGCGGGCCGCTGCCCGCGCTGCCCACCGGTGCGTATGCACCTTGTCGTTCAACGCCTCTTCTCAATCTGGATTCCCATGAACTATCAGGATCTCGCCCTCTACATCGACGGCGAATTCATCCAGGGTGGCGACCGTCGTGAGCAAGACGTCATCAACCCCGCGACCGAGGCCGTGCTGGGCCGGCTGCCGCATGCCACCACGGCCGACCTGGACCGCGCACTGGCCGCCGCGCAGCGCGCGTTCGAATACTGGAAGAAGACTTCACCCGTCGAGCGCTCGGCTATCTTGCGCCGCGTCGCGGAGCTCACGCGCCTGCGCGCGCCCGAGATTGCGCGCAACATCACACTGGACCAGGGCAAGCCGCTGGCCGAAGCACTGGCTGAAGTGACGAACTGCGCCGAGCATGCGGAATGGCACGCGGAAGAGGGCCGGCGCATCTATGGCCGCGTGGTGCCGCCGCGCAATCCCGCGGTGCGTCAGTTCGTGGTGCGCGAGCCTGTCGGTGTCTGCGCCGCTTTCACGCCCTGGAACTTCCCATTCAATCAGGCGATACGCAAGATCGTCGCGGCACTCGCCTCCGGCTGCACGCTGATTCTTAAGGGCCCGGAAGACTCGCCCAGCGCCGTGGTGGCGCTGGCGCGGCTGTTCCACGATGCCGGCCTGCCGCCGGGCGTGCTGAACATCGTCTGGGGCGTGCCCAGCGAAGTGTCCACCTACCTGATCGAATCGCCGATCGTGCGCAAGATCTCGTTCACCGGCTCCGGCCCGGTGGGCAAGCAGCTGGCCGCCATGGCCGGGGCGCAGATGAAGCGCGCGACGATGGAACTCGGCGGCCACTCTCCGGTGCTGGTCTTCGACGACGCTGAGGTCGAACTCGCGGCCGAAATTCTTGCGCGCCAGAAAGTGCGCAATGCCGGCCAGGTCTGCGTATCGCCGACCCGCTTCTACGTGCAGGAAAAGGCCTATGACCGCTTTCTTGCGCGCTTCACCGACGTGATCGCGTCCATCCAGGTCGGCGACGGTCTGGAGGAGGGCACGCAGATGGGGCCGCTGGCGCATGCCCGCCGGGTCGCGTCGATGGAGAGATTTCTTGACGACGCCGACCAGCGCGGGGGCAAGGTGCTCACCGGGGGCGCGCGCATCGGCAGCAAAGGTTTCTTCTTTGCGCCAACGGTGATCACGGATCTGCAGGACGACGCAATGCTCATGGTCGATGAGCCCTTTGGCCCGCTCGCACCGGTCACGCGTTTCAAGGACGCCGATGAGGCGCTGCGTCGCGCGAACAGCCTGCCTTTCGGCTTGGCTTCTTACGTGTTTACCAACTCGCTCAAGACCGCGCATGCGGTGTCCAGCGGACTCGAGGCCGGCATGGTCACAATCAACCACTTCGGCCTTGGCCTGGCCGAGACGCCGTTTGGCGGCATCAAGAATTCGGGCTATGGCAGCGAAGGCGGCGAGGAGACGTTCGATGGCTATCTCGTCACCAAGTTCATCACCCAAGCCTGAGCCCCTCACTTCTTCATTTCCAAGGAATTTCCATGGCTGAAATCAATCGCATTCACGTCGGTGCACGCATGTCCGACATCGTCATTCATAACGGCACCGTGTACCTCGCGGGCAAGGTTCCCTCCAATCCCGAAGCCGGCATCGCGGCGCAGACGGCCAACGTGCTGCAGACCATAGACCGTCTGCTCGCCGAAGCCCGCACCGACAAGTCGCGCGTGCTGCGCGCCGACATCTTCCTCAAGAACATGGCTGACTTTGCAGAGATGAACAAGGTCTGGGATGCATGGGTGGTTCCGGGCGCGACGCCCACGCGCGCGACCACGGAATCCAGGCTGGCCCGGCCGGAACTGCTGATCGAGATCGTTGTCGTCGCCGCGCTCTGAGCTTTTTGATCTGCATTGAAGAACCACAGTGGATCAAACCTGCCGGAGCTAACACTCGAAGTCCCGCTCGGCGTGGAGGGACTGGTTCATGGGAACTCCTTGGGGTGGCGCTACCGCGCCAGCGCGGTGCGTGGTGAGACAGGCGCAGCGGGCCGCGCCGAGGAAGGACGGCTCAGACCATGCCGTGGGGCAGCAGGATCTGGCGGATCACCTTGCCGCTGTGCAGGGCGTCGAAAGCTTCATTGAGCTGGTCGAAGGTGATGTGCTCGCTGCGCAGCTGCTCCACGGGCAGGCGGCCCCTGAGGTATATGTCGACATAGCGCGGGATGTCGTCTTGCGGCACGCCGCCGCCCATGTAGGAGCCGCGCAGCACCTGCTCGTTGCACACCCAGGCCAGGTGGTTGACGGCAAACTGGGTATCGGGGCGGTTCACGCCTACGCCCACGACTTCGCCGCCCTTGGCGGTCATGGCACGGGCCATTTCAAGCGCAGCGGGGTGGCCCGAGACTTCGAAGCAGAAATCCACGCCGCCCTGGGTCAGGGCCTGGACCCGGGCGACAGCGTCTGGCTCGCCAGTACGCAGTCGGTGGCGCCCAGGGCCTGTGCGCCAGGCCGAATTTGCTGTCCAGCAGATCGACGCCGATGATGCGCGCCGCACCGGCCTCGCGCGCGGCCATGACGGCCGTCAGGCCCACGCCGCCCAGGCCGATCACCGCGACACTTGCGCCCGCCGGCACCCTGGCGCTGTTGAACACCGCGCCCGCGCCGGTGATCACGGCGCAGCCAAACAGGGCCGCGACATCCAGGCCGACGTCGCGATCGATTTTGATCAGCGATTGCGGCGTCACCACCGCATATTGCGCATAGACGGAAATGCCGCTGTACCAAAGGAACGGTCATCCCCGTCAAGGCGCTGCACGAATTGCAACGGCTGCAGCCCGTTATGCGCTGTTCACCAGGTGCATTGGCGGCAGTCTGGGCGTCGCGGTGCTCTTCCAGCGGATTTGAAGCTTCATTTCTACCCGGTGTTGCGCAGCCCCGAGGCAATGCCGTTGATAGAGATATGGATGCCAGTCTTCACCCGGTCGTCGCCCTGGCCCGCGCGCCAGCGCCGCACCAGTTCGACCTGCAGGTGGTGCAGCGGGTCGATGTACGGGAAGCGGTGCTGGATCGAGCGCGCCAGCGGCGTGTTGTGCTTGAGCCGGTCCTGCTCGCCCGTGATGCGGGTCAGCGCATCGGCCGTGCGCTGCCATTCGGCTTCGATGGCGCCAAACACCTTCTTGCGCAGACGCGCATCGGCCACCAGTTCGCTGTAGCGCGCGGCCAGCGCCAGGTCGCTCTTGGCCAGCACCATGTCCATGTTGGACAGCAGGGTGCGAAAGAACGGCCACTGGCGGTACATCTTCTGCAGCAGCGCCAGCTGTGCCTCATGCGTCTTGCCCGGTGCGTGCAGAAAAGCCTCGACGGCCGCGCCGAAGCCATACCAGCCAGGCAGCGTGAGCCGGCACTGGCCCCAGCTGAAGCCCCAGGGAATGGCGCGCAGATCCTCGATCTTCTGGCTCGGCTTGCGCGAGGCGGGGCGCGAGCCGATGTTGAGCTCGGCGATCTCACGGATCGGCGTGGAATTGAAGAAGTATTCGGTGAAGCCCGGCGTCTGGTACACCAGCGCACGATAGGCGCCCATACTGGCCTCTGACAGCTCGGCCGCCGCCGCGAGGAAAGGCTTGGTGGCGGGCTTGGCCGATGGCAGCAGCGTGGCTTCGAGCGTGGCCGCCACCAGCGTCTCGAGATTGCGCCGGCCAATTTCCGGGTTGGCGTATTTGGAGGCGATCACCTCGCCTTGCTCCGTGAGGCGGATCTGCCCGCGCACCGTGCCCGGCGGCTGCGCGAGGATGGCCTGGTAGCTCGGGCCGCCGCCACGCCCCACCGTGCCGCCGCGGCCATGGAACATGCGCAGCTGGATCGGCGGTTCATGCGCTACGTTCATCTCGTCGAACAGCGCCACCAGCGCGATCTCGGCGCGGTACAGCTCCCAGTTGCTGGTGAAGATGCCGCCGTCCTTGTTGCTGTCGCTGTAGCCCAGCATGATGTCCTGCTCCGCGCCGCTGGCGCGCACCAGCGCCGCATAGCCAGGCAGCGCGTAGAGCGCGCGCATGATGGGCGCGGCGTTGCGCAGGTCCTCGATGGTTTCGAACAGCGGCACGACGATCAGGTCGGCCGCGCACTCGCCGTCAAGCGTGCCGCGCATCAGGCCGACTTCCTTTTGCAGCAGCAGCACTTCCAGCAGATCGCTCACGCTCTCGGTGTGGCTGATGATGTAGTGGCGGATGGCTTGCGCGCCAAAGCGCGCGCGCATCTGCAGCGCGGTCTCGAAGATGGCGATTTCGCCCGTGGTGTGCTCCGAATAATCAGCGCCAACCACGCGCAGCGGCCGGGCATCGGCCAGCAGGCGCAGCAGCAATTGCTGACGCTGCGGCTCGGCCAGGGCCGGGTAATCGGCCTCGATGCGTGCGGTGGTCAGCAGCTCGGTCACGACCCGCTCGTGTTGGTCCGAACTCTGGCGCAGGTCCACCGTGGCCAGATGAAAGCCAAAGACTTCGACGGCGCGCAGCAGCGGGTGCAGCCGCTCGGCGGCCAGCACGCCGCCGAAGTGCGCCCGTAGCGAAGCCTCGATCACCCGCAGGTCGGCAAGAAACTCCTGCGCCTTCACGTAGGCGTTCTGCGGCGCCACCGCATGGCGCGCGGCGTCGCGCCCCGTCAGGTTCTTGAGCGTCGCAGCCAGGCGCGCATAGATACCGGTCAGCGCGCGGCGGTAGGGCTCGTCGCGGCGGTGCTCGCTGGGATCGGGCGAGCGCTCCGCCAGCTGCAGCATCTCGGGCGACATTGGCACCAGGCGCGCCGACTGTGACAGCTCGGCTCCCAGGCAATGCACTTCGGTCAGGTAGTGGCGCAGCGCCACTTCGGCCTGGCGGCCCAGTGCCAGCGACAGCGTGGCAGCACTGACGTTGGGATTGCCATCGCGGTCGCCGCCAATCCACTGGCCCATGCGCAAAAAGCTGGCCACGGGCTCGCCGTCCAGCGCCTGCTCGAGCTCGGCGTAGAGCTTGGGAATCTCGCTCAGAAAGGTCGATTCGTAATAGGAGAGCGCGTTTTCGATCTCGTCGGCGACCGTGAGCTTGGTGTAGCGCAGCAGGCGCGTCTGCCACAGCTGGGCCACGCGCGCGCGCAGGCGCGTTTCGTTGGCAGCGAGCTCGCGCGGCGTCAGCGCATCCTTGGCGCTGCGGTGGAATTGCGCCACTTGCTGCAGAGCGTCGCGTTCGGTCAGCAGCACGGCAATGTCGCGCTCGGCATCGAGAATGCTCTTGCGCTGCACTTCGGTGGGATGGGCCGTGAGCACCGGAGACACATAGCTGCTGGCAAGCATCTGCGCCACTGTGCGCGGCGCAATGCCGGCCGAGCGCAGGCGCGCCAGCGCCACCGCGATGCTGCCCTCCTGTGCGCTGCCGGCGCGCTCATGCACGGTGCGCCGGCGGATGTGGTGGCGGTCTTCGGCCAGGTTGGCCAGGTGGCTGAAGTAGGTGAAGGCGCGGATCACGCTGACGGTCTGGTCGGCGGTCAAGCCCTTAAGCAGCTTCTTGAGCGCCTTGTCCGCGTCGTGGTCGGCGTCGCGGCGAAACGAGACCGAGAGCTGGCGCACCTGCTCCACCAGGTCATACGCTGCCACGCCTTCCTGCTCGCGAATCACATCGCCCAGGATACGGCCCAGCAGGCGGATGTCATCGACGAGCGGCTGGTCCTTGTCGCTCTTGCGGGATGAAGGCTTTGCGCTTGCAGTGTGGTGGACTGGTTTCATGGGTGCGGAGGGCGAAGGGCAGGGTGGGATGGAATGAGCAGACAGCAGACAGCAGACAGCTGACAGGAGCAGCGTCAGCTGGACAGCGCGGCGCGCGCCAGCAGGCGCTGGGCCTGCAGCACCACCGGAAGGTCCACCATGCGGCCATCGAGCTGCACGGCCGCACCGCCCGAGCGCTCATTGGCTTCGAGCACGCGCTGGGCCCATGCCAGGTCATCCGCCGCCGGCGCCATGACCGCATGGATCACGGAAATTTGCCGCGGGTGGATGCACAGCTTGGCGCCAAAGCCGTAGCGCAGCATCCGGCGCGCATCCCGGCGCAGCTGCTCGTCGTCGTGGATGGCCACCGTCACGCCATCCACTGCCGGGGCCAGCTGGCTGCTGCGCGTGGCCATGGCCACCGCGAAGCGCAGCGGCGCCAGCTCCGCTTCGTCCTCCGAGCACTGCAGTCCGGTATCGGCCATGAAATCGATATGCCCGATCACCAGCCGGAGCACATTGGCGGCTCCGGCAATCAAGGCCAGGGCGAAATAACCGGCCGCGCTTTCGATCAGCGGCAGGATGGGTACCTCCGGCAGGGCGGCCTGCACCGTAGCCAGATCCTGCGCGGATTCGGCCTTGGGAACCATCACGCCGTCCAGACCATCGAGTCGGGACAGCAGCTGCAGGTCCTCGCTGCCCAGCGCATGGTTCACGGCGTTCATGCGCACCACCAGCGGCACGCCCAGGCCGCGCAGCATCGGCCAGGCGGCCTGTACGGCGGCGCGCGCCGCGGCCTTGTCGGCCAGGGGAACCGCATCCTCCAGGTCCAGGATGACGGCATCGGCGCCGCTGCGCGCGGCCTTCTCGAAGCGCTCGGGCCGATTGCCCGGAACAAAAAGAAAGCTGCGCGCAGTGGCCAGGGAGAAGGAAGAAGAGGGCATGGGACCGCCGTTTCAGGATTCAGGCACAGAGGTGGGCAAGAACAAGCTGGCGCAGTATGTGCAGCTTGCCGGTGAAGAAATGGTCCGCCCCGGGCACCACGACCACGGGCCGGCTCTGCGGGCGCGCCCAGTCCAACACCGCGTGCAGTGGCACCCGCTGGTCGTGCTCGCCATGCACTACCAAGGCATCGGGCAAGTCCGTCGGGCTGTCGTAGCGCCGACCGCCATCGACTTCTCCTGAAGGCATACCCATCAGGCAGGTGCGCCAGGGCGTCTCGTCCAAGCGCAGCAGCTCGCTGGCAACGCGCGCCTGCACGAAGGCGCCAAAGGAAAAGCCCAGCAAGGCGGTTTTGGGCTGCGGCCTGGCGGCCTGCAGCTGGCGGTACAGCGCCAGCAGGTCCTGGGTCTCGCCCATGCCGGCATCGTGGAGACCGGCGCTGGCGCCGACCCCGCGAAAGTTGGGGCGCGCCACCAGCCATCCTGCATCCGCCAGAGCGCGTGCCAGCAGCTGCACAATCTTGTGCTTCGCGTGGCCGCCCTGCAGTGGCTGCGGGTGGGCGAGCAGCGCCAGGCCGCGGGCCTCGCCCTGCGGCATATCGACAATGACTTCCATGGACCCCACCGGGCCGTCGAAAAAGCACACGCCGCTTTGGCCGGGACCGGGAAAAACCATGGTCAGAGCGACTGAACCAGCTCGGGTACGGCCGTGAACAGATCGCCTTCGAGTCCGTAGTCGGCCACCGAGAAGATCGGCGCTTCGGGATCCTTGTTGATCGCAACGATGGTGCGCGCGCCTTTCATCCCGACGACGTGCTGAATGGCACCGGAGATGCCGAGCGCCAGGTAGAGTTTCGGAGACACCGTCTGTCCCGAGCTGCCAACCTGCCGCTCCATAGGAAGCCAGCCGCTGTCGCAGATTGGCCGCGATGCGGCCAGCTCGGCGCCAAGCGCTTTCGCCAACGACTCCGCCAGCGGCAAGTGCTCCTGCGATTTGATCCCTCGGCCTACGGCAACGATCCGGGGCGCCTGGCTGAGATCGACCGCGCGCTGCGCCTCCTGGAAAGGCGCTTCCGGAGCCTGACGTATCGCGGAGCGATCGATCGCTACTTCCACATTGGAGACACTTGCGGGGCCGCTGCCGCGCTGCACCTGGTCGGCCCGGAACGCGCCAATCTGAAACGTGACGAAGTACGGCGGGTCGCCGTCAGGACGTACTTCAGCGGCCAGCTTCCCTTGAAACATCGGACGAAGGAAGCTCGGTGCGTCCGCTGACCCGGCCAGCGCGGTCACGTCGGTGATGAGCGGCTTATTGAGACGAGCCGCGAGCGCGGGCATGAAGTCGCGCGCCTGATAGGTGTGGGGCACCACGACAAACTGCGGCGACAGCGACGCCATCGCCGTAGCCAGCGCTATGACGTAGCCGTCCGGCGTGTATGGTTCGAGTGCCGGATTGGCGAGCGTGAGTACGTCGCCGACACCGGCAGCCGCAAGCTCCTGCGCAACTGGATCAGAACCACCGGGAACGACGATCTTGATCGGCAGTCCGCCAAGGCGTTTTGCCAAAAGCTGCGCAGCGGCGACCGTCTCCCACGTCGCGCGATTGAGCTCGCCCCGGCCATGCTCGGCAATGAGGAGAATCACAGCACTCGTGCCTCTTCGCGCAGGCGCCGCAGCAGCTCCTTCGCTGCCTCGGCGGGCGACCC
>JBEVDH010000016.1:0-3127 GCA_040514115.1 Comamonas sp. | reverse complement strand
GCCGCGGCCAGCCACGCAGCCAATGATGGGCATTAGCCGCAGGGGCCGACAGGCGGTGCGGGCAAATGGACTTTTCGGCGGATGCGAAAAGCGCGCGGGCTGGCACAGGGCCGCGCGGTGCAAGACACGCCGGGGCAAAAATACTATTCGCCGCCACCGCCTTTCCCTGGCGCCGCAGCTTGTGAATCATGGAACCCGAGCCGCCTCCGTGCGGAACCGATACCAGGAGCAGAAGATGCAAAACGAATTCGATGTGGTGGTGGCCGGATGCGGCGTGGCGGGTTTGTCGGCCGCCGTTGCCGCGGCGCAGGCCGGGGCGCGGGTGGTGATTCTGGAGCGTGCTCCGGAAGAGGAACGCGGCGGGCAAAGCCGCTACACCGAGGCCTATCTGCGCATGAAGAGCCTTACCGAAGTGAGCGACGATTTCGAAACCCACTTGGCCGAGAACGGCTCGGGCAGCATCGACCCCGAGCTGGTCGAGCAGACGGCAACCGATCCGCGCGGCACCTCGCTCACGCGCAGCCTGAGCCTGGCCGATCCCAACCTGATCGAGCGCTTCTCCGATGCGGCGGCACCGACCATTGCCTGGCTGCAGGACATCGGCGCGCGCTTCGAGTTCCTGCCCACGCAGTTCCTTACGGCCTCCCAGCCGCGCCTGCTGCCCGTCGGCGGCGGCCAGGCATTGGTGGACGTGCTCGCGGCGCGCGCCGAAGCCCTGGGCGTGACGTTCCTTTATGAAACGACGGCGCAGTCGCTGATCCGCGATGCCCAGGGCCGGGTCGAGGGCCTGCGCGCCACGGTGCGCGGCCAGGGCCAGCGCGACCTCATGGGCAGCGTGGTGCTGGCCTGCGGCGGTTTCGAAGGCAACAGCGAAATGATGACGCGCTACGTCGGGCCGCGCGCGGTCTACCTGCGCCCGGTCTGCAAGGGCGGTTACTACAACCGCGGCGAAGGCATCCGCATGGCGCTCGACATCGGCGCCGCGTCCTGCGGTGAGTTCGGCAGTTTCCACGCCGAGCCCGTGGACCCACGCTCGGGCGTGTCCGAGCCCTCGATCTTCATCTTTCCGTACGGCATCCTGGTCAACAGCGATGGCGAGCGTTTCACCAATGAAGCCCCGACCACCGTCGACGCCTGCTACGAGCCCGTGACGCGGCGCATCTTCGAGCAGCGCGGCGGCATCGCCTGGACCATCCTGGACGCGCGCCATACGCGCATTCCCAACTACCGCCTGGGCATCCGTACCGACCAGAAGCCGGTCAGCGCGGACAGCATTGCCGAACTCGCGCGCAAGATCGACGTGCCCGTCGAGCGCCTGCTGGCCACCGTGGACGGTTACAACGCCGCGTGCAGCGGCGAGGACTGGAGCCCGCTGGCGCTGGACAACCTGGCGACGCAGGGCTTGAACCCGCCCAAATCGCACTGGGCCTGCCCGCTCACCGAAGGCCCGTTCCACGCCTACCCGATCATTTCGGCCAACGTCTTTACCTTCGGCGGACTCAAGATCAACCCCGAGGCCCAGGTGCTGGATGCCGACGGCGACCCGATTCCCGGCCTCTATGCCGCGGGTGAAACCGTGGGCATCTATTACGGCAACTACACCGGCGCGACGTCGGTGCTCAAGGGCCTGGTGTTCGGCCGTATCGCCGGCGACACCGCGGCGCGCACGCTGGCGACGGCTTGAATGTCGTACGCAAGCTGTGGCGGCACCTGCAGGGCGCCGGCCGCTTCCCCGCACCCGCTGAACCAAAGCAAGGAATGGATATGACGATGGACTATCGCGGGCGGGTTGCGCTCGTCACCGGCGCCGCGGGCGCGATCGGCTCGGCGCTGACGACCGCGCTGCGCGCACGCGGCGCCAGCGTGGTGGCCGCCGACGGACTGCAGGGCACGCCCTGGACCGGTGCCGATCTGCGCTGCGAACCGCTGGTGCGGCTGAATGTCACCGACCGGTCTTCGGTACGCGGCCTGGTGGCGCGCACCCAGGCCCAGCTCGGCCCCATCGACCTGCTGGTCAACGTGGCCGGCGTCGTGTCCTTTGGCACGGCCGAGGACCTGCCCGAGATCGAGTGGGACCGGGTCATCGACATCAACCTCAAGGGGACTTTTCTCGCCTGCCAGGCAGTGATCCCCGGCATGAAGCAGGCCGGGTTCGGGCGCATCGTCAATATCGGTTCGGTGGTGGGCAAGAACGCCGGCAACGCCAGGCCCTGGGTGGACGCGGCCGAACAGCAGCGCGCGGGCAACCTGGCCTATGGCGTGTCGAAAGCCGGCGTGCATGCGATGACCGGTTTCCTCGCCAAGGAGCTGGCGGCCCATGGCGTCACGGTCAACGCCGTGGCGCCGGGCCCGATCGCCACGGCCATGACCACCGACTTTCCCGCAGCGCTGCGCGCCATGGTGCCCGTGGGGCGCATGGGTTCGGCGGCCGACGTCGTGACGGCCATCCTGTTCCTCGCGGGCCGCGACGCGGGCTTCATCACCGGCGAGGTGCTCGACGTCAACGGCGGCATGTGGTGCGACTGAAGCAGCCAGCCGCGTCATTTTTTCTTTTCTCCCTCTTTTCATTCCAAGGAATTCCATGAAAGCCATCTACCTCATTCTCGATATGCAAAACGACCTGGTGCATGTGGACGGCCCGAACGGCAAATCGCCGATGGGCGAGCAGGTGCGCAGCCGCCAGGTCCTGGCCAATACCGCCACCGCGCTGGCCAAGGCGCGCGCCGCGGGCGTGGCCGTGGGCTGGGTGCGCGTGGGCTTTTCGCCCGAGTACCAGGAATGCCCCAAGGGCTCGCCGGTGTTTGGCGGCGCGCCCAAGGCCGGCATGTTCAAGCTCGGCGGCTTCGGCACCGAGATCCACCCGAGCCTGGCGCAGCTGCCGGGCGACGTACAGGTCATCAAGCACCGCGTGAGCCCGTTCTATTCCACGACCCTCGAAGCGCAGCTGCGCGCCGGCGGCTACACCCGCATCTACTGCTCGGGCGTCTCGACCCAGGCCGTGGTGCAGGCCACGGTGCGCGATGCGCACGACCGGGACTACGAAGTGGTGCTGATCGAGGATGGCTGCTGCGCGCACAGCGACGAAGAGCACCGCAATTCGATCGGCAGCATCAGCCGTTTCTGCAAG
>JBEVDH010000008.1:0-20592 GCA_040514115.1 Comamonas sp. | reverse complement strand
TCGCTGCCGCCGAGGTTGGACTGGAAGATGCCGGCCGCGCTCACCGGCAGGAAATCCTCATAGATGATCGGGCGCGCCTGGACGATGCCCTGGCGTTGCAGCGCCTGCAGGTCAAAGCCGGCGCCGCTGTCCGCCGCGCGCGCAAACGCTGCCTGGTCTTGGATCGCATAGCGAAAGAACGCCAGCTGCTGCTCGCGCATGGCATCGAGATCATCGGGAAACTCGGCAAACGCCGCCGCCAGCCGCGCCTCGTAGTCGCCGGCCGTGCTGCCGGCGTTTGCCATCGAGCGCACCTGGGCCAGCAGCCGGTCGTAGAGCGCGCGCCCGGCGCCGGTCAGTGCCGCGCCGCGCTGCTCGATCTCGCCAAAGCGCGCGGTGTGGGCGCCCGGCGTGCCGTCGCCGGCAAACACGATGGCCTCCTCGAGCGCCTTGAAGCTGGTCTGGCGCAGCAAGATGGGGTGGCGCCGCCGCGGCGGGCCCTCGACCACATCCTTGGCGGCCACGCCGCGGCGCGGCATTTCGCCCTGGGCCGCGTCGATATCAAGCGTGCGCGGCGTCAGATGGTTGATGTGCGGGCCCTTGAACGACACCACATCGGCGACCAGGCGGTGCGCCGCGCTGAGCTGCAGATGGGTGGCATGGCTCACGGTGGCCTGGCCGTGCCAGCGGAAGGTCTGCGTGACTTCCTGCACGAATTCGCCGGCCTGCTGTGCATCGAGCCCGCCCGCGGCCTCGCACTGCTGCAGCAGCTCGAGCGCGCGCGGCGTGAAGATGCGCCGGCGCGCCAGGATCTCGGCGGCCTGGGCGCGCAGCGCCGGGTCGGCAATCAGCTCCAGGCGCAGCAGCGAGGTGAAGACGCGAAACGGGTTGGTGCGCAGCGCTTCGTCGTCGATGGGGCGAAACGCCGTCGAATGCACGGGCACGCCGGCCACCGACAGATCGTAGTAGCCCACGGGGTGCATGCCCATGACGCGAAAGACGCGACGCATGGTGGACAGCTCCTCGGCCGTGCCCAGGCGAATGGCGCCGTGGCGCTCGAGGTCGATGCGGTCGAGCTCGCCCGCGGCCTGCAGTTCGCGCCGCAGTTCAGGGTCGCGCTCCAGCGTGGCGCGGTTGATGTCGGCAACCAGATCCAGCAGGGTGCCGTATTGCGGCACTTCCTGCCGGTACATCGCCGACATCGATTGGGAAAACAGATCGCGGATCTGATCGGAGTGCATGAAGGAGGACATGGTGATCGGGGAGTTCAAGGCAGCACGAGGGTCAGGCGTTCAGCACCCGGCCCGGGTTCAGGGTGTTGTGGGGATCGAGCGCGTTCTTGATCGAGCGCATCAGCGCCAGCGCCGTCGGCGACTTGTGCTGCGGCAGCTTGTGCAGCTTGAGCTCGCCAATGCCATGCTCGGCCGAGATCGAGCCGCGGTACTTGCTGACCGTGTCATAGACAATGGAGCTGACCTGGTCTTCATGCTGCGCGACAAAGGCCTTGGCATCGATGCCGGCCGGCGCCTGGATGTTGTAGTGCAGGTTGCCATCGCCCAGATGGCCGAAATTGACGAAGCGGATGCCGTCAAAGGCTGCGCTCAGCGCGGCATCGGCCTCGCGCACGAACTCGGGAATCAGCGAGACCGGAATCGAGATGTCATGCTTGACATTGAAGCCCTCCTCGACCTGTGCCAGCGTGATGCTCTCGCGGATGTGCCACAGGTCATGCGCCTGGCGCAGGTTCTCGGAAATGATGGCGTCGGCCACCACGCCCTGCTCGAGCGCTTCCTCGAGCATGCGCTCGAACAGCGCGCGCGCATGCGCCTCGGATTCCGCATCCGACACCTCGATCAGCACGCACCAGGGCGTTTCCTGCCACATCGGCACGCGCAGATGGGGGTAGTGCTTGTCCACCAGGCTCAACGCGAACTGGTTCATCACCTCGAAGCCCGTGAGGCTTGCCGCCAGGTGCTGGTGCGCCATGCCCAGCAGCCGGCACGCGTCCTCGAGCGAGGGCACGGCGGCCCAGGCCGTGAGCATTGCCGCGGGCTTGGGATAGAGCCTGAGCGTGGCCGCGGTGATCACGCCCAGCGTGCCCTCGCTGCCCACGTACAGGTCGCGCAGGTCGTAGCCGGTGTTGTCCTTGCGCAGGCCCGAGAGCCCGTCCCAGACCTCGCCTTGCGCCGTCACCACTTCCAGGCCCAGGCACAGGTCGCGTGCATTGCCGTAGCGCACCACCTGGGTGCCGCCGGCATTGGTCGCCAGGTTGCCGCCAATGGTGCAGCTGCCCTCGGCGCCCAGACTCAGCGGGAACAGAAAACCGGCCTGGTCGGCGGTGTCCTGCAGGGCCTGCAGGATATAGCCGGCCTCGACCGTGATGGTCATGTTCTGCGGGTCGATGGCGCGCACCGCCGCCATGCGGCGCAGGCTCAGCACGACCTGCTGGCCCGAGGCATCGGGCACCGAGCCCGCGACCAGGCCGGTGTTGCCGCCCTGGGGCACGATGGACACGCGCGCCGCCGCGCAGGCCTGGACCACGCGCGCCACTTCGTCGGTCGTGCCCGGACGCACCACGCACAGTGCCCGGCCCTTGGCGCGGCCGCGCCAGTCCTGCTCGTAACTGGCCAGGTCATCGCCCGTCAGCACATGGCTGGCGCCGACGATCCCGGCGAGCGTGGCGACGATTTCAGGAACCATGTTGCTCATTGCTTTTCCAGTTTTGCCGCCTGGACAATGCTGGCCCAGTGCTTGAATTCGGTGCGGGTGTAGGCGCGAAATGCCGTCGAACCCATCTGGCGCGGCTCGCCGCCGAGCGCGGCGACGCGGTTCTTGAAGTCGGCGCTGCCGGCGACCTTGAGCAGTGCCGCCTCCAGGCGCTGCACGACGGCGCGCGGCGTGCCCTTGGGCGCGAGCACACCGTTCCAGGTCGCGGTGACGAATGTCGGGAAACCGCTTTCCTTCATGGTCGGCACATTCGGCAGCAGCGGCAGGCGTTCGGCCGAGGTCACGGCCAGCGCCTTGAGCTTGTTGCCCTGGATGAAGGGCAGCGCGGGGGTGATGTTCTCGAAGATCAGGTCGATCTGCCCGCCGAGCAGGTCGGTGAGCGCCGGCGCGCTGCCCTTGTAGGGAACATGCACCATCTCCACCTTGGCAGCGCTCTTGAACAGCTCGCCCGACAGATGCACCGTCGAGCCCGTGCCCGGCGAGCCATAGCTCAAGCCGGCGCGCCGCTCCTTCGCATGGGCCACCAGTTCGGCGACCGACTTGACCGGCGTCTTGGCTTCATTGACCACAAGGACGTTCGGGATCGAGGTGACCAGCGCGACGTACTCGAAATCGTCGAGCGTCTTCTCGCTCTGGTTCTTGAACAGGCTGGGGTTGATGGCCTGCGTGCCCGCGGTACCGAACAACAGCGTGTAGCCGTCATTGGTGGCCGAGGCCACGCGGCTCGCGCCAATCGCGCCATTGGCGCCGGCGATGTTCTCGACCACCACTGGCTGGCCCAGGGACTCGGTCAGGCCCTGCGCGGCCAGGCGTGCCACCACATCGGTGTTGCCGCCCGGTGCGAAAGGCACGACCAGCTTGATCGGGCGGCTGGGGAAGGTGTCGGCCAGGGCCACGCCAGGCAGCGCCAGGGCGGCGCCCAGCAGGGCTGCCAAATGGAGGAATTTCTTGCGCGAATGGATCTGGGGCACGGTCATGTCTCTCTTTTTTCTATTGAAGCTGAGCATCATCGACAGAGGCTTGATTGACGTCAATCAATGCTTTGGAACTTGGGCATTCTCAAATGGAATGCCTGGCATGGGCTCTTGTCCACCAATGCTGGCGGCTTGACTCTATAGAATTCCATCCAGCGCATTCCAAAAGATCATGAACCCCCGGAAATATCTCCCGCCCATGGCCCTGCTGGTGGCCTTCGAGGCCTGCGCGCGGCTGGGCAAATTCACGACGGCCGCGCACGAACTGAGCCTGACGCAAAGCGCCGTGAGCCGGCAGATCCGGGCGCTGGAAGAAATCGTCGGCGTCGCCCTGTTCGTGCGCGAGCGCCAGGCCGTGCGGCTCACCCCTGCAGGCGAAATCTATGCCGAGGAGATCCGCCATGCGCTGCACGACATCTCGAACTCGACGCTGCGCATCAAGGCCAGCCCCGGCACCGGCACGCTCAAGCTCGCCATCCTGCCGACGATGGGCACGCGCTGGCTCGCGCCGCTGCTGCCGGACTTCGTGCGCCGGCACCCGGGCGTGACGCTCAATCTCGTGACGCGGCTCGAGCCCTTCGACATGGATGCCGACGACGTCCATGCCGCGATCCACTACGGCGCACCCGAATGGCCGCGCGCCGAGCTCGACTTCCTGTTCGAGGAAACGATCTTTCCTGCCTGCTCCCAAGGCCTGAAAGCGCAATACGGTTTCGCCCGCGCGCAGGACCTGCTGCATGCGCCGCTGCTGCACCTGGCCTCGCGCCCGCAGGCCTGGGCCCAGTGGTTTGCCGCGCAGGGCATCGATGCCCCGCTGGCGGGCGGCACCAGCATCGACCAGTTCGCCACCATGACCCAGGCGGCCTCGGCCGGTCTGGGCGTGGCCCTGCTGCCGCAATTCCTGTTCCGCGCCGAACTCGAGCGCGGCGAGCTGGTGTCGGCGCTCGATGTGCGCAGCCGCAGCCAGGGCCGCTATTACCTGGCCTGCGCCGCGTCGAAAGCCTGGTATCCGCCGCTGACGGCGTTTCGGCAGTGGATCAAGGAACAGACGGCGGGCTGCGCGGCGATTGTTTCGAGCGTGCGTTGAGCCGTTCTGGGGCAGACAGCTATAAGGCCGAACGGTCTAACGGTCGAACCATGGGATGGCACCGTTCGTGGTGAGCCTGTCGAACCATGAATGGCCCTATCGACAATCAATCGTCCATCCTTCGACAGTTGACCGTCCACCCTGCGTCAGGATGCCCATTCGCCGCCCGCCCATGAAAAAACCGCCCGAAGGCGGTTTTTCCTAAGCCGCGCTGACGGCGAGCGTGCGCGCCATGGCTCTTCGCGCGCGCCGCTTGCGCTCCCAGATCACGATGCCGGTGATCGACAGCATCACCACGAACACGCCCATGATCGACATCATGATGCGCCCGGTCAGCCCCAGGATGCGCCCCGAATGCAGCGGCAGCTGCAGCTGCACGAACACATCGGCCGCTGTCCCATGCCAGGGCCGGTGCATGCCCAGCACCGCGCCGTTGTCGGCGCTGACATAGATGTTCGACATGCCCATGCCCATGCCGCCCATCTCGTCCTCGGGGTCGAAGAACGAGATGTTGTAGAACGGGAAATCGCCGCCATACCAGATGCCGCTTGGCGGATGCTCGAAGCCCAGGCGCTGGCCTTCGCCGCGCGCGATGTCGATGGCGGACGCAAACGAGATCTTCGGCTCGATGAAGCTGCCCAGCGGCGCGGGCGTGATGGTTTCATACGGGCCGGGCGTGGTCGTCGAGATCGTGCTCATTACCGGATAGAACACCTCGCGGTACAGGTTCAGCGAAAACGAGGTGAACGACACCACGATGATGATCGCCCAGACCCACAGCCCGCCCGCGCGGTGCAGGTCGAAGTTGAGCTTGTAGCCACCCGCGCGCCAGCGCACCACCCACGAGGGTTGCCAGCGCTGCCACCAGCTGCGCTTGGGCGCACCCGGCACCGACGCCTCGCGCCGCGCGGCCAGGCGCCGCGGCAGCGTGAGGTACAGCGCGACAAAGCTGTCGATCAGCCACATCAGCGCGATGCCACCCATCAGCCAGAAGCCCCAGCGGTCGCTGCCCCAGAAGGCCGGCATGTGCAGGCTTTCATGCAGGTGGCGCAGCCAGGACATCAGGTTGCGCTGGCTCAATGCGATGCTCTTGGAGTCGCGCTGGCCGGTGACCTGCGCCGTGACCGGGTCAACAAACACGTTGTTGTAGCCCAGCACATGGGGCTTGCCCGTGGCCGGGTCCTTCTTCGGCCGGACCAGGAAGGAGGCCGCATGCCCCTCTTCCAGCGCCAGCGTCATGTACGACACCTCGACGCGCGGGTCGCTCGCTTCCACCGCTGCGGCCAGCGCCAGCGGGTTGCGCAGCGTGCCCCGCCCCGGGGTCTGCATGATGTCGGCATTGAGCCATTCGTCGATCTCGTGGTCCCACGAGATCACCGCGCCGGTGGCGCCGGCCACGATCAGGAACAACGCCGCGGTCAGGCCCAGCCAGCGGTGGACCACGGTCCAGAACTCACGCATGCAGTACTACCTCAGAAGTCGACGCTGGCGCTGACGGCAAAGGTGCGCGGGTTGGACTGCACCAGGTAGTTCGAACCCGGATAGCCACCGACCGAAGCCCAGTACTGCTTGTCAAACACGTTGTCGACACGCGCTCGCAGCGTCAGCAGGCGGTCGTTGCCGATGTCCATCAGGTAGCGCACGCCCAGGTCGGTGCGCGTCCAGTCCTTCACCTTGAGCGTATTGGCCGCGTTGGCATACTGGCTCGAGGTATGGGTCAGGCGCGCATTGAGCGCCAGGCCCTGCACGCCGGGCACATCCCACTCGCCGCCCAGCGTCAGCTGGCGGCGCGGCACGCCGATCGCGTCGTTGCCCTGGAACACGCCGCCGGCGGTTTCCTGCAGCTTGGCCTGGGTGTAGCTCACGCCGCCGAGCACGCGCAGACCCTTGACGGGTTCGCCAAACACGCTCAGCTCGAGGCCGCGGTAGCGCTGCGTGCCGAATGCGCCAAAGACCCGGTCTTGCACATAGCTGACCGGCTTGTCCACGGTGTAGAGCGCCGCGCTGGCGCCCAGGCCGCCCTGCTGCCACTTCACGCCGACTTCCTTTTGCCGGGCTTTGTAGGGCGAGAACACCTGGCCGGCGTTGAGCACGGGCAGGCTGCTGGCCGTGGTGGGTGCGACTTCGCCCTTGACCAGGCCTTCGACATAGTTGGCATACAGCGACAGCTCGGGCGTGGCCTTGAACACCAGGCCCGCGACCGGCGTGGTCGCCGACTTCTTGTAGCTGCCAGTCTGCAGATCGGTGGCATTGCTGTAGCTCTTTTGCTCGATGGTCTGGTGGCGCAGGCCCAGCGTCAGCAGCACGCGGTCGTCAAGGAACGACAGGGTGTCGGCCAGCGCGTAGCTTTGCAGGTTGTTGACCGCCGCGCGCATCGGGTCGGACAGATTGCCCGAAACCGTGGTGCCGCCCAGGCGGTCCGAGCCCACCGGGTTGTAGATGTTGATCGGCACCGGGCTGAAGTTGTATTCCCAGGCATTGCGCTCCTCATGCCGGAACCAGGATGCGGAAGCCACCACCTGGTGCTTGACTTGCCCGGTGACGAAACGCCCGCGCAGGCCGATTTCGCCGGTCGCCACATCGTCTTCGCGCTTGGTGTCGAAGCGGGTGGTGGTGGCGGCGCCGGAGCGGTTGACCATCGTCGGCGTGGTCAGCGAGTTGTCTTCCTTGCCGCGCTTGATACCGCCCGCAGCCCAGGCCGTGACCTGCTCGTTCAGGTCCCATTCGGCGCGCGCGGTGGCCAACAGGTCCTCGGCATTGGAATAGGTCCAGGGCTGGGCATAGCTGGTCTTGTTGTCCGGCACGGCGGGAATGAAATCCGCACCGGGCGTGACGCTGGGGCGCGCGGCCTTGAGCTTGTCGTTCTGGTAGCCGACGTCGGCCGACACGCGCACATCGCGGCTGCGCCAGTCGAGGCCCAGGCCCACGGCCGTGAGGCCGCGGCTTTCGCCGTCGATGGCCGTGTCGCCGCTGCGGCGCACCGCGTTCAGGCGCACGCCGGTGCTGTTGTCGGGGCCCAAGCGCCGCGACAGGTCCACGCCCGCCGACACCTGGCCGCCCGACTGCACGCCCAGATCGACACGGTTGAGCGGCTCACTGCCGGCGCGCTTGGGCACCAGGTTGATCGAGCCGCCCAGATTGCTGCCGCCCGGGGCCGCGCCGTTGAGAAACGCGCTCGCGCCATGCAGCACTTCGACGCGCTCGAAGAATTCCGACGCCACATACTGGCGCGGCAGCAGGCCGTACAGGCCGTTGTAGGCCAGATCGTCCGAATACATCGGCTGGCCGCGCAGGATGTACAGCTCCTGGAAGTTGCCAAAGCCGCGGGCGCCGCGCACCGCGGGGTCGTTGAGCAGCACCTCGCCGATGCTCTTGGCCTGCGTGTCGCGGATCAGCGTGCTGGTGAAGCTGGTCAACTGGAACGGCGTGTCCATGATGTCCTGCTGGCCCAGCAGGCCCACGCGGCCGCCCTTGGCCACCTGTCCGCCCGCAAAGGGCTTGGCCAGACCTTCGGCCGAAGCATCGGCGCTGGCCTCGATGGTCACCGTTTCAAGGGTCGGCGTAGGCGCTTGCTGCGCCCCCACGGTGCAGGCGGTCGCCCACAGGGCAATGGCGCCGACGGTCGGGCGCAGGGCAAAAGAAGGGGTTTTCATGGAATGAAATTGGAAATGATTCGCGTTAATTTTACGAGTTGAGGATTTTTCTCTTTGTAACAATTGACCTTACAACGACAGGGTGTGCAGAAGCGGGCGCCATGCAGCCGATCAAAGGCTTGCGTCGATGACTTCGAGGAACCGATGAGGACAGGTTCACGCCCCGGCGCCGCGTCCACATCCGTGCGCCTGTAGGCCACCGACGTTTTCCTCCGAAGTCAGCACCGCAAGCGCGCCCATGACCAGGCACTGGCGAATATATTGAAGCGCAAAGGACCACGGCGGCGATATTGCCTTGCACGTGCCGCGTTCCCTGCCGACCGCCCATGATCACTTCCGACCCCGCATCCGCGCCCGTGTACACGAGCACCCGCGTGTTTTCCTGGCCCGTGCGCTGCCTGCTGCGGGCGTTTGCCGCGCTGTGCGTGCTGCTGGGCATGGTGGGCGCCGTCGTGCCGGGCATGCCGACCACGGTGTTCATCCTGATGGCCGCCTGGGCTGCGATGCGCAGCTCGCCGCGCTTCCATGCCTGGCTTTACGCGCATGCAACGTTTGGCCCGATGCTGCGCAGCTGGGATGAGGGCGGGCGCGTGAGCCGGCGCGTCAAATGGCTGGCCACGCTGAGCATGTCGGCCAGCAGCGCGCTGATCGTCTGCCTCGCCACAAAGCCCTGGCTTGCCGGCCTGGCGCTGGCCAGCATGGCCTGCGTGCTGGCCTGGCTGTGGCTGCGGCCCGAGCCTTTGGCGCAGGACCTGCCCCCCGCTTGAGCGGCGCCCGGGGTAAACCTGTTACGTCTGCCGGCGTGGAGTCGCTCCACCCGCCTATGATCCGCCAATGACCTGGATCCACCGCTGCGCTCTCACCCTTGCCTTCCTGTCCTGCCTGGCGCTGCCCACGGTCCAGGCGCAGCCCCCCGCCACGGCATCGGCCGGCGCGCCTTCAGTACCGATCGCGCCGGGCGCGCCGGGCGCAGCACCCGCCGCCAAGGAGCCGCTGCCCGATGTCGAGGTGTTGCGACGCCAGTTCGATCAGTTGCCGGCGACCGCTGAAGGCAATGACGCCGTCGGCGCGCTGCAAGCGAGCTATGCGGCGCTGAGCGCCGGTGCCAACCGCATCATCGAGGCGCGCACCGGCGAGCTGAACGACCTGAATGCGCGGCTGGGCGAGCTTGGCACGGCCCCGGCCCCCGGCACCAGCGAAGACGCAGACATCAAGCGCCAACGCCAGACGCTGATCCGCGATCGCAATGCCGTCGATGCGGAGATCCGGCTGGCGCGGCTGATCGTGGTCGATGCCCAGCAGCGCCGCGAGGCGCTGCGCACCCGCGAGCGCGATCTGTTCCAGGCACAACTGACCGACCGTGCTCCGTCGCCGCTGGGCGCTACGTTCTGGCGCGAGCTGGCTCAGGCCTGGCCGGACGATCGCGCGCGGCTGCAGCCCCTGGCCACCGAGATGCAGGCCGCAGGGGCCCGTTTGTGGGCACCCGGCAACCGCGGACCGGTGC
Source organism: Comamonas sp. (assembly GCA_040514115.1). GTDB lineage: Bacteria > Pseudomonadota > Gammaproteobacteria > Burkholderiales > Burkholderiaceae_C > Comamonas. The sequence goes on along the minus strand of JBEVDH010000008.1, from coordinate 10,668 downwards.
TGCTGGCGCTGGCACTGGCGCTGCTGGCGATCACCGTTGGCGACCTGCTGGCCGAGCGCGGCCTGGTCCGCCTGGCGCAGCGCATCCTGCCGGGCGGCCGACTGCGGCGCTCGCTGCTGGTCATCGCCATCGTCGCCGTCAACATGGCGGTAGTGGCGCTGGCCCTGCAGGGCTTCTTGCAGACGGTGCGCACGCGCGCCGAGTTCGGCCCGCTGTCGAGCAAGCTGGTGGCGCTGGTCGACGAGTCCGTGCTGTACATCGTCTTCGTGACCAGCCTGGGCCGCGCGCTGCTGGCCAACGCCCGGCCGTCGTGGCGGCTGCCCTCGCTGTCCAATGAGCTGTCGCTTCGGCTGCGGCCCTGGCCGTGGCTGGTGGCGCTGGTCAGCGTGCTGGTCTGGGTCCCCATCCAGGTGGCCGGCATCTCCGAGCTCAGCCTGGCCGCGCTGCGGGCCTGCCAGGGGATCACCGCGCTGGCGCTGGTGCTGGTGCTCGCGGGCACGCTCACGCGCCTGAACATGCCGCAGCCGCAGGATGCGGCAGAGCCATCCGAGCCGCGCCCGCTGTGGGAAGGCGTGCTGCTGGGTGTGGTGACGCTGGCGCTGGCGGGCGTGGTGCTGCTGGTGGCCATGGGCTACATCAGCGTCGCCAGCCTGGTGGCCACGCAGCTGGCCTGGACCGGGCTGGTGGTCATCAGCTTCTACGTGCTGTTCAAGTTTGCCGACGACCTGTTCATGGCGCTCGTGTCCGCGCGCGGCGACTTCGGCCAGCGCCTGCAAAAGAGCTTCGGTTTCGCGCCGTCCACGCTGGACCAGGCCGCCGTGGTGCTGTCGGCGCTGGCGCGCGTGCTGCTGTTCCTCTACATGCTGATCGCGCTCGGCGCGCAGCTGGGCACGCGCCCGGACGAGGTACTGCAGCAGACCGACCGCATCAGCGCCGGCCTCACGATCGGCGAATTCCAGATCAAGCCCGGCGCCATCTTCAGCGCGCTGGCCGTGCTGGTGGGCGGATTCGTCGCGTTGCGCGTGCTGCGCAACTGGCTGCGCGAGCGCTACCTGCCCACCACCACCATGGAGCCGGGCATGCAGAGCTCGCTGTCCACGCTGCTCAACTACGTGGGCATCGTGCTGGTGGTGGCGGCCGGCATGTCGGCGATGGGCATCGGCGTCAACCGCATTGCCTGGATCGCCAGCGCCCTGTCGGTGGGTATCGGCTTTGGCCTGCAGGCCATCGTGCAGAACTTCATCTCCGGGCTGATCCTGCTGGCCGAGCGGCCGGTGAAGGTCGGCGACTGGGTGGTGCTGGGCACGACCGAGGGCGACATCAAGCGCATCAACGTGCGCGCCACCGAGATCCAGCTCGGCGACCGCTCCACGGTCATCGTGCCGAACTCCGAGTTCATCACCAAGACCGTGCGCAACATGACACTGACCGCCACCGAGGGCCGCGTGCTGATCCGCCTGCCCCTGCCGCTGTCGACCGACGCCAAGCGGGTGCGCGAACTGATGCTGGCCGCCTGCCGCGCGCACCCCGGCGTGCTGGAAACGCCCGAGCCCTCGCTGAGCCTGGAGGGCATAGAGAACGGCAGCCTGATCTTCCAGGCCATTGCCTATGTCGGCAGCCCGCGCCTGGCCAGCGGCGTGCGCAGCGACCTGCTGTTCACGATACTGGACGACTTCAAGAACGCCGGCCTGCCGCTGGCCGAGCCCCCCATGATGATGGCCGGCCCGCCGGCGGCGCCGATTTGAAATCCAGAGGGCTGTCACGGCCGCCGGCAATTGCCTGTGCACAGCTCTGACAACTCACTCGACGCACACTCTGCAACAGCTCTCTTGCAGCAAAAACCCTTGAAATTGCAAGAATCGCCCTTATCATTAGCACTCATTGGAGTAGAGTGCTAACAGCACCCTGCCCCAGGCAATTCGAATGCCAAGCCGCTCATGGCTTGGCAGTATTTTTTCAACTGTTGATGTATTTGGAGATGTTATGCAACTTCGTCCCCTGCACGATCGTGTGATCGTCAAGCGCCTTGAAAACGAAACCAAGACTGCCTCCGGCATCTTTATCCCCGACAACGCCGCCGAAAAGCCCGACCAGGGCGAGATCCTGGCCGTCGGCCCGGGCAAGAAGAACGACAAGGGCGAGCTGATCGTTCTGAACGTCAAGGTCGGTGACCGCGTTCTGTTCGGCAAGTACAGCGGCCAGACCGTCAAGGTCGATGGCGACGAACTGCTGGTGATGAAGGAAGACGACCTGTTCGCAGTCGTCGAGAAGTAAATCTTCTCCTTCCCAGCATTCCAGTTAACTGAATTCGGAGAATCAAAATGGCAGCTAAAGACGTAGTTTTCGGTGGCGAAGCGCGCGCCCGCATGGTTGAAGGCGTGAACATCCTGGCCAACGCGGTCAAGGTCACCCTGGGCCCCAAGGGTCGCAACGTGGTGCTCGAGCGCTCGTTCGGCGCCCCCACCGTGACCAAGGACGGTGTGTCCGTGGCCAAGGAAATCGAACTCAAGGACCGCCTGCAGAACATGGGCGCCCAGCTCGTGAAGGAAGTGGCTTCCAAGACCAACGACATCGCTGGTGACGGCACCACGACCGCTACCGTGCTGGCCCAGGCCATCGTGCGCGAAGGCTCCAAGTATGTCGCCGCCGGTCTGAACCCGATGGATCTGAAGCGCGGTATCGACAAGGCTGTCACGGCCCTGGTCGAGCAGCTCAAGAGCCAATCCAAGGCCACGACGACTTCCAAGGAAATCGCCCAGGTCGGTTCGATCTCCGCGAACTCGGACGAGTCCGTGGGCCAGATCATTGCCAACGCAATGGACAAGGTCGGCAAGGAAGGCGTCATCACCGTTGAAGAAGGCAAGAGCCTGGACAACGAACTCGAAGTCGTCGAAGGCATGCAGTTCGACCGCGGCTACCTGTCGCCCTACTTCATCAACAACCAGGAAAAGCAGTCCGCTATTCTGGAAAACCCCTTCGTGCTGCTGTTCGACAAGAAGATCAGCAACATCCGTGACCTGCTGCCCACGCTGGAGCAAGTTGCCAAGGCTGGCCGTCCCCTGCTGATCGTGGCGGAAGACGTCGAAGGCGAAGCCCTGGCGACGCTGGTGGTGAACACCATCCGCGGCATCCTGAAGGTCGTGGCTGTGAAGGCTCCTGGCTTCGGCGACCGCCGCAAGGCCATGCTGGAAGACATCGCCATCCTGACGAACGGCAAGGTCATCGCCGAAGAAGTCGGCCTGACGCTGGACAAGGTCACGCTGGAAGACCTGGGTCAGGCCCAGCGCGTCGAAATCGGCAAGGAAAACACCATCATCATCGACGGTGCTGGCCAGGCTGCTGAAATCGAAGCCCGCGTGAAGCAGATCCGCATCCAGATCGAAGAAGCCACGTCCGACTACGACCGCGAAAAGCTGCAAGAACGCGTGGCCAAGCTGGCCGGCGGTGTTGCCGTGATCAAGGTGGGCGCTGCCACCGAAGTCGAGATGAAGGAAAAGAAGGCCCGCGTTGAAGACGCACTGCACGCTACCCGTGCAGCTGTGGAAGAAGGCATCGTGGCCGGCGGCGGCGTGGCATTCCTGCGCGCCAAGCAAGCCGTGGGCGAGCTCAAGGGCGACAACGCTGATCAGGACGCCGGCATCAAGCTGATCCTGAAGGCCATCGAAGCACCTCTGCGCGAAATCGTGGCCAACGCCGGTGGCGAACCATCGGTCGTGGTCGATGCCGTGCTCAAGGGCACGGGCAACTTCGGCTTCAACGCCGCCAACGACACGTACGGCGACATGATTGAAATGGGTATCCTGGATCCCACGAAGGTCACGCGCACGGCTCTGCAGAACGCAGCTTCCGTCGCAGCCCTGCTGCTCACCACCGAGTGCATGATTGCCGACGCCCCCAAGGCTGACGCAGGTGCCGACATGGGTGGCATGGGCGGCATGGGTGGTGGCATGGGTGGCATGGGCGGCATGGGCATGTAATTTGCCGCTGTCCGGTGGGCCGCAAGGCCTGCCAGCTCCAGCCAACAAAAAACCCGCAGTTCGAAAGAGCTGCGGGTTTTTTCATGGGCGGCGCAAGGCAGGGTCAGGGCAGATCCGCGGCAATCAGACGCCGCATCAGGCCCGCGGTCGACGCATCCACATCCTGCCAATCGCCGCGGTCCTGGCGCTGTGTGAGATCGCGTGCCAGCTGCTTGCCCAGCTCCACGCCCCACTGGTCGAAGCTGTTGATACCCCAGATCGCACCGGTGACGAACACCCGGTGCTCATAAAGCGCGATCAGCGCGCCCAAAGACGCCGGGTCGAGCTGCTGCAGCAGCAAGAAGGTGCTCGGGCGGTTGCCGGGGCAGTATTTCTCGCTGCACTCCTCGCGCCGGCCGACCATCAACGCCTGGGCCTGGGCCACGGCATTGATCAGCAGGCTGTTGCGGTGCGCTTCCAGGTATTTGCCGCCACCGCGCATGGCGATGAACTCGACGGGAATCACATCCGTGCCCTGGTGCAGCATCTGAAAGAATGCATGCTGACCGTTGGTGCCAGGCTCGCCCCAGACCACGGCCGAGGTGGCCACCGCGACACGCCGCCCCTGTACATCGACCTGCTTGCCGTTGCTTTCCATTTCCAGCTGCTGCAGGTAGGCGGTGAGCCGCCGCAGGCCGTGGCTGTAGGGCGCGATGCAGCGGCTGCCATAGCCGTGGAAGTTGCGGTACCAGATGTCGAGCAGGCCCAGGCGCACCGGCAGGTTGCGCGCCAGCGGAGCGGTGACGAAATGCGTGTCCATCGCGTGCGCGCCATCGAGCAGCGCGCGGAAATGCGCGGCGCCGACGGCAATCGCGATCGGCAGGCCGATGGCCGACCACAGCGAATAGCGCCCGCCAACCCAATCCCAGAAACCCAGCGTGCGCGTGATGCCGAACTCCGCGGCCGCGGACACATTCGTCGTCAGCGCGATGAAATGGTCGGCAATGGCCCAGCCCGCGCTGGGGTCCGGCGCACCGCCATGGTTCAGGAACCATTCGCGCGCGGAATGCGCGTTGAGCATGGTCTCGGCCGTGGTGAACGATTTCGAGGCCACCAGGAACAGGGTGCTTTGCGGGCGCACGCGCGACAGCACATGCCCCAGCTCGTGGCCATCGACATTGGAGACGAAATGAAAGCGCTTGCCGGGGTGGCACCAGTCGGCAAGCGCGTTGACCACGACCTCGGGCCCCAGATGCGAGCCACCGATGCCGATGTTGACGATGTCGGTAATCTCGGGCCGGGCCCGCACCTGCTCGGCCAGGGCCAGCATGGCGTCAAGCGTCACATGCACGGCGTCCAGCGCCTCGCGCACCGGCGCGGCCATGGCCGCGGCCACGCCCTGCAGCAGGCCGCCATCGCGCGGCATGCGCAGCAGCCAATGCATCGCCTCGCGCCCCTCGGACGTGTTGACCGGCGCGCCGGCAAACATCTGGTCGCGCCGCCCCGCCAGATCGCATTCCTGCGCCAGCGCGGTCAACAGCTGCTCGGTCAGCGGCGTGAGACGATTCTTCGACAGATCGGCAAATACATGCGGCGCCTGCTGGCTCAGCGCCTCCAGGCGTGCAGGATTGGCAGCAAAGGCGCCGGCAATATCGAAATCCGCCATTTCCTCCCGGTAATGGCGCTCGAGCGCCCGCCAGGCCGCGGTCTCATGGCATGGCACTGACATCTACGCGGCCGCCTTCTGCATCAGCGCCTCGAGCTGCAGCGTGTCGGCAATGAACGCACGGATGCCTTCGGCCAGCTTCTCGGTGGCCATGGCATCGGCATTGAGCGCCAAACGGAAACCCGGCTCGTCGTAGTGCAGCGCCGGCAGATCGAGCGCGCGCGCCGCCTCGGGCACCAGCGCACGCTGCAGGGGCGCAGTGCTGGCTGCCAGTTGGGCCAGCAGATCGGGCGCGATCGTCAGCAGATCGCAGCCGGCGAGGGCCGTGATCTGGCCCAGATTGCGAAAGCTCGCGCCCATGACTTCGGTGGCAATGCCGAAATGCTTGTAATGGGCATGGATCGCGCGCACCGAGCGCACGCCGGGGTCGTTGGCGCCCGCCATGGCCGCCTCGTCCCATGCAGCGCCAGCCTGCTTCTTGTACCAGTCATAGATGCGTCCCACGAACGGGGAGACCAGCTGGACCTTGGCCTGACCGCAGACCACCGCCTGGCACAGCGAGAACAGCAGTGTCAGGTTGGTATGGATGCCACGCTGCTCGAGCCGGCGCGCGGCTTCGATGCCCTCCCAGGTCGAGGCGATCTTGATCAGTACCCGGTCAATGTGCACGCCTTCGGCCTGGTACAGCTCGATGATGCGCTCGCCCCGGGCCACGGTGGCCTCGGTGTCGAACGACAGGCGTGCATCGATTTCAGTGGAGACCCGGCCGGGCACCAGCGCGAGGATCTCGCAGCCAAAGCGCACCAGAAGGCGGTCCATGATCTCGTCAAGCGAGCGGCCCCGGTACTGCGCCACGCTGGCCTTGAGCAGCGGTGCATATTCGGGCATCTGCACGGCCTTGAGAATCAATGACGGGTTGGTTGTCGCGTCCTGCGGCAAATACTGTGCAATCTGGCGAAAATCGCCGGTGTCCGCCACTACGGTGGTGAACTGTCGAAGCGCGTCGAGCTGACTCATGACCCATCCCATTCTTGAAAAGCACCCGTATGGCGGAGTGCCGGAGCCTTGTTATCTTACAAGCAGCCGCGGCCGCGCCCACAGTCGTGCCTGTAGGCGAAAGCAGCACAATACAAATGCCGGGGACCGTCTCGACGCGGTCAATGCCGGCAACTGCGGTTACATTGACGAACCCGGCGCCCCGGCCTTCGGGATCCGGGCGCACCGCGGCGCTCCTTGCCCCTGCCCAGGACCTTCCATGTTAGATCGCATCACCGCCTCCCTGCCCTCGCTGGCCCCGGCCGAACAGCGCGTGGCGCGTCTCGTGCTGGCCGACCCGCAGGTTTTTGCCCAATTGCCCGTGCGGCTGCTGGCGGAGCGCGCGCATGTCAGCAAACCCACGGTGGTGCGCTTTTGCCGCAGCATGGGCTATGACGGCCTGGCGGACTTCAAGATCAAGCTGGTCAACAATGCCAACGAAGGCGTGCCCTTCATCCACCGCAGCGTCGACAGCGACGACAAGACCGGCGATGTGCTGGTCAAGGTGGTCGACAACGCCGTAGCCGCATTCCTGCAGTACCGCAATGCCGCGCGCGTGCCGGACCTCGAACGCGCGGCGCTGGCGATCGTCAGCAGCTGGCAGCAGGGCCGGCGCATCGAGTTCTATGGGGCGGGCAATTCGGGCATCGTCGCGCAGGATGCGCAGCACAAGTTCTTCCGGCTGGGCGTGACCAGCCTGGCCAGCAGCGACGGACATATCCAGGTGATGAGCGCCACGCTGCTGGGCCCGGGCGACTGCTTGCTGATCATCTCGAATTCCGGCCGCACGCGCGACCTGATGGATGCGGCGGGCATTGCGCGCCAGCGCGGCGCGACCACGATTGCCATCACCGCCAGTGGGTCACCGCTGGCCCATGCCTGCGACATCCTGCTCGCCGCCGACCACCCTGAAGGCTACGACCGCTACAGCCCCATGGTGTCGCGGCTGATGCATCTGCTGATCATCGATGTGCTGGCCACCTGCGTGGCGCTGCGCATCGGCGAGCCGCTGCAGCCGGTGCTGCAGCAGATGAAAGACAGTTTGCTCGCCAAGCGCTATACGTGAGCCCCGCCAAGCGGGTGTTCATGACCGGTCGAGCTGGCAACGGACACGCCCATATTCCTGGATTTCTCGGAATATGGGCGCGATTGCGGCAAGGCCTCTGAACCAATCACATTTGGTAAATCATCTTACGAGATTTATCAATTAGAAACGATGGCGCAGGCCGACGGTAATGCCGGTGCGGTCACGCGCACGGCTCACAGGGTCCAGGACAATCGCTGAGCCGCCCTTGACCTTGGTGTAATCCACGCCGAAATAGGCGTCGGTGCGCTTGGAGAAAGCATAATCGACCACGGCCACAAGGAAGTTGGCCTTACCGTTATCAGCCACCAAGGGGCTGCCTTTTTGCTTGGCATGGTAATAATGCAGGCCGGCATTGAGCTGTGGCGTGAGCTGGTAGCCAAAACCGGCCTTGAACATCTCGCGCTTGTTGGCTGCACCGCGCGTGAAGCCGCCGTTGGTGTCGCCGCCCCACATGCTCTGAACGACGCCCGCATCCAGTTGACCTGGCGTGCCTTCAAGCTCGTTGCGGCCATAGCCCAGATTCAGGTACAACGCATTCATGCGATATGAGCCCCCCACGGTCCAGGCTTCGATCTTCGCACCTTGCGGCAGCTGGTAGTTCTGGTAGCCGGCACCGACGGAAACGCCCTTGTCCGAATAGCGCAGATAGCCGCCCGCCGTGCGGGCATTGGTGGGATTTGGAGTGGCATCCTTCTCGCTGAAGGAATACTGCAGCGCCCCACGGACCGGCCCGAATTCGGCCGTGTACTTGAGCATGTTGTTCGCGCGTGCGCCCAAGGCCATGCCGATTTCCGGCTTGTAGGCTTCCATGTAGGGCGAGTACGGGAACGAGGAATAGGTCGAGGTCACCAGATCGAACAGCACGTTGTACTGGCGGCCCATGGTGAGGCGACCCATGTTGCCTTGCAGGCCCAGCCACGACTGCTGAAAATAATTGGTGGTGGCCGTGGTGCCTGAATCGGTCAGAAAACGGTTTTCCAGATTGGCAATGGCCTTGAGGCCACCGCCCAGGTCTTCGGTGACGTTGATACCCCAGCGGCTTTGCGACATGCCGCCACCAATCATTTTCGTCATCGACGAATCCCCGCCCGCACCTTCATTATTGGTATGACGCACTGCAGCATCGACAATGCCGTACATCTGCACGCTGCTGTTTTGCTGCGCAAATACTGCAGGAGCACAAAGCACCACGGCGGCCAATGCGATGGCATTTTTCACAAACGATTTTTGCATGCTGCTGTCTCTCTTATGAATAAATGTGTGGCTGGAATAACTATTCTATGTAGCCACTTTTATTACGACTAGATACTAGTGCAGCATCACAACACAGGTTTTCCCTGCCGGATTTTCCCTAGATAGTGTTCTCCCTCAGAGAAAAAAGACGAAAAAAAGCCAGTCCGAAGACTGGCTTTTTTGTTTCCAAGAAAAGCTGAGCGAACTCAGCCTGTCATTAGAAGGAGTGACGCACGCCGACTTGCACGCCGGTTTGCTTGTCGTTGCCGTTGCCAGCAGTGTTGATACCCTTGGACTGCAGACCCAGGTTCGAGCCGTCCTTGTTCTTCAGGTAAGCAACGGTGCCGTACACAGCAGTGCGCTTCGACAGGTTGTGCACGTAGCCCAGCGACAGCTGGTCGGCTTCGCCGCCAGTAGCCTTTTGGTCGTAGCGTGCGTATTGCAGCTTGACTTCGCCAGCGCCGCCGACAGGAGCCGACACGCCCAGAGCGTAGTTGTTGTACTTGCCGTCAGCAATGCCGCGGTCGTACGAGTACTCTTGACGCTGAGCGATACCGATCAGCTTGGCAACGCCGAAGTTGTACGAACCAGCCAGGGTCAGGGCATCGCGGTCGCCTTGGGTACCGGCGGTCACGACGTCGAGGCGGTCATACGACAGGGCAACGCTGATGGGGCCGTTGTCATAGGACACATTGCCGCCAACATAACGGCCAGCCTTGCTGCCGACGGTTTCGTCGAAGCCGTAGCTGATGCCACCCTTCACGCCACCGAAGTTGGGGGTGTAGTAGCTGACCAGGTTGTTCGAACGGATAGCGTTTTCGTCGCCGTTGACGGTAGAAGTACCGTCCCAGTTGCGCCATGCGGAGAACTGGCCGATGCCGGTTTGACCGAACAGATCGTAGGAGCTGGTCTTGTTGTAGCCAGCAGTCAGGTCACGACCGATGCGCACTTCACCGAAGTTGCCTTCCAGGCCAACGGTCGAACGACGCTTGAAGTTCAGGCCGCCGGCATTGCCGTCGTCAGCGAAAACTTCGCCTTCGAGCCAGAAACCAGCCTTCAGACCACCGCCGAGGTCTTCGACGCCGCGGAAGCCGATACGGCTGGTAGCGTTGCCGCTGGTGCCGACGCCGTACTTGTTGCCGCCAGCGGGGGTAGCGTTGTCAACGTAGCCAACGCCAGCATCGATGATACCGAACAGGGACACGGACGATTGGGCCATTGCGGCGCCGGAAGCAGCCAACACGGCCAGGGCAATCAGGGATTTTTTCATTGCGAATTACTCCAAGGTTTAACAGAGGGCGTCGGTGCGTAGCTGAGCAGGGTCAGACCCTGGATTCGCCGGTTATCCGCGCCAACCTCCTGGTGGGGAAGCTCTCGCTATTGCAACAGACGACCGCCCGATCCGCAAAGCAATTCACCCATAAGCCGCTGGATTCCGGGAATTCGTTGCTCGGTTGCAACACCGCTTCAATGCGCGGCACAATCATGCACAGGGGGTGGGTCGCTCAACCCGCCCCTGCGTGGCCACGCCTTTGGCCAGCCCGCGCTTTGTCGCCCTGCAGCAGTTTTTCATCTATGGACAAGTTATTGACGGCAGCGGACGCTGCGCTTCGCACCCTCTTTGCCCGCCCCGCGGCATCCCAGCCTTCGCCCGCGCAAGGGCTGCGCGAGGCCGAACTGAGCGAAGCCGA